>JAAYLE010000124.1 GCA_012522085.1 Bacillota bacterium | reverse complement strand
TCTCTTCAATTTCCGGGGTAAGTGCATGGCTGGGTTTGCGCCCCCTGTTTTTGTGAGGAATGGCCTTCGCCCCTAGTTTTTTTACACCAGCTTTCAGTCGGTAGATTTGGCGCTCGCTGAGTCTTAGTATCTCAGCCGCCTCTCTAACGGTTAGCGAACCCTCCAGGCACTTCTTGACTATGTGGTGTCTCTCAGCATCTTTTTGGGTCATGATAAAGCTCTCCATACTGATATTTTCACAGACCAGTTACACCCTGACAATATCACAGACCAACAGCAAGCGGCAAGGTCCCTGTTGCAGTTTGATCGTGAGCATGGTAAAATAGGGGCGTCCTAAACGGGGAGGTGAAGCGAGTGCCTAAAGTCAGCTCCGCGGCTAAGCGGGTTCGGGTTACCGAAAAACGGACCCTGAGAAACCGGCAGGTCAAGTCGGCCATGCGGACGGCTATCCGGAAGTATCTTCAGGCTATTGAGGCCGGCAGCCGGGAAGAAGCCGAACAGTCTTTGCGCAAGGCAATCAGCCAAATCGATCGAGCTGCCAGCAAAGGCGTCATCCACAAGAATCAGGCTGCCCGGAGAAAGTCGCGCCTGTCCAAACGCCTAGCCTCTCTCGCCGGCTAAAGAAAGAAAAACGCCATCGGATATCCGGGGCGTTTTTTTTATTTGGTAAGACTGACCACTAAAGCCTCCAGGGCCACTCTGGGAGGCATGCCCGTTTTCAACAACTGATCGGTTCGAAGCAGCCGATCCATGGCTTGGCGCAGTTCCATTGCCGAGAAGTTCGCCGACTGCTGGCAAACCTTCTTGGCCACAAAGGCGTTTAGCTTGTGCTGGCGAACTAGCACGTCCGGTCGACCCCCGGCTCCGGCGGCCATGATCAGCAGCCGGATCTGACGGGCCAACATGCCGAAGATGCGGGCGTAATCGTAGCCCAGGCCCCACAGCCCGTCGAGATGGCTGAGGGCCTGGGCGGTGTTTTTCATGCCAACCGCGTCAACAAAGGCAAAGATCCGCTTATCGTCCTCCTCTTGCCTGGGAAAAAGGAGCTCATCGAATTCCTCCTGGGAGAGGGCGCCGCCCGGATGGTAAAGGGCCATCTTGGCAAGTTCGGTATCTAGGTAGCCAAGGTCTTCGATCCCCATCAGCTCCCGGATCGCCCCTGGGGGGAGTTTGAGGCCCAGCTGAGTTGCCCTTGTCTCCACCCAGCGCTTGAGGCCAAGTCCCGTTAAATGATCGAATCGATAAACCTTGCCCCACTTGGCCACCGCCTTGTAGAGTTTCCTCCCCCGATCGAGCTTGGCGGCGGTGAGCACCAAGTACCCAGGGGGCAGTTCAGGCAAGGAACGGGCCAGGGCTTCCTGCTCCCCATCGTCCATTTCTTCGATCCCCAGCACCATGACGACCCCATAACGAGCTCCAAAGGGCACCGTCGCCAAAGCGGCGGTGATCGAGTGGGCTGAGGCCCCCCGCCCCTCAATGGGAATGCTGCCCCACTCCCGCTCTTCAGGCCTGAGCAGGCCCTCAACGATGGCCTTCAGGGCTTTTCGTCGGAGATAAGCTTCTGGTCCATCGAGCAGGCACACAGGGGGAAAGGTCCCTGCCTCGAGATCCTGCTGCACCTGTTCATAGCCCAATCCATTCGCCTCCCCTAAAATCTTTCTCCCCTGAAGAGTAGATTCCTGCGGGTGGGAATGACCCGGAGGGACCTGCCATCGGCAATCACCCGCACCGCCCCATCCAAATCCGTGCGGTAGGTTGCCACACCCGCCCCGGCCAAGAAGGACAAGACGGCAGGTGCAGGCTGGCCAAAAGGGTTTGGTCCGACGGAGATGACGCATACCTGGGGACTGACTGCCGCTAAGAAAGAAGGGTTGAAGGCCAGCCGGCTTCCATGATGGGGATATTTCAACACATCGGCAGCTAATGTGCTCCCCCCCTTCAGCAGGTACTCCTGCCCTTCAAAGTCCAGATCGCCGGTGAACAAAAAGCTTACCTGTCCGAATTGGACGCGACAAACGATGGAATTGTTGTTGACATCGGAAGTCGTTCCCGCAAGATGAACCGCCGGCGGATGGAGGATGCTGATCCCCGGCTTGAGGTGCACCCCCGCCCTGCCGGTCAGGTAGTCTCCCCGCCGCGCCAGCAGGTGATACCGCTCATACGCAGCAGTCGGGCCAACTTCCCCGTTATCAACCACCAAGCTGACAGGCATCGCCTCCAACACGGCGATCAGTCCTTGGAAATGATCCTCATGGGGATGGGTGCAAATCACCAGATCCAAGGACTTGATGCCCCTGCGCCGGAAATAGGGTAGGAGCACGTCCCGGCCCACATCGAAGTCGCCCGCAAGATGCTCGGGGCGACCTCCCCCATCGATGAGCACCCTGACTCGCCCGGGAAACTCGAGCAAGGCTGCATCGCCCTGCCCCACATCGAGGAAGGTGACCACCAAATCTCGCCGATAAAGATCGACCACCCGCGCCCAAACGAAGAGGGTCAAGATCAACAGGACGGCGGCGAGCTGTCGGCGGCGGATGGGGGCGTTGCCGATGTTGTGGGGCAGCAGCCTGCGTTCCTGCTGCCACAGCCAAAGGAGGAGGAGATAATAACCGGCGACGAGCACGGCAGGCGGTTGGGCAGGTTCAAAGTAAAGGGGGAGCCTAGCGAAGATGCGGGCGAGCCACAGAAAAAGGTCCATCAGCTTGACTAAACACCAGCTGAGGGGCGCGGCCGCGGGGGACCAAACTTGCCCCACAAGGCCCAACAAGAGCCCCAAGCCCAGAATCACCCCGGCCAAAGGTATGGCTAGGGGATTGGCCAGGAGCCCTGCCAAGGCCAGCTGTTGAAAATGATAGGCCATCAAGGGCCAGGTCCCAAGCCAGGCGGCCGCGGAGGCGGCCAAAACCCCAGGCAGAAAAGCCCTGATTGGTGAAGTCAAGCAGATGAGGGCCCAAGTTGCCGCGAAGGATAGTTGAAAACCGACCTCACCCCACTGCAGGGGGTTGATCAACAACAGGACCAAGGCTGCCAAAGCCCACAGATTCAAGCCATCGGCCCGCCGGTGAAGGAGGAGGCCCCCGATGGCGCCGACGGCCATTAGAAGCGCTCGCCAGGCCGAGGCCCGCGGTCCGATGGCTAGGACGTAAAAGAAGATGGCAATTGCCGTGAGCACCTGCCCTACGGTCTGGGGCAGACGAAAGAGACGCCCAAGAAGCAGGACAAAAGCTCCAACCAGGCCCACATGAACCCCGGAGACGGCCAGCAAATGGCCCAGGCCCGTCCTGGTGAAATCCAGCTCGATGTCGGACGGAAGGTCCCCTCGCTGACCCGTCGCCATGGCGATCAGGACTTCGGCCTGGGTCGGGGGCATAACTTCCCGCCAAAGGGAGATGAAGCGGTCCCGGGTGGCCATGGCCCGCCGAACGAGGACATTGCCTCCACCCTCAGCTAGGACCGCATAATCCCCTTCCTGGACATAGGCCACTCCGCCTATGCCTCGACGGAGCAAATGCGAAGCGTAGCAAAACTCGCCCGGGTTGCCAGCCGTCCTAGGCGATCGCAAAGGTGCCAACAGCAACAGTTCATCGCCGTAAGCAGGTATCTTCCCCTCGGTGGCAACCTCCATCGTCACCTGGACCAGGCCCCGGCCCCGAAAGCGAATCCCGTCTTGGAGGAGCTCCTCAACCGCGAAGGCAAAGCGCACCCGATCCTCGGCGAAGATGGGGGAAGTAGCCACTCGGCCCCGCAAGGTTGTCTCCTCCCGGGAATGGAAGGCGGCCAACTGGCGCGGCCCTTCCAGGGCTGCGCTTGTCCGGAGGAGTCCCAAGGCAACTAGCAGTAAGGCTGCCAGCCACCGGGCCCAAGGCCGCCGGTGGGCGGCGAAAAGGTAATAAAGGGTGACCAGGATGAGGGGATAAAGAAGATGCCTGCCCAAGGAAGGGAGAAGCCAGCCGAAAAGGCAGCCGAGGCTGTAACAAGCTAAGACCCAAAGGAGCGGACGCCGCATATGCACCACCTTCATCGGGCATAGGCTGTCCGCCGGGTTAATGGAAGTATTAGCTGTTTTCGGGGATGTTCCTCCCCTACTACAAGACGATGGCTACCTCATCCCTGTCCATCCGCTCAATGCAAGCTTGGAGCTTAGCGCTCAAAATCCGATCTTCCGCGGCCGCACTTCTTATTTGTCGCAGGACATCGATCCCCCGCCGCAGACTATAGACCAAATCGCCCTCATCGATGCCCGACCCTTCAAGGAGCTCCCCGAAGGGGACCCCTCTGCTCCAATTGTAGGCCAAGAGGACGGGATGGTCGTGGAAGCGAACGCTTGTGCTTCCCGTGAAGTTCGTCTCCAAATCTTGAAGGTAGCGCACTAGTTTCGTGACTGGAGCCAGGTTCACCGCCCGCTGGGGACGCCGGAATTCTCCCCGCCGCGGCTCATAATCAATGCCGGCAACCAGGCCGTTAATCTCATCAATGGTGTATTCGTGGAAGATGCCGGCGAAGAAAAGCTCAGTTACCAAGAGCTCCTGGACCTGGATGCGGGAGGCAAACTCGCCCCTGGCAGTGAACTCATCGCCCCTCAGGTAGTCGAGCTCCTGCAGGAGAGCCTTCTTGGCGGCAAACTCCAACCGATAGCGCTCTGGAGCCTCCATTTGGTCAAGCTGCTCGAGCAGCACCTCGAGCTCCCTTTGGTCCCGGAGCCATTGTTTGTTCCACTTGCGACAATGCTCAACTTGCTTCGGCGAACATTTCTTGCGGGACCCGGCGAGGCGCTTTTCCAGTCGGGCGATGTCCCGCCTGAGCAAGGCCCGCTGCCGGCGATCCCGCCTCTTCTTCCCCAAGCTTCCCATCGCCTTTTGCAGGTCTTCCAGCTTCCTGGCCAGCTGACGGTCGCCCACAGGACACTCCGGGCGTCCCCGGGCCGCACAGTATCTTTCTTTGGCCCACCTGACCTTGATGGCCTCCACCCGGTCCTCGGCCCGACGGCGTTCGAGCTGGTTTTGGAAGCTGGCGAAGTTCTGCTGCAAAATGCGGTTGATTTCTTCCTCATCGTACTTGCGGACAAGGTTGAGGACACTGTTGTAGGATAGGGCAAAACGGCTGCGGAGGGGCTCCACATCCTCCTCCCGGAGGGAGGGCAGCTCCTCGGGTTGAAAGTATTTGAGGTCGATCAGGGAAAAGACGAAGCCTTCCTCGTCAATCCCCCGCCTCCCCGCGCGGCCCGCCATCTGGAAATACTCCCGATTGGCCAAGGGCCGGAAGACCTCCCCATCCCATTTTGTCAGCGATTCGAAACAAACGGTTCGGCAAGGGAAGTTCAGGCCCACGGCAAAGGTTTCGGTGCAGTAGATGATCTTTAACAGGCGCCGTTCAAAAAGCTCTTCCACCACATCCTTGACCACCGGCAAGAGCCCCGCATGGTGAAAGGCGATCCCCTTTTGCCAAAGGTCGAGGAGCTCCTTCCCCCGACCCCGAACACCAGGAGGATAGCGCATCGTCACCTCGTCGACCACCTTGCGGATGTCCATCTTCTCCCGGTAGTCGAGGAAGTCTTGGCTCTGACCCAACTCCCTCGCCGCCTGTTCACACTTGCGTCTGCTGAACATGAAGAACAGGCAGGGCAGGTAGCCGGGACCGATGTAATCTAATAGATCGAGATGGGTGGTCGACTCGAACTTAGCTCCTTTGGCCTTCTGCCGCCGGTAGTAGGCGAGGAGCTGCTTGCGGGTGCAAAGACCCCTGTTTATTTCAAACAGCCTGTGCTCCAGGGGTACGGCCCGCTGATGGTGGCGAACGATCTTGATTTCCTGTTGGTGGATCTGGCCTATCCAGGCGGCCAGTTCATCCACATTGGGGATGGTGGCGCTAAGGCCGAGAAAGCGCATGGTGGAAGGCATGAAGATCAAGCTTTCCTCCCAAACGCTGCCCCGCTCAGGATCGTCGATGTAATGGATCTCATCGAAAATCACATAGGCCACGTGGGCAAGGCGGCCCGGATCCAGATGGAGGAGGTTGCGAAAGATCTCCGTCGTCATGATCATCACCGGAGCATCCTGGTTGATGACGACATCACCGGTTAGAATGCCCACCTGATCCTCCCCCAAGAGACGCTTAAACTCTTTGAATTTCTGGTTGCTGAGGGCCTTGATGGGTGCGGTGTAAACCACTTGTTTGCCTTCTCGGTATGTTTTTTCAATTAAGTAGTCGGCAATTAGAGTCTTGCCTACGCCTGTCGGGGCGGAGACCAAGACGGAAAGCCCGGCCTCGATGTGTTCAATGGCTTCCAGCTGAAAAGGATCCAGCTTGAACCCACGATAGGTCCCTTCCATCAATAAATTTGTCACTTTTTTTCATCCACCCCTGTGACCATTACATATTCGATCCCCAACTGCTCAATGCGGGCCTCGCCCCTGGTCAGATCGAGGGCCGTTTGACTGATGAAATCCACCGCGGTAAGGGGGAGCAGGACATCCAAAACGACTACAGCTCCGTAATCGGCCTCCTCGATGGCCCCTCCAATTTGGATGATCTCATTTTGCAGTTTGCCCAATGCGCCATAGTCTAGGCGAATCCGAAGCCTTTGCCGGGGCTGGCAAAGAGCTTTGGGGGCCACCCGCAACACTTCTGTTGCCGCCTTGCTGTAGGCCCGCACCAGTCCCCCCGCTCCCAGCAAGATGCCGCCAAAATAGCGGGTGACGACCACCACCACATTATGCAGGGCTTCCCGCTGGATAACCTCTAAGACTGGCCGTCCGGCAGTTCCGGCCGGCTCCCCATCATCGCTGCTGCGGATCAGCTCATCGGCAAGACCGACTCGCCAGGCATAGACGTTATGGGTCGCCTCCCGATGGCGTTCCCGGATCTCCTCCACGAACTGCCAGGCTTCTTCCTCGTCTTCGACCGGGGCGGCCTGGGCAATGAACTCCGACCGGCGCACGATGATGCTGGCTTGGCACCTCTCAGCTATGACCCTGTATTCCTGCAAGGTCCGTCACTCCATCATCCGTCTTTCCCCCTCCCGCCCCTTCTTAGGATAGGGGCGAAGAGCGTCCCTAGCAGCCGAGACCGAGGCTGCCTGGAACTTCGTACCAGGGATCGACAAAGCCCCAGTTTCTCGCTTATCTTGCCGATTCCCTGTTCCCTCCTATGCATCTCCTACTGGTTTCGACACAAAGCCGATAACTCCTCGATTTGGAAGGAAAGGCCTCCGCGGGAAACGAATATTTCCGGGTAACCTAAGAAGGTGCAAGGGGGTTTTGATGTTGGAGCTTGTTGACAGTTGGAATGGGTTATATGAGCGTTCCCTCCCTGAAAATCTAGCAAAAATCGACCAGGTCCCCGGAGTAGTACTCGGGTTTCATGCCACCATCGATGGACTGAAAGCCGTTCGGCCCGACGAATTGGCCAGGATCCTAGCAGAGGACGATGCCCTCCGCCAGGAGGTCCTCGAAAGTCTAGGCCAGGTGCCCCTTGAGATCAACTCCCCCGCGGATCTAGTCATCGGCTTGTTGGATTCGATGCAAAAGGGGAAGGCTCTCCAGCTCATGATCCGGTCCGAAGAGACCTTCAACTGGACCATGGATAAATTCGGTTATGATCGGCTGCGCATCGGAGGCACATCGGGCAATATGGCCAACTACTTGGCTCCATTAGGTTTTGCCAAGATCTTAGTCTATGCCAATCCCCTGACCAAAGAACAAGCAGAACTCTTCATCGACAAACCGAACTTGTTCGTGCTTGTGGAAGAAGACGGCAAGTTCGTCCTAAAGCCCCCGAGGAAGGCCTATGAGGGCGAGGGAGTCTATGCGGTCCACTGGATCTTCGAGTACCCGACGGACCTGAAGGTCAAGATCCCCGGCCTCGAGCTGACGACGCCCCGGGCCAATCGCTACATCGCCGCCTGGAATCCCATCAACAACCGCCTCCAGGTGAGGGAAGACTTCAAGCGGGGGCTGCTGGACCGGGCCGCTGATTTTAGCCATTTTGTCATCTCCGGCTTTCACATCCTGTCGGAGAACTATCCTGACGGCTCGACCTACCGGGAATGCCTCCTGCCGGTGGCCGATTACCTGGGCCAGCTGAAGGAGGCTGCCCCCCATCTCAAGCAGCACTACGAGTTTGCCTCCATCGCCAGTCCCAAAATCAGACAAGGAATCGTGGACCTCATCCTTCCCCATGTGGACAGCCTGGGGCTAAACGAAGTCGAGCTATGCGCGCTGCTGAGGAATATCGGACGAGCTTCCCTGGCAGAAGATATCGAGGCCCAGGATACTATCCAGGCAGTTCTGGCGGGACTTGTGGCCTTAATGGAGCATACTAAGCTCAACAGGATCCACCTCCACGATCTGGGGTATTACCTGTGCCTGCAGCAAAAGGGGTTTGTTCCTCCCAAGCAAACTCGCGCCGGGCTGCTCCTGGCAGCCACCTTGGCCGCCGCCCGCTCCCTGACGGGTAGAATCGATGACAAGGCGGACATCAAAGAAGGGCTCGGCGTCGACCTCAGTCCCCGGGGCCTTTCCCGACTGCAAGCCCTCGCCGCCCACTTAGAAGCGGATCAAGGGTTCCTGACCGAGGGAATCGCCTCCTACGGACCCTACGATCTAGTGTTCATTCCCACCAAAATCGTACCCAAGCCAGTCTTGACTGTAGGTTTGGGCGATATCATCTCCTCCTCGGCTTTTATCATCGGAACGATGGAATAGGGGCTGGCCCTTGGGGCCGCCCTTTTCCCCACTACAACATCCATCAGGTGATTTTTCACACAAATAGAGGGTTTTCATCGTTCGGAGCCGAAATACTGATTTAAAGCAATTGCATCACACTTGGTAGACATCCGTCAGCCCATAGGCTAGACCCGGGGATTGCGCTCCTGCAAACTCCGGACCATTGGGCTATCTATCGCGCTTGGAGGAGGTGATCGCTGGCCGCTTTTTTCTGTCTCGGAGCACGGACATAATTCCAGGAGGTGACTGTGCCCATGCGTAGGTATCGTATTGTGGTCATTGGCTTGCTGATTGTGTTGGCCATTAGCGCGGTGGGACTAGCTGCCGACAAAGTGATCAAGTTTGGCATCCTCGCTCCCTTTACCGGCGGCAGCGCCCCCAACGGCGATGCCACCACGAATGGAGCCTTGCTCGCCATCGAACAGATCAACAAAGAAGGCGGCATCCTCGGTCACAAGCTGGAGCTCGTTTGGGAGGACTCCCAAGGGGCAGCCACTCCCGCGGTAACGGCCGCCCAGAAGCTCATCTACCAGCACAAGGTAGATGTCATCATCGGTGATACCCAAAGCACCGCTGTGCTGGCGGCCGAACCCTTGGTGGCCAAGGAAGAGGTGATCATGTTCCCCCTGGGAAGCGCCGAAAGGATCACCCAGCTGGGCAATCCCTGGCTCGTTAGGGTTCGGGAGCACGATGAGCTGGCGGCAATCTGTGTCGTCAACTACATTGTCGATAATCTGGGACTCTCGAAAGTGGCCATCCTCCACAGCACCGACCAGTTTGGCGTCGGCGGCGCTGAAACCATCACCCAGGCGCTGGCCGCCAAGGGACTGAAGCCTGTAGCTATTGAGGCCTTCAACACAGGCGATCGGGACTTCACCGGCCAGATGCTCAATATTAAGAGCGCGGGGGCCGAAGCCCTGGTCGGGTGGGCTTTCGACGTTGAGCTGGCCTTGATGTGCCGGCAGGCCCGTCAGCTCCTGCCGGGCGTCAAGCTCTTCGGTTCCGGCACTGCAGGTCAGGAAAGCTTCCTGCAAATCGCGGGCGAAGCCGCGGAAGGTCTAGTCGGCGTCGTTACCTTCAGCGCCAACTTGAAGGATCCGGCGGTGGAGAAACTGGTCAGCGACTACCAGGAGCGCTTTGGCTCCGTTCCGCAGAACTTCTTCGTATCCCTTGCCTATGATGCAGTCAATCTCTACAAGATGGCCGCGGAAAAGGCGGGTACCGTGGAGAAGACCGCGGTACGGGATGCCCTGCGGACATTGCGGAACGTCAAAGGCAGCCACGGCCTGACCTACAATGTGGCTAAGAACGGTCAAGCCCTGCATGAGCTGTTCGTCATCCAGATCCAGGACAACAAGCCGGTGGTCATCGACAGAGTCGTCAACGAAAACGTCGAGTTTGATTGACCGAGAGTGGTGCCGGGTGGGCAGCCCGGCACCACTCTTCACTGGCCCTAGTTGGCCAAATCATCGTTTTGGGAGAGGAGGGACGGCGCCATCCTGCCCTTAGGGGCGGAGGCTCCTAGCGCCATCGACACATGAATGTCGCCGTTCTAGTCCAACAACTAATCAACGGCTTGGCCATGGGCTGCATCTACAGCTTGGTCGCCCTGGGGTATACCTTCATCTGGAATGCCGTCGGAATCGTCAACCTTGCCCAAGGGGATTTCGTCACTATGGCGGCCTTCTTGTACGCGGCTACTTTGTCCAATAAGTTGGGCTTCGGTCTTGGCCTGTCCCTGTTGGGCGTTGCCGCGGCCATGAGCGTCTTTGGAATGGGAGCGGAACGGGTCGTCTACAGTCCTCTGAAGGACGCCCACCCCCGAGCCGTGATGCTCAGCACCCTGGCCCTTGGCATCCTTTTATCGAACATGTATATCATCATCTGGGGTCCCTATCCCGTCACCACCCAGGGCCCATTTGGTCAGGGCGTCATCCATTTCGGGGAGGTAAGCATTCTCAAACAGAACTTGTTCGTCATCGTCATCACAGGGGTATTGCTCATCCTGCAATGGCTCTTTTTCCGCCGGACCACCCTGGGCAAGACCATGCGAGCAGTGGCTCAGGACAGGGAAGCGGCCACGCTGATGGGCATTGACACCGGCCGAACCATTGCCATCACCTTCGCCAACAGCTCCATTCTGGCTGGGATCGCGGGAATACTGCTTGCTCCGTTGTTCATGGTCTCCGTTGATTTGTCGATGGTAGGTCAGAAAGGATTTGCTTCTTGCGTCATCGGCGGGTTTGGCAGCATCATCGGAGCCACCGTCGGCGGCATCTTGCTGGGGACCATCGAAATCTTCGTTGCCGGCTTTTTATCATCCCGCTACAAGGATGCCATTGTGTTTTTGATCCTCATTTTCTTCTTACTGGTACGTCCCCAGGGCATCCTGGGCAAGAAGGCGGGTGAGAGCTTATGACCGAGGCAAGAAAACGAGAGCTGGAACGGACGGTATCAATCTTTATTTTCTTCCTGCTGATCATCGCCCCCATCTTCGTCAGAAGCCAGTATCCCTTTTTTGTCCTGTGCCTCGCGGTGATAAACGGAATTGCTGTGATGGGCCTTAATTTCATCTTCGGCTTTGCCGGGCAGCTCCACCTTGGTACCGCGGGTTTCTTAGGGATCGGCAGCTATGCATTCAGTCTGGCGGCAACTAAGTACGGATGGAACTGGTGGGCCGCTGCGCTGCTGTCCATCGTCGTCGTTGGCATCTTCAGTCTATTTCTGGGCTTTCCCACCCTGCGCCTGAAACGGTACTATCTAGCCATCATTACCATTGGCTTCGGGGAGATAACGAGGAGCGTCCTGATGAACTGGAGTTCATTTACCGGCGGGGTTTTTGGGATCCAAAACATCCCGCGCCCGTCCCTTCTCGGCCTTCAGTTCACCGACAATCGGGTCTTCTATTATCTCGCCCTCATCCTGTCGATACTCCTGTACCTCCTTGCTATCCGCATCGAACGGTCCAGGTTCGGCAGGGCCTTGAAGGCTGTGCGAGATGATGAATTGGCCGCGGAGGCCATCGGCATGAATTCGACCTTTCTCAAGGTGTTCGCTTTCATCTGGTGTGGGGCCTATTCAGCGGTGGCGGGCACTTTGTATGCTAGTTTTCAGCAGTACATCAGCCCGGAACTCTACACCCAGGCCTATTCCTTCAGTTTCGTCAGCATGCTCGTCTTTGGCGGCATCGGAACTGTCCCGGGCGCCCTGCTGGGTGCCACGGCCCTGACTATCTTGATGGAGCTCTTGCGCTTCATGAAGCAGTGGTACCTGGTCATGTACGCGGCGGCGATCATCGTGATCATCGTTTATGAGCCCTATGGTCTGATGGGGATCCTAACCCGTCTGCGAGCCAAACGCCTAGCCGCGGCCGAGCCGGCGCAAGGAGCAAGGGAAGTCAATGTTTGACAATTGGGGGATCTTGAGGAGGGAGAAATAACTTGGGCACCATCCTTGAGGTATCCGGAGTAAGCAAGAACTTCAACGGCGTCCAAGCCTTGACCAACTTGGACTTGTCCGTGGCGGAGGGCGAGATTCGGGCCATCATCGGACCAAACGGCTCCGGCAAAACCACTTTGATTAACGTCATCACCGGCATTTATCCGGCGAGCGCGGGGCGAATCATCTTCGACGGGGAAGATATTACCAATCTCCCTTCTTATCACCGGGTAAGGAGAGGCATGGCCCGCACCTTTCAAAACTTAAGGCTTTTCCCCACCATGTCCGTCATTGACCACATCCTCGCCGCCCAGTACATCCACGCCAAGGTCGGCCTGTTCGGCGCCATCTTCCCAACTACGGAAGGCAGCTTGGAGGAGGCGAAGATGTATGAACGGGCGATGGAGATCTTAAGATTTGTGGACCTGGCGGATAGGGCGGCCATGCCTGCGGTCAGCCTGCCCTATGGACAGCGGCGGGTATTGGAAATCGCTCGGGCCTTAGCGGCAAGTCCCAAGATCGTCTTTCTCGATGAGCCGGCGGCAGGTCTGAGCGCCGATGAGATTAACAGCCTGGAGAAGCTCCTCCGGCGCATCCAGGAACTGGGGATCACCATCTGCCTCGTTGAACACCGGATGATGCTCGTCATGAGCGTCGCCGAAAAGATTACCGTCCTCAATTACGGGGAGAAAATCGCTGAAGGTCCACCGGAAAAGATCAAGGATAACCATGAGGTCATCGAAGCTTACCTAGGCAGAGAGCTAGCATCGGAGCTTGACAAGTCCGGTGAGTGATATCTATGCCTGCTAGAGAGGGGATGTCTTCGTCGTGCTGGTAGTTCGGGATATCGATGTCTCTTACGGTAACATCCGTGCCTTGAAAGGGGTATCGTTGGAAGTCCAGGAAAAGGAAATTGTTTGTCTCCTCGGTGCCAACGGTGCGGGGAAGACGACCATGATGCGGGCCATAACGAAACTCGTGCCTGTTCAGAGGGGCGCCATTGAATTCATGGGCCAAGTCCTAAACGATATGTCCCCCGCGCAGATAGTCAGACAGGGAATCTCCTGTGTGCCTGAGGGGCGCAAGATATTTCCGGAGATGACCGTCCTGGAGAACCTGGAGATGGGTGCTTATCCCCAGGGCTACACTAAAGCCGAAATGGACCAGAACTTGGAAAAGGCGTTTGCTCTTTTCCCCATCCTCAAGGAGAGAATGCACCAGGCCGGCGGGACCTTGAGCGGCGGTCAACAGCAGATGCTCGCCATCGCCCGAGCCCTCATGGCCAAGCCGCGGCTGTTGCTGCTCGACGAGCCTTCCTTAGGCCTTGCCCCATTGCTCGTGGAAAGGGTCTTCGAGGCCATCCAGCAGATCAACAAGCAGGAGGGCATCACCGTCCTCCTCGCGGAGCAGAATGCCCGGATGGCCCTTCGGATCTCCCAAAAGGGCTATGTCCTCGTCAACGGGGAGATCACCCTCTCGGGTACGGCAACCATGCTGCAGAACAATGAGGAAGTGAAGAAGAACTATCTCGGGGGATAACTCCGGCCTAATTGAGGGGGGAGATGCGTGGCATCTCCCCTTTCTTAGTCTTCAGAAGCATCGCCTTGCCAGCCGGCATCGACTAAGGTTTGCCGAACCTGTCGCAGGGCTAATTCCGGACTGGCCCAGACGGGGACGGAAGCTGCCTTCTTCGCCTCAGCTAGGGCCGAAGCCATTGATGCCTGGGCAAGAACGATGCTGTCGACCCGAGTCGCTAAAGAACGCACTTGTTGCAAGATCAGCTCATCGTGCTTGGCCACCTGACCTAACCTTAGGAATCGCCTCGCCTCAGGAATTGTGGCCACGATAATCTCGATCTGCTTCTGCTGTTCGCCGGCCTTGCGGAGAATCAGGTCAGAGCTCGGCCTCACCGTTGCCTCCTCCGTTGCAACTAGCCCGATGGTGCTGCCCACTTTGACGGCTTCCTCAGCCATGGCCTCGTCAATCTTGATGACCGGAATGGAGACCAGCTTGCGAGCAACGTCCACGAAGGGGGAAAAGGTAGACCCGGTAACAAGGACAAGGCACGCCCCTGAAGCTTCTGCTTCGACAATGAGGCTGCAGAACCGCCTGACTAGCGACGGGTTAACTTGTCCTCGTGAGAGCTCAAGAAACAGTCCTTCGTGGAGCATGTTGAAGACTTCTACACCAGGACATATCTCCCGCGCTAGTTCATCCATGGTACTGATGACCGCGGGGATCCCGTGGACCAACGCGATCGACCATCGCCGCCCCACTATTTCACCTGCTCCGATGCACCTTGATGGTATGTTTCTTGGCTGTAGTGTTCCGGGAGCGGAGGACAATAGATCCAAACGAACTTCAGGGGCTCATCGCCTATATTGCAGATTTGGTGCGGTACCCCCGCCGGGGCAAGGAGGAAACTCTCAGGCACGATTTCGAATTCCTCATCGCCCACCCGAGCGATGCCGCGGCCGGAATAGAAGTACATGGCCTCCTGCTGCTTCTCATGGACGTGCATTTGATTCATCCCGCCCGGTTCCATGATGTGCATGCCGGCAGCAAAGCCGACGGCCCCCATCTCGTGTTCAGTCACCATCAATTCCCTCCTGATGTATTCTTGTTCCAAGGCCGCCAGCTATCGTCCCAACACTGTCCGAGGAAGGTAGGTGACCAGCTCCGGGAAGAATATGCAGGCCAGCAGCACCACGAGTACCTCCCGGGCGGGCATTCTCCTTAAGCCCGACCGATCGGCTAGATACTATTGTTAGATTCGGCCGCCATACTACTTGTAGTCATCGGCCCCAAGTATCGCCCGTCCCGTCGGGTGTTCGACACAAAAAAACCGCGGACCGTCGGCCCGCGGCACTGATGGGCTTAAGATTGGGCAGGGGCGGCGCCCAGATAGGCTTTTCGGAGCTTCTCGTCGTTTGCCAGATCAGCTGCCTCCCCCGATACGACCACCTGACCTGTAGCCAAGACATAGGCCCGATGGGCAATTTTAAGGGCGAGACGGGCATTTTGTTCAACGAGAAGAATAGCCACGCCCTGGGCATTGATCGCCTTGATGGTGCGGAATATCTCCTGGACGAGGAGGGGCGCAAGTCCCAAGGAAGGTTCGTCTAAGAGGAGAAGCCGGGGTCTGGCCATGAGGGCTCTGCCGATGGCCAGCATCTGCTGCTCCCCTCCCGACAGGGTGCCTGCGAGCTGAAAACGTCTTTCATGCAAACGGGGAAACAGCTCCCAGACCTTTTCCTGACCTTCCTCAACCCACTCCTTGTCGTTACGGTGAAGATAGGCGCCTAGCCGGAGGTTTTCTTCCACCGTCAGGGTGGGAAACACCTTCCGCCCCTCGGGGCATTGGGCTATTCCCTGCCCGACGATCCGGTGGGCCGGCAGGGCAAGGATGGACGACCCGTCAAATAGAATATCCCCTTGTCGCGGTTTGACCAGGCCGGAAATGGCCCGCAGGGTCGTTGTCTTCCCGGCACCATTTGCTCCCAGCAGAGCTACAATTTCACCCTCATTGACTTGGAGGGAGACTTGCCGCAGCACTTCAATCCGGCCGTAGGAAACACATATTTCTTCTAATTGCAGGAGTTCCAACTGAAATCTTCCTCTTCCTTGCCTAGGTAGGCGACTATTACTTCTTCGTTCTCCTGGATATCTTCCGGGGTGCCTTGGCCGATCTTCCGGCCGTTGTCCAGCACCGTGATCCATTCCGAAATGCCCATCACAACATCCATATCATGTTCGATCAATAAAATGGTAATCCCTTCGTCCCGAATCTGGCGGATGAGATCCATGAGGCGGGCAGTTTCCACGTTGTTCAACCCGCTGGCAGGTTCATCTAGGATGAGGAGACTAGGCTCGGTGGCCAAAGCGCGAGCGATCTCCAAGAGGCGCTGATCCCCATAGGATAGATTCTTGGCCAGTTCCGCCCTAAGATGCCACAGGCCCACCTTATCCAAGCAGCGGCGAGCTGCCTCGTAAATTCGCCGTTCCTCTTCCTGCTGCCGAGAAGTGCGAAGGACTGAACTAAACAATCCCGCTTTGGTGCGGACATGCTGACCGGCCATGACGTTTTCCAGGCAAGTCAAATTGGGAAACAGCCTCAAGGTTTGGAATGTCCGGGCAATCCCCGCGCGGGTGATCACATGGGGCGGACAGCCGGTAATGTCCCGTCCGGCGAACATGATCTTCCCCGCATCGGGCGATTCGATGCCGGTGATGAGGTTGAAGACCGTCGTCTTGCCCGCACCGTTAGGGCCGATCAGACTAGCTATTTGACCCTCGGGCACCCAAAAATCAACATCATTTACCGCAAGGAGCCCTCCAAAGGCCTTGCGAACGCCAATTACTTGCAAGAGGGGTTGTTCCAATGACCTTTACTCCTCCGTTTCTCGTCCCATCTCAAGCTGCCAGCGCTTGCTCGGCCACAGCCCTTGGGGTCGAAAGACCATCATCACGACCATGGCGGCTCCGAAGAAAAGCATCCTGTACTGCATGAAGTCCCGGAGCAGCTCCGGCAGAACCATCATGACGGCACTGCCGACAATGACGCCGGGGATGGACCCCATGCCCCCCAAAATCACGATGGTAAACAATACAATCGATTCCCAGAAGGTGAAGCTCTCAGGGGAGATGATCATCATTTTGGTGGCGTAGATGGAACCGGCAATTCCCGCCAGTGCCGCCCCCAGTACGAAGGCCAGCAGCTTCATGCTGCGCACATCTATTCCCATCGCCTCAGCAGCCACTTCATCTTCCCGAATATAGTTCCAAGCACGACCTATCCGGGAGCGCTGCAAGCGCAGCAGGACGACCACCACCAGGGTGGTGACGATGAGGACGAGGAAGTAGAAGTGGATGGGACGGTTGATGACTAAGCTTCCCAGCCTCATCCGCTTAATGCCCAGCACTCCATTCGGGCCCCCCGTCAGGCCCCAGGGATCGTTGATCAAGGTAATGCGTAGAATCTCATTCAGCCCAATGGTGACGATGAGCAGATAGTCGCCCCGCAAGTGAATGATGGGCCTGGTGAGGATATAACCGAAACCGCCGGCGACTAGACCGCTTACCGGCAGCAGCCAAATGGTGGGTATCCCCCAGACAGTATTGAGAATGCCGGTAGTATAGGCCCCCAAGGCGTAGAAAGCCGCATGGCCCATGTTGAACAGGCCGACCTCGCCGACGATGATATTTAGGCTTAGCCCCAAGAGAACGTAAATGCCGAAAAAGGTGGCAACATCAGTCCAGTAGGGCCCTGCTTTGAAGGGAAAGATCAATAACAGGAGGTATAAGACCCCATAGATCAATCTCCGCCGCGGCAGTTCCTTGGCTTCAGATACCATTTCCATCGCTAATCCCCCCTTTCCCGCCGTCATACCTTCTCAGCCACCCTTTCCCCGAGCAAACCGGTAGGACGGAGGATTAGCAGGGCAATCAGGATGATAAAGACAAAAACATCCTTCCACGCAGCCGATATGTAGCCTGCACCCAGCATCTCCAGGATGCCCAGGAGCATCCCTCCAACCATGGCCCCAGGTATGTTGCCGATCCCCCCCATAATAGCCGCGGTGAATGCTTTCAGGGAGTAGGTCCAGCCCATGGTGAAATGGAGCTGACGATAGTAAAGGCCGACCATTACTCCCGCCACCGCTCCCAACGCGGGACCGATGATGAATATGAAGCGGATGATAGCATTGACGTCAATCCCCATCAGGCGGGCCGTCTCTTGGTCGATAGCCGTAGCTCTGATGGCCGCCCCGAGGGTTGTCCGCTGGATCATGCAATAGAGGAGAAGCATCAAGATAATCGAAACGCCTAAGATGATCCCTTGCATCAAGGTGATATGCACGCCGCCAATCTGCCAGCGGCGATCTAACGCTGCCCAAACGGGATAAGCCCGATAGCGAGAGCCCCAAATGAGCATCGCCGCGTTCTGCAAGAAAATAGAAACGCCAAGGGCGGAGACAACAGGCGCCAGCCTGCCCGACCTTCGCAAGGGAGCATAAGCTGCCCGTTCGATGAGGATGCCAAGCACAGCCATCGCCCCTGCAGCCATGAGGACAACGACGACTAGTCCCCAGACCACCCCCAACTTCCCGATGCTAGTCGATACCAGCAGGGTGAACCCGAGGTACGAACCGAGCATGAAGAGCTCGCCATGGGCAAAGTTAATTAGCCGCATGACCCCATACACCATGGTGTAGCCTAAAGCCACCAGGGAATACACAGAGCCTACAGTAAGCCCGTTCACCAACTGTTCTAGGAATAACTCCAACAAACCTCCACTCCTCACCAACAGGGAAGGGGGTTCATTCCCCCTTCCCTCCGCTGCTGCTTAGTAGGGTACTAGTTGACCTAGGTCGTCGACGACGTAGGCCCGGTAAATTGCTCCGGCCCGGTCCCCGCTGGGATCAAAGGAAATCGGACCGGTGATTCCAGGCAGGTCCTGCAAACCTTCCCGCAGATAATCGCCCAGAACCCTTGAGTCCGTGGAACCCGTCGCCTGGATAGCTGCTGCGATCACCTTCAGGGCATCAGCAGCATAAACAGGCCAAGGGGTGCTCGGCGCCTCCCCGTGGCGCTCGATGTATTCGGTAAGGAAGTCCCTCGCTTCCGGGTACGGCAAATCCGTCGGCAAAGGCTCCTGGGTGACGATGCTGCCTTGAGCGACATCCAGGCCGGCAATGTTTACGAATTCGTCATTGATAGCCGCATTCCCTCCTACGAAGAGGGCATCAATGCCGAGATTGCGCGCCTGGTAAAGGATGAGTCCTGCCTCAGGGTAATAGCCGGTAAAATAAATTACTTCCGGAGCTGTCGTTCGCATCCTGGTCAAAATCGGACTGAAATCTTTCTCCCCCGGTGTAATGGCGTCGTAGAATACCAATTCCGCTGTCGGCGATTCCTCCAAGAAGCGTTTGGCCGCTTCGGCTAATCCTTTGGCGAACGTCGTATTATCATGGATGATGGCCACTCGTTTTACCTTCAGGACATGATCGACCAGCGAAGCGAAGAATTGCCCTTGGCGATCATCCCGGAAACACGTCCGGAAAAAGAACTTCAACCCCCGTTCGGTAAGTCGCTCCGCGGTGGCCCCGTAGGCGATGTTCAACAGCTCTGCTTCCTCATAAATGGCCGCCGAAGGCTCCGTCACCGACGAGCCGTAGCTGCTGATGACGGCGACCACTCCTTCGCTGACCATCCGCTGGGCAACCAAAGCTCCCTGCCGCGGACTGCCCTGATCATCCCCGATGACAATCTCAATTGGTCTACCTAAGACTCCACCCGCCTCGTTGATTTGATCAGCCACGATTTGAACCGAGTTGACCGCCATTTCCCCTTCATAGGCCCAAGGACCGGTGATCGGGCCCTGCAGTCCAATCCGAATAGGCTTAGGAGCCGCGGTCCCGATACTGGCAAGTAGACCTAAGATTAACACCATGACTACCACACTATCTTTCCGCACGTGCCATCATCTCCTTTTCTTTGCGTTCTACCACCATGAGCCCTCCGGCCAAATATTATCCATAGCTACTTCGACGCAAATCCAAGGATTCCTCGCCGGCATCGCCAATTACGACTCATCCTGGATGAAGGCCTCCGTCACGAAATTCCAAAGAAAAAACTCCTTCACGAAGGAATTTATCGGAAGGCGTGGTATTTTATAGTAACAGCACTCTTGCAGACAAGGAGTTGGAATCATGGCGGTGGAGCTTTCCCAGCGGTCAAAGCCCCATTACGATCCCGACGAGGCAAGACGAAAATTCGAGCAACTATTGGCAATGGACCGGAATTCTTCGGATTTTCTCGCCCTTTTCGAGGAAGTCGATCGATTGATCACCGCGGGCATGGAAAAGGGAGGCAGCGCTTAATCTTGGCCTTCCTCCCCCATAGTGGCTATGATTATACAGACTGGACAGAGCTAACCCCAGGAACCTTCTCTTTCAAAATCCTCTCGATGCCATTCTTAAGGGTCATCTGGGACATGGGACAGCCGGCGCAGGCTCCTTTGAGCCTCACTTTGACCACACCATCGTCCTGGACATCGACCAGCTCCACATCGCCGCCGTCCGCTTGCAGGTGAGGCCGCAGACTATCGAGGACCTCCTTGACTTTCTCTTTCACCAAGTCCACCTCCAGTGGGAATCAGATGGTATCAGTATACACCAGGGGACCGTCTTTTACAAACGTATTTGTCCAATTGTAGCTAAATGCATCAGTCATGCAAAGCGACATAGACCTGCCTGCCGGGCAGCTTCCACAGCGGCCCGATACTCTTCCCTGGTGATGGGCCGGTTGATCCTCGGGTAGCGGCTGGCCTGGTAAGCAGGGCGATACTGGGCCATAATGTTCACGCAGGTGTGGGGAGAGATCTCCCGGCTGATTAACTCCATCAGCTCTTTCGTTCCCGCCAGATCCTCCGGGAGGACCAGATGGCGGACCAGGAGGCCTCTCACGGCCAACCCTCGCTCATCTATCTGTAGGTCGCCCACTTGGCGATGCATCTCCCGCAGGGCGGCCTTGACTACCTGGGGGTAGTCCCGGGCGCGGGAGAGCTCCCAGGATATCTCTGGGTCATTGGGGCATGTAAATGTCGATGATGCCGTCTAATAGTCCTAAGGCCGTTAAGGACTCATAACCCCCACAATTGTAGACAAGGGGCACCTTCAGCCCCTCCCCACAGGCTATCTCTAGGGCGGCGAGGATCTGGGGCACGTAGTGGCTGGGACTCACCAGGTTGATGTTGTGACATCCCCGTTCTTGCAGAGCCAGCGTCATCCCTGCAAGTTCCTCCGGTGTGGTCTCGAACCCCCTATCTTGGTGGCTAATATCCCAGTTCTGACAGAACACGCACCGCAAGTTGCACCGGGCAAAAAAGACCGTCCCCGAGCCCCTCCGTCCCACGAGGGGAGGTTCTTCCCCAAAATGGGGTCCGCAGCTGGAGACGAGGAGTCTGGCATCACTGCGGCAGATCCCAACTTCCCCCCCTAGACGATTGACGCCGCACCCTTGTCCACAAAGTCGACAATGCTCAAGATGCCTGAAAGCTTGCTCCCGGCGTCTGGCAAGCTCACCCCGCTCCCATAGAAGGCGATAATTCCTTTCCACCGATCCCTCCCCCTTCCCTAAGGGTTAGTAGTCCGCAGCTTGGCGATGGCACGGTTGAGCTCCCGACAAAGCTCAAGATCGCCGCCCTTCCGGGCTTCCTCGAGGAGGGAAAGGGCCCGGGGATCCCCGTAATTGACCAGGGCGCCGATGAGAAAGCCTTGTTGCTGCGAGGGGTTATTTCGGTTCCAAATAGTCGCCAGGGCTTCATAGACCCGTTCGCAAGGGCTGGCATGCTCCAAGATGTCCGCCAGGGCCAAGTCAAGAAGAAGGGAAGAACGCTCCCTGGCCAGGTCGACTAGCCTCCCTGAAGCCAGATCCACCATCCGCTCCAAAGCAAAGATTGTCTGGACAAGATGGACGCCTGGGGCGGTGCACTCAGTCAAAATGGTTATCAAAGGATCGACGGCGGCCTTTAGCCGGAGCCTCCCCGAAAGGTGGATGGCAAGGAGCACGGGACCGCAGGCTTGCTGCTGGATTTCCCGCTCCCGGAGCAGCTCATTTTCCAAGATGGCAAGAAGCAAAGGAGTCAGTTGGCGTTTATGCTTGCGAATTCCTTTGAGGGCCCCCCAGGGGAGACGGCATTTCTCCCCAAAAAAGTAATCCGCCATGATTTTATCCACTTCGTCTTGGGGAGGGAGGTTGTCTTGACCGATGACCATGAAGCCTCCAGGACGGCGCAAGTTGCGGAAGGCTTCCAGATCGATGACGATGGAGTTGTTATGTTTACGCCGGCGTTCCTGGTCAATGTCCTCGAAAGGAAAGGACAACTGGGTGGTGGCTTTGAGGGCATTGACCATGTTATCCAGCCCCTTCAGCCAGATGGACAGCCTTGGATGGGCCATTTTACACCAACAGGGCCGAATCCGCTCCCCCCGCAAGACCGTCGCCCCAAGGGCCCCGAAAAGCTCGCGGGCCAGATCGTCCTTCCCTCGATTGAGGGCCAATTGGACTTGTCTCAAGGTGTGGTCGGGGTTGTCATCAAGATTGTAATCACCCCGGCCATAGTGAACGAAGGTGCCGATGTAGATGGGCAAACGCTCAACGAGCACCCAGCCGTTGGTCGCCAGGAAACTCTCCACCAAAGCCTGCACATCGATGGGACTATCGCGGCGCAGCAGCCGCCCAGGCATATCCCCCAGAAGCCGTTCGGCGCAGGAAGCTGTCTCTTCCAAGGCATCCACCGAATCCAGGCAGGCCCAATACAAAGCCGAGACGATGATGGTCTCCAGCCCGCTGGCATACGCTGCCAGGAGCAAATCCCGCTCGTAAAAGAGCATGCCCTCCTTCAGCTCCAAGCAGGTGCTCACAAACCCGTTGTAGCCAACGAGGTGCCACAGTTCTTGCAGGAGCTCTCTGTAATCCACCTTCAAGGCCGATCCCCGCCCTCGGAATTCCTGCCGCTACTTAGTTCGAGAATTCCTCCCCTATCCCTCTAGATTATTCCCCCGCCTCCTGAAGGGTTCACCTCCGGCGAGGATTGAGGGCTCGGCGGATTCCCTCGCCCAACAGATTAAACCCCAAGACGGTGATGGCCAAGGCGAGGCCAGGAAAGAGCGCCATCCAAGGCGAAACCCCCATGTAGTCCCGCGCTTCGCTGAGCATCCTCCCCCAACTGGCCAAGGGAGGCTGGGTGCCAAGTCCGAGGAAACTAAGCCCGGCCTCAACGATGATGGCGGTGGCAAAGCTGAGGCTGGCCTGGGCCAGGAGGGAGGGAAGGCCGTTGGGCAGGATGTGTCGCCACCAGATGTGGAGGGTCCCTGCCCCCAATACCCGGGCGGCAAGGACAAATTGCTCCTTTTCCACGACCAACACCGCGGCCCTGGCCAGCCTGGCAAAAATCGGGATGTTCCCCAAGCCCAGGGCAAGGATGACCGTCGACTGGCCAGGACCGAGGACGGCCGCCAAGGCCATGGCGAGGAGGATCCCGGGAAAAGCCAGCAAGGCATCCATGAGACGCATGAGCAGTTCACCGCCCCATCCTTTCCAAAGGCCGGCAATGGAACCGACGGCCAGGCCGCCAAGCAATCCTAAGACGACCGATCCTCCCGCCACCGACAGCGCTATTCGGCTGCCCTGCCAAGTGCGGCTGAGGATGTCCCGCCCGAAATGATCGGTACCCAGGGGATGGGCGGGACTTGGACCCTCGAGCCTCGCCGACAGATCTCCCTGGGCAGGGTGGTGGGATAGCAAGTACCCCCCAAACAGGGCGCCAAGGGTAATCAGGAGGACGATATTCCCGCCAATCAGGAGGGGATAGTTGCGATCCCGCATGTGTTGCCAGCCTCCCTAGGTGTCGGTGACTGATATCCTCGGGTCCAAGGACCCGTAGATCAAATCGGTGACGAAATTGATTAGGACTACCGCAGTCGCGATGAAGACTACACCGCCCTGCAGCAAGGGCCAATCCCGGTTGTAGACGGCAAACAGAACGAGCCGCCCCAGTCCCGGCAAAGAAAAGATCTGCTCGATGATGATGCTCCCGCCGAGGAGCGCACCCATATGGATCCCAAGGACGGTCATGGCCGGGATGAGGGCGTTTCTTAGAGCATGACGATAATAAACTAGGTTTTCCGGCAGACCTTTGGCCCGGGCGGTGCGGATGAAGTCCCGCTCGATTACTTCGAGGATGCTTTGCCGCAAGAGCCAAATCAGGTGAGCCCCTAAGGGCAGGCTGAGGGCAACGGTCGGCAAGACAAGGTAGCCCAGCGGGTTCCCGCCGCCCGGCAAGACGTAGCCCCCGGGGGGAAGCCAACGGAGCTGCAAGGAGAATAAAATGATGAGGAGCAGACCAATCCAAAAAGGCGGCAAGGCAAGCCCCAGCTGACTGGCCAAGACTATCAGCAGGTCCACGGGAGTGCCTGCGTGGCGGGCAGCCAGCAAAGCCATAGGCAGCGCCACCGTCAGGGCCAAGGTTACTGCGGCGGCAGCCAAGACTAAGGTTACCGGCAGCCGCTCCCACAAAAGCTCGACCACAGGCCGCTGATAGCGAAGGGACTCGCCTAGGTCGCCCCGCAGAAGCCCCCTGAGCCATGTCCAGTAGCGAAGGCCAAGGGGCCGATCTAGTCCCAGCTGCCTCCTCAGGTCCTGGAGGGCTTCGGGAGAAGCCTCTGTGCCCAGGATCACCTGGGCCGGGTCCCCGGGAATCACCTGGAGGAAAACAAAACTAATGGTGGAGACCAAAAGGACGGTCACCACCATGCCCACTGCCTTGCGGAGCAAATAGGCACGCATGTGCACGACCTTCCTTTTGGTCTCTATTCTTCCTTGCAAACCCGGCGAAGGTTCAGGATATCAATGGGGTAGATTTGCCACCCCGAGACGTTAGCTTGCATCCCAACGGCTAGATGAGGCGACATCAAGTAAACGGCCACCGCATCCTCCGCCAGCATCTCCTGAAGACGACGGTAGATCCTTAAGCGCTCATCCATATCGAGGGTGGACGCCCCCAGCTTCACCAACTCATCATACTCCGGGTTTTGGTAATTCATGTAGTTCTCCCGGCTGTCGGATGCGTAGCGATTCAAGAACGGATCGGGATCGAGCCGGCCTGTATGACCGATGGTGGCCGCCTGGTAATCGCGGCCAAAATACACCCGGTCCAACCAGTTGCCCCATTCCATCACTTCCAGGCGAACGCGAATGCCCACCCGTTCCAGCTGCTGGGCGATGATCTCGCCGTTGCGGATGTGAAAATCATAAGGCTGGGGCAGGGTAATGGTCAATTCAAGCCCCTGCTCATAACCGGCCTCGGCCAGGAGCCGCCGCGCCTTGTCCGGATCGTAGGGATACATGGCCGTCAGATCCGCGTAAAAGGGACTAACAGGCGGCATGTGGCTGCCGATGACCTGACCTTGACCCCAATGAACGCCATCGACGATGGCTCCTTTGTCAATGGCCAAATTGATGGCCTGCCGCACCCGCCGATCGTCAAGGGGCGGCCGGGCATTGTTTAGGGCCAGCAAGTAAATCCCGTTCATGGGGCTTTCCACTACTTTCAGCCTGGGATCGGCTTTGACGCCCGCCACATCCTGCGGGGCCAGCCAACTGAGGACATCCACCGCCCCGGTTTTGAGGTTGATGATGCCCACCGCAGGTTCGGGAATCACCCGAAAAACAACTTCGTCCAATAGGGGCTCCCCCGGACGGAAATAGTCGGGGAAGCGCCGCAGGACCAGGTGACTGTCCGGCACCCAATCGGCTAAAGTGAAGGGGCCAGTGCCGATGGGGCGGAATTTGGCCTGCGCGACGGCCTCCGGAGGCACCACCGCCGCCCAGCCCATGGCTAGGTTAGACAAGAACGCAGGGGTTTTTTCCTTCAAATGAAAGATGACCGTCTCCACATCGGGGGTCGCAATGGAATCGATCACCCGATAATCCGCCGCCCGGGGGTGGTTTGTGTCTGGATTCAAGATCCGCTGGAAGCTGCCGGCCACATCGGCCGCTTGGAGGTCCCGCCCTGTGTGCACTTTGATTCCCGGACGCAAGGTGAATGTATACTGGAGTCCATCAGAGCTGATCTCCCAACTGGCCGCCAGTCCCGGGACTAGTCGACCGTCAGGGGTAACCTCCACCAACGTGTCGTAGATGTTGCAGACGACTTGAAAGGTAGCTGCCGCCACGGTGCGATGGGGATCGAGACCGTCCACATCAGCCGGCACTCCCACCACCAATCTTCCTTTTCCCCAACCAACTCCGGATAGGAGCAGAGCCACGGCTAAGGACACGATCAGAACTCGTACCAGCCTGCCCATTTGTCTCCCTCCCATTGTCGCGGAAAACGGCGTGGAGTCCCAGGACTGCACGCTCAATTTCCACCAAAGTCGGGTTAATTATACCACTACGCCGAGCAAAGATCTACAGCAGGAGCCCGGCCCGCCCATACCGAAGAATCGAGGAGAATTGACCAGGAGGATAAGAAAGTGAAAGTCCACCTTATCGTAAACCCCACCGCGGGCCGGGGCGGTGCAGGGAGGAGGCTGGCCCTGCTGGAAGAGCTCCTGCAGCGGATGGATATTCCCTACTGCCTCGAGTGCACCAGCTATCCTGACGAAGCGACGGTCCTTGCCCGCAGGGCGGCGGAGGCGGGCACACCGATCATTGCCGCCGCCGGCGGCGATGGCACGGTGGCCGAAGTCCTCAACGGACTTGCGGGGACCGATGGGACACTGGCCATCATCCCCATGGGCACGGGAAACGATCTGGCCCGGGGGCTTGGCATTCCCTTGGAGCTTTCCGGAGCCGTTGCCCTGCTCAAAGAAGGTCAAAGGGCCAGGATGGACTTGCTCCAGGAGGCAAGCCGCTTCCTGGGAGGAGCGGGGGCCGTTGGCATCGCCTGTCAAGTCATCGAAAACGTTGAGCGAAACAGAGATAGCTTTATCAAGGGCCCGCCCGCCTTCCTCATCGCCGCCTTGAAGACGATCCTGGAACACCAACCCTACTCAGTCAAGATTGAAATGGACGGGCTCACTTTACAGGAGGAAGTGGTGGGAGTGTTCGTGATGAACTCTCCTTACATCGCCGGCGGCATGCACCTGGCCCCGACTGCCCACCTGGCCGACGGCCTCTTCGAGGTGGTCTTGGTTGAGCGCATGACCAAGCCGGAGATCCTCCTCAACCTGCCGAAAGTATACTGGGGCGGCCACCTTGGCCACCCCGCAGTAAGGGTCTATCAAACCCAGTGGGTGAGGATCACCCTCCCCACGCCGACCATGAAAATCCTCGACGGGGAGCTGGTTCCATCCACGCCTTTGGAAGCAAGACTCCTCCCTGGGGCCTTGTCAGTCCTGGTCACGAAAGAGGCGGCAGCCCATCTTGCCAGGGGCCGATCGGACCAGGCCATTGACAATTAATGGCACTCCTTGAGTTGTATCAATGGGCTTCCCTTTGGTAGAATGGTAACACCACCATTGAGGAGGAAGAGTCATGACCGACTCGCAGACTGGCGACTATTTGCTCCGCGTAATGGCCGGAGATGACGAGATCCGGGGTTTTGCCGTCCTGGCAACCCAGACCGTCAGCGAGGCTCAACGACGGCACGGAACCCTCCCTGCGGCCACTGCCGCCTTGGGCCGAACCATGACTGCCGCGGTGATGATGGGGGCCATGCTCAAAGGAGAGGAGAAGGTCTTCATCCAGGTCCTAGGCGATGGGCCTGCAGGCCGCATCATGGCCGATGCCGATGCCCGAGGCGGAGTGCGGGGCTACATTGAAAACCCCCTGGTCCACCTGCCCCCGAACGCCCAAGGGAAAATAGATGTGGCCCGAGCCGTGGGCAAGGGCCAATTGGTTGTGATCAAAGATCTGGGGCTGAAGGAGCCCTACAGGGGCACCGTTCCCCTAGTTTCCGGAGAGCTGGGGGAGGATTTCGCCTACTACTTCCTCGCCTCGGAACAGGTTCCCTCGGCAGTGGTCCTGGGCGTTCTGGTGGAACGGGACGGCTCCGTCAGAGCGGCCGGAGGGATGATCATCCAACTAATGCCGGGGGCAAGGGAAGAACTAGCCGATCTGTTGACGGAGCGATTCGCCAACATGCCCCCCTTCACCCGAATGATCGACAGCGGCATGAAGCCCGAAGAGATCCTCCATATGACCCTAGGGGATCTAAACTTGCGGGTCTTGGAGCAGATGCCCGTTCGTTTCCATTGCACCTGTTCCCGGGAGCGTCTCGAGCAAATCCTGATCGCCATGGGCCGGGAAGAACTGGAAGACATGCTCGCCGCCCAACAAGACACGGAGGTCACCTGCCGGTTTTGCAGCAGTGTCTACCGATTCACCCCGGGAGAGCTGAAAAGGCTCATCCTACAGACCTGAGCTTGCCCGATGGCACTGGGAACAGATGATGTAATCATCGTAGGAGGGGCTGACAACCTCGCCGGGGGCTACTTTCAGGAAATCCTCCTCGTCCCACTCCCCGTTTAACAGATCCCGGATCAATCTGGGATCGCCTTTGAGCTCATCGTAGTTCCAGCCTAAGAACGCGGCCGCCTCCTGGGTGAACCGCCGGTACTCGTCGCTCTTGGGCAGTCCCCAGTCGATGTAGGTGGCCCATGAGTACTCCTTGAACCAATTCTGCTCCATGTCCATCAAGTAATCAGCATTTTCCCGGCCGTATCTCTCCACGTAGGTTTGATAGATCTGTTCATAACGGCCCTTGCCAGGAGGGACCGTCCTTTCGATCCAGCCGGCGCTGTACCAATAAATCCCCCGGTGGGTGTTGAAATACTCCTGGTATTTCTCCCGTGAGCCAAGAAGCAAGGTGATGCAATCGTGACCCCGGGGTACAATCAACGGGACCTTGCGGCTCGAGAGTCCGACGATGCCGTTGCTGCACAGGCAATACCCCAAAAGGATGGCGTCGTACTCGATCTTGCGGAGAACTTGATTGCTCTCCTCGATCTGCCCGTGGCGATCCTCGGTCTTGTCGATCTCCTCTTGGACCGTCTTGCGCAGCAAGTCCGGCTCCCGATGGAGTCCCTGGGGGAGAAAGGTCAATTCGACGACATGATCGCTGAGGGCTGCATATTGGCAGACCTCTCGGAAAAGGACATCACAGACAATGGCTTTCAAGTACATGGACTCCACTCCAATTCTGTGCGTTCTACCCTAGCTACTTCCGCATATTGCCCCCAGCTCCTCCCTAAGAAGAGGAGGAAAGGAACGGTTTCCCTGATCTATCCTAGGAAATAGCAAGATATTACCTTGTTCGCCCGCCAGTTTTCTTCTATAATTCGATTAACGGCAGAGTAGGTGTCAAGCGTTAAGTGTTAGGGGATGGGAAGTTGCCCCTAAACGAAAGGCCCGCGGGCCTGCGGCTTGCCACCGCGTCCGCTGCCACATCTAGAAAATCGGGGTTGCTTACACCTCACTTTCGAAATGTGGAGCATCTGCCAAATAAAGTGAGGTGATTTTTTTGTCCCAATCGAGAAAGATGGTTTATGGTTCTTTTCTCGTCGCTTTGAACATCCTCGCTACTCGTCTGTTTAGCATCATGATTCCTTTGGGAGGAATAGGCGCCCTGCGCTTAGGTTTCGGCCCTGTGCCCGTCATTCTAGCCGGCATCTTGCTGGGACCATTCTGGGGCGGAATGGTGGGGCTGGCGTCGGACCTGTTGGGGTTTGCGATTAATCCTATGGGCAGCGCCTTCGTTCCCCAAATCACGGTTATCGCCACTTTGACGGGAGTCATTCCGGGACTAATCCTGCGCCACAACACTAGGCCTAGCTTTTATGAAATCTTCACCACCATCGGGGTAACCCAGATCGTCCTTAGCATCATCGTCATGCCCTGGGTTCTCTATCACGCCTTTGGCATTCCTATTCTGGTCAATCTGCCCTTGCGCATCTTGACCCAGGCCATTCTCATCCCCACCTACACGGCCATCGTCAACGCTCTCTACCGGCCTTTGGCCGTTCACTTGCGGCTGGCCCCTCGCCATGACGGCTAAGGGGCGTTCTGCTGGATAGCTTCCCGGGCCAACTGGTCACAGCGATTATTCCATTTATTATCGCTGTGACCTTTCACTTTGATCCACTTGATCTGATGCATCTTGTCGAGAGCCAGGAGCTGCTCCCAAAGGTCCCTGTTTTCCACCGGCTTGTTACCCCGGGTGGTGCGCCAACCATTGGCCAACCATTGGCGAAACCAATTCTGCCGGAAGGCGTTAATCAAATAGGCGCTGTCCGAGTACAAGGTCACCCGGCACCTTTGATTGAGGGCCTTGAGGGCGCCGATGGCGGCCGTGAGCTCCATGCGTTGGTTAGTCGTCCACTCTTCATAGCCGGACAGTTCTTTCATATGGCCGTCATACAAAAGGACGGCGCCCCATCCGCCAGGTCCTGGATTGCCCGCGCACGCGCCATCGGTGTAAACCGTTACTTCCTTCAATGGGCCCTGCTCCCTTCGGCCTGATGGCCCGTTTCCCAATGGATGAGGACGCTCATCACCGCCCGGAGAAGGAAAACGCCGCAAATCATAGCCAGTTCCTGTATGGTCCGCGCGGTGGCTGTCAGCAAAATCTCCGCTCCCAAGAAAAAGGTGAGACCCAAGGCTAGTCCACTAGCCAAGGACAAACTGATACCCTCATTGTGGGAGCTGAGATACCGGCTGAAGGCCGCGAGGGCCGCGCGGAAAATAATGAAGACCCCCATCAGCTCCAGTACGATCGCTAACAAGGTGAGCGCCTCTAAGAGGAATTCATGGAGCATAGACATAATTCCATCCATTAAGACGACCTCCATTGCTAATCATCTACTACCAAGCCTTTAAATCTAGTGGAGAGCAGCCGGACCAATGGAATCCCCAAGGCCAGGACCACCACTGCCTCGCCAAAACCAACGGATAGGACGGTCAACCAATAGGGTACACCCAAAATCCGGTGAAGATACGCGCTGACCAAGAAGGCATTGCAAAGGATGGGCCATGCATAGGCCAGCCAGGAGTGACGGAAACGCCGGGTGAGCCACGCGGCCAACAAAGTCACCCCGCTGCCGCCGAAAATGTCCCAGGGACCAAGCCCACCTAGGATGTTGCTCAGCATCACCCCGACGAACAGCCCCCAAATCGCCTCTGGGATCAGAATCGGCAGAGCCGTCAGGGCTTCCGCAATGCGAAATTGAACCATGCCGAAGCTGATGGGCGCGAAGATCCAGACTAAAATGACGTATACGGCTGCGATCAGGGCGCTTCGAGCCAGCCTCAAACCCGATCCCCACTCCGACGCGACAGTCCATGGAGTCCCAACAGCCCCCCCATCCCCCAGTACTCGGGAATGTTGTAGGCGATTGGTCCGGCTTTACTATAGTCTATCCTGCCTCGCGGGGTCAACACTTCTTGCTCTACCTGGACCAAGACCACCTCGCCAAGGAAAAGGTCATGACTGCCCAGGGAAATAATGTCCTTGACTTTGCATTCAATATTCACCGGGCATTCGCTGATTCCGGGAGGGGTCACCATCTGGGAGCGCTGGGGCGTCAGTCCCGTGGCCTGGAACTTGTCTACGTCTTTACCGGAGTAGATCCCGCAATAATCCAGGGCTTTCACTTGATCGGCCGAAGGGATGTTGATCACGAACTCCCCCGATCTTTTGATCAAGCCGTGGGAATAGCGGTGAGGCCTGATGCCGATCCCAATGATGGGCGGCTCGGAACAGAGCGTCCCCACCCAAGCCAAGGTGATGATGTTCGGTCTACCGCCTGCTCCTTCACAGCAGCTGACCATCACTGCGGGAGCAGGATACAGCGCAGTAAATGGTTGTTTCTTTACTTTGGCCAATTAGAGCCCTCCTCCTCAAAACCTCCAAGTCTGGAATTCTGCTCCTTGAAGCCGATCCCCTTTTTTCTCACAAAGCCCAAGAAAATCCTTGATCTAATCGGCACGATGTGGTATGCTGAGATTGCAAGAGATGTGAATGTGCCCACAAGTCTATTATACAGGTTATCCCCCCCACTCAGGCGGACAAACGTTTGTTTGTTCGCCTTTATCCTTGCATCCCCTTCCCTTTCAGTGTATTATTTTTCTTAGGGCCTAACCATCCAAATATCTGTTCGGGAGGTGTGTCCATGCCTACCTACGAGTACGAATGCAGCAACTGCGGTCACTTTGAACTTGTCCAAAAGATAACCGCCGATCCCTTGGATAGTTGTCCCACTTGCGGCGGCAAAGTACGCAGGCTGATCAGCCGCAACATCAACATCCTTTTCAAAGGCCCGGGATTCTACTGCACCGACAATCGCAAGTCTGAACCAAAGGCTGCGGAGGATAAAGCTTCTTAGTGCAAAAGCCCCGGACTTTGGCGGGGCTTTTGATGTAGGTGGAGGGTATGGGCAGCAGATACATCGTCAGCGCATGTCTTGCTGGAGTCCGATGCCGTTATGATGGGGATGCAAAGACCGATCCCCGCATCGAAGGGCTTGTTCGCGCCGGCCTTGCTTTGCCCGTCTGCCCGGAGCAATTAGGGGGACTCCCCACTCCCCGTCCTCCGGCGGAAATCCAGGGCGGCGACGGTCACGACGTCTTGGCCGGCAAGGCTAGGGTGATTAACGAGCGGGGAGAAGACGTGACCGCAGCCTATATCCGGGGAGCTCGGGAAACATTGCACTTAGCCCGTCTATTCGGGGCCACGGAAGCTCTCCTAAAAGGCCGGAGCCCCTCTTGCGGCCGGGATCTGATTTACGATGGAACCTTTCAGCGAAAGCTAAGGTCCGGACCGGGCGTGACTGCCGCCTGCTTGCAAGAGGCGGGCATCCGGCTGCGCGTTGAAGATTGAGTCAGCTTGCACCTCTAGGGACGGAGGTTTTCGGAAAATTGGCCCTTAATTATCGACGATTGCTCCCGATCATACCGCTAGCCATCGCCCTATACTATAGCCAACCGCTCCTGACCAGCATTCTCCCCTTTTTCATCGCGTTCATTCTCGCAGGCTCCATCGAGCCGGCGGTTGCTTTTCTCCAAGATAAGGCGAGGATGCCCCGGGGCATGGCTGTGTTCGTCGTCTTGGTGGTGCTAGCCCTTCTTACCAGCTACTCCCTGATCACCATCATCACCCGCATGGTGGCTGAGCTGGTGGAGCTTGGCAGGCTCCTGCCCGCGTATCGCTTGACCATGATCGAAATGAGTCAGCAGCTCCTGGTGAAATTGCAAGAACTGCACCAGTCTTTGCCAGGGCCCATCAGCGAGAATATCCAGCAGGGGCTTCACAACTTCCTCAAGACATCTGAGGATTTCGCCCGCAACATCATCAATCGCTTCTTGGGCGCCATTACTTTTTCGGCCAATATCGGCTTCATGGTCATTATCACTTTCCTGGCAACCTATTTCCTATCAAAGGACAAAGACATCTTGACGGACACCATCACCAGTCTGGCGCCGCCCCGCTGGCAATCCTGGATGACCATGGCCAAGGACCGGATCTTGGTCGATTTGATCGGCTTCATCCGGGCCCAAGTCTTCCTCCTGATGCTGAGCACCATCGTGGCTGCCGTCGGTTTGGTCCTCCTCAAGGTCAGGTATTGGATGACCCTGGCACTAGTCATCGGCATTGTGGATCTGGTGCCGGCCATCGGTCCAGGGTTGATCATTTTTCCCTGGAGCGCGTTCAGCTTTCTCTTCGGTCACCATTCCAAGGGGCTAGGAGTCTTAGTCTTGTACGGCGTTATCTTCCTGATGCGCCAATCACTCCAGCCCAAACTTTTTGGGGATGCTGTTGGGATTCATCCCCTAGCTATGCTGGCGGCCCTCTACACAGGAGTAGTCTTCTTTGGCCTGAAGGGGGCCTTCATTGGCCCGATCCTGGCCATCATCGCCAAGGCCATTTGGTACACCAAGTCCCATATCCCTTTGGACCAGGGGGAGGCCTAGCTTTCGGGAGACTTTTGCCAGGGGGTTGTCGAGACGGCCCCAGTGACATATAATCAATAGTGAACAGAGGAACCTTCAGGGCAGGGTGCAATTCCCGACCGGCGGTGATGCCTTTTGGCTCAGCCCGCAAGCCCCTTTCGGGGTTGATTTGGTGCAAATCCAAAGCCGACAGTAACAGTCTGGATGGGAGAAGGTCGACAATAGCCTTGTCTTCCGCGGGCCCGGAGGTTCTCTGGGCCCGTTAATTATTTGGAGGGAAACAGATGCAGCAGGGCGATTTCATGGCTCGGGCCTTGGAGCTGGCGGCCCGGGGCCGGGGACGCACTAGTCCCAATCCAATGGTCGGTGCAGTAGTCGTCAAGGACGGGCAAATAGTCGGGGAAGGCTTCCATGAGCGAGCGGGGAGGGCCCACGCCGAAGTGGTGGCTCTCAGGTGCGCTGGCGAACTGGCCAAGGGCGCCGATCTTTACGTCAACCTGGAGCCCTGCTCCCATTATGGCCGGACTCCTCCCTGTGTGGAGGCCATCATCCAAGCGGGCATTAAGAAGGTCTATGCCAGCATAACCGATCCTAATCCCTTGGTCTGTGGGCGAGGGATTGCCCGGCTGCGGGAAGCTGGCGTTGAGGTGTCGGTGGGCCTTGGGGCTGAGCAGGCAGCCAAGCTGAATGAGGTTTTCATCAAGTACATGGCCACAGGCTTCCCCTTCGTCATCATGAAGACAGCCATGAGCTTGGACGGCAAGATCGCCACCAAGACTGGGGATGCCCGCTGGATCTCAAGCGCCTCCTCCCGCCGACTGACCCATCAGCTCCGGGATGAAGTCGATGCCATCATGGTAGGCAGCGGCACCGTCTGTGCGGACAACCCGCGGCTGACTACCCGCCTACCCGAGGGAGGACGAGACCCTATCCGGGTGATCATCGACTCCCAGCGGCGAGTCCCCCCAACGGCCCGCGTGTTCGATCCAGGCCGGGTCATCTTGGCCACAACGAAGGCCGATCCTCCCCTGCCCCCCCATGTGGAGATGATCCTGTTCCCCGGCCCGAAGGTTGACTTGATCGAGCTGGCCAAAGCTTTGGCCGATAGGGAGATAACTAGTGTATTGCTAGAGGGAGGCGCCGGGCTGAATGCGGCCGCGATCCAGGCAGGCATTGTGGATAAGGTGATGTTTTTCCTGGCCCCTTTGATCATCGGCGGGGAGGGCGCGCCCACCCCGGTCGGGGGCGTCGGGGTCGATCAGCTGCGGGATGCCCAGCCCTTGTATGATCTTCAGGTATGCCGGGTGGAGGAAGACATCCTCGTGGAAGGCTACCTAAGGAGGGAAGGTGTTGTTCACAGGACTTGTTGAAGAAATCGGCTACGTTGTTCGCTGGCAGCACGGACCAAACACCAATCGGCTCACCATCAGGGCTGCCAAAGTGATGGAGGACTTGAAAATTGACGATTCCGTCGCGGTCAATGGCCTATGTTTGACAGTCACCGCCCTCAGCGACAGCACTTTTACCGCCGATGTGATGCCCGAGTCCATGCGGCGGAGCAATCTCGGGGAGCTGCAGGTTGGCAGTCCCGTCAACTTGGAGCGGGCCCTAGCCTTGGGAGACAGATTGGGCGGACATTTGGTCACCGGCCACATCGATGGGACAGGCATCATCACCAGGATTACCGAGGAAGGCAATGCGCTGCTGTATGAGATCACAGCACCGCCGGAGGTGGCCCCCTACCTGGTGGCCAAAGGCTCCGTCGCCGTCGACGGCGTGAGTCTGACGATCGCTTCAGTCCGCGACAGCTCCTTTGTGGTCGGCGTGATTCCCCACACAGCCCGCTGTACGACCATCGGTCGGCGGCGAGTCGGGGATAGGGTTAATTTGGAAGGCGATCTCATCGGCAAGTATGTGGAGAATTTCCTCCAGGGACGCAAACAATCCAATATGACACTAGATTGGCTGCGGGAACAGGGTTTTGCCTGAAGAAAGGAGTAATTGTCGTGCTGGACAAGGTAACTGATGCCATTGAAGCCATTGCCAATGGCCAAATGATCATCGTCGTTGATGATGAGGACAGGGAAAACGAAGGGGACCTGCTGATGGCTGCGGAGAAGGTCACTCCGGAAGCGGTCAATTTCATGGCCACTTACGGTCGCGGCCTGATCTGCGTGCCTTTGACAGCAGAGCGGGTCGACGAACTGGAGCTCGCCCCCATGGTGCCGGAATACGCAGACACATTCAAGACCGCCTTTACCGTCTCTGTTGATGCCAAGAGCGTCACTACCGGCATTAGCGCCTATGAGCGGGCCCAGACCATCAAGGTTCTGGTGGATCCGACAACTACACCTGAAGACCTGAATCGGCCCGGCCACATTTTCCCTCTCCGGGCCAAGGAGGGAGGGGTCCTCAGGCGGGCGGGCCATACGGAGGCGGCCGTTGACCTGGCCCGGCTGGCCGGCCTTTACCCGGCAGGGGTGATTTGTGAGATAATGAAGGATGACGGGACCATGGCCCGGTTGCCGGATCTGCTCGAGTTCGCCAAGAAGCATGGTCTGAAGATCATTTCGGTGGCCGACCTGATCAAGTTCCGTTTGCGGAGCGAACGATTGGTTAGGCGGGTTGCTGCTCCTCACCTGCCGACTCGGTACGGAGATTTCACCTTAATCGGCTATGAGAGCATTGTGGACGGGGAATGCCACCTGGCCCTGGTCAAAGGTGATGTGGCCGGCAAGGAAAACGTCTTGGTGCGCATGCACTCCCAGTGCCTGACGGGTGATGTGTTCGGTTCCGAACGCTGCGACTGCGGCGATCAGCTAAGCCGCGCTTTGGAATTGATCGAGGCGGAAGGGTGCGGCGTCCTGGTCTACATGCGCCAAGAGGGCCGCGGCATCGGCTTGAAAGACAAGCTGCGGGCCTATGAGCTGCAAGACGAAGGTGCGGATACGGTGGAAGCCAACGAACAGCTGGGCTATCCCCCCGATCTGCGGGACTACGGCATCGGCGCCCAGATCTTGATGGACCTGGGACTGAAGACGATCCGGCTGCTCACCAACAATCCCCGCAAAGTGGTCGGCCTGGATGGCTATGATCTTAAAGTTGTGGAACGGGTTCCCATTGAGATCCCGCCGAACAAAAACAACCGCTGCTATCTGGCGACGAAGAAACAGAGGATGGGCCATCTCCTCCATGATGTGTAAGAAAGGAGTACCGGTATGTACAAGTCCTATGAAGGTCAACTAAATGCTGCTGGCAAACGGTTTGGGATTGTCGTCGGACGGTTTAACGAATTCATCACCACTCGTTTGTTGGATGGATGCCTCGATGCCCTCCTGCGGCACGGAGGCGCGGAGGAGAACGTTGAGGTAGTCTGGGTCCCCGGGGCCTTCGAGATCCCCTTAGCTGCCCAGCGCATGGCTGCCTCCAAACGCTATGATGCCGTCATTTGTCTCGGAGCCGTGATCCGGGGAGCAACCCCCCATTTTGAATATGTGGCCAATGAGACGGCAAAAGGCGTAGCCAAAGTCAGCCTGGATGCCAGCCTTCCCGTCATTTTCGGCATCATCACCGCCGATACCATTGAGCAAGCCATCGAACGGGCAGGCACAAAGGCCGGCAACAAGGGCTGGGATGCGGCCTTGGCGGCCATCGAAATGGCTGACCTGTTGCCCAAGCTGTAAGTTCTCGGGGGGCATGGCCCCCCGCTTTTTTTCTCCTTTTGATTCGCCAGGGAACCTGGACAACTATTGCCTAGCTTCCCCCAAGGTGGTATCATCAACCGGGGAGCAGGTTCCTCCACCGAAAATGCGCTCCTGGGACAAGAAACCACATCAACATAGGGGGAAAAACTGTGTTTGTGCAGATTGCGTTCGGACTCCTCGGCGGTCTAGGGCTCTTCATCTACGGGATGCAGCGAATGGCGGAGGGGTTGCAGAAGGCAGCCGGAGAGCGACTACGCCATATTTTGGAGCTGTTCACCTCCCACCCGGTGATCGCGGTCTTTACCGGCATGCTGGTCACCATTTTTGTGCAAAGCAGCAGCTCAACCACCGTCATGATCGTCGGTTTTGTCAATGCTGGTCTGATGACCCTCCAGCAGGCCCTTGGGACCATCATGGGGGCCAACATCGGTACGACGGTCACCGCCCAAATGGTCGCCTTCAATCTTCAAGATGTGGCCTTGCCCGCCATCGGGATCGGTTTCTTAATTTCCTTTCTTGCCCGCAGGCGCTTCTATCGCTACTTGGGACAAAGTCTCCTCGGGTTTGGCCTTCTCTTCCTGGGCATGAGCATCATGTCCCAGACCCTCGTCCCCTTGCGAAGTTATGACCCCTTCGTCCAAGCATTAATTAACATGGGCAAGAGTCCCTGGCTGGGAGTCCTGGTGGGCGCCTTGTTCACCATGATCATCCAAAGCTCAAGCGCCACCACTGGTCTCGTCATTGTCCTCACCAGGCAGGGCATGATCTCGTTAGAGGCAGGCCTCGGCCTGGTGCTCGGAGCAAATATTGGCACCTCCGTCACCGCGGTGTTGGCCAGCATCGGGGCGAACGTCACCGCCCGTCGGGCGGCCACGGCCCACGTATTGTTCAATGTCCTCGGGGTATTAGTCTTTCTGCCCTTCCTTGGACCCTTCACCAGCTTGATGAGGGTCACCTCCTCCGTCCCGGCCCGCCAGATCGCCAATGCCCACACCATATTCAACGTTACCAACACCTTGCTCTTTCTTCCCTTCATCTCCCCCTTCGCCGCCCTGCTTGCCCAGATAGTCCCCGGGGAAGAAATCATCCTGGAGCGCAAGCCTAAGCACCTTGATTGGCGCATGCTGGGCAGCCCGGCTGCGCTCTTGTCCGCAACCAAGGAAGTTGTCCGCATGGGCGAGTTAACCAGGGAGATGGTGCAGGAAGCCATCCAAGCCTTCGTCAATGAAGACATGGAGTTAATGCAAATCGTGGTGCAAAAAGAAGATATCATCGACGAGTTGGAGCGGGAAATCAGCACATTCTTGGCCAGGGCTTTCCGGGAGGGAAACTTGAATGCGGAGCAGTCCCGCCGCCTCACCCGTCTGATGCATGTGATCAACGACATGGAACGCATCGGCGACCACGCAGAGAACATCGTCGAGCTGGCCCGGCAGAAAACGGAGGACGGGTTGGTGTTTTCCGACCAGGCCCTGGCGGAGATCCAAGAAATGCATAGACATGTGGATGGCATCTATGAGCGGGCCATCAATTGTATTCGCACCGATGATGCGAAGCTAGCGATTCAATTGGTTGGGGAAGATGAGCTCATCGACGAGATGGAGCGCAAATACCGGGCGACCCATATCGCCCGGCTCAATGAAGGCACCTGCCTGCCTCCTTCCGGCGTTGTCTATCTAGATATCTTAAGCAATCTAGAACGGGTAGCCGACCACGCCAACAACTTGGCCGAAGCAGTGGCCGGCATCCTTTAGTCCTTCCCCCCGATGAAATCCCTGAGCCGCCTGGCCATCTCGGCCAGGCGCCGATCGACCAGATGATTAACGGTATTCGGCTCATAGGAGCCATCGGGAAGTCGCCTTCCCGCGGGGACGCCCGTTAAGATCGCAATCCCTTCGTCAACGTGGTCAATGGCGTAAATATGAAACTGGCCTTCTTCGATGGCCCGGAGGACTTCATCCTTCAGCACCAAGTTGGGGATGTTTTGGCGGGGGATGAGGACCCCTTGCTGACCGGTGAGCCCCTTGGCCAGGCAGGCGGCGAAGAATCCTTCCACCTTGGGAGTGATTCCGCCGACGGGCTGGATTTCGCCCTGTTGATTGACCGAGCCCGTAACGGCGATGCCCTGATCGATCGGTAGATCGGCCAGGCTCGACAAGATGGCATAAAGCTCGGCACTAGATGCGCTATCTCCTTCGATCCCTTCGTAGAGCTGCTCAAAACAAAGGCTGGCCGACAAGGCCAAAGGTTTATCCTGGGCATATTTCCCCGCCAGATAGCCGCTTAAGATGAGCACCCCTTTGCTGTGGACGGGACCGCCCATCTTCACCTCCCGTTCGATATTGATCACGCCCTCCTGGCCGATGAAAGTCCTGGCACTGATCCGGGAGGGTCGACCGAACTGGTAATCGCCCAGATCGATGATGGAGATGCCGTTAACCTGCCCCACCTTTGACCCATGGACGTCCACCAGCAAATCCCCCCGACCGATGCGTTCCTGGATCTTCTCTTCCCAGCGATTAGAGCGGTAGGTTTGCTCCCGCAGCGCCCGAAGGACATGCTGCTCTTTGACCGCCGGGGAGCCTTCCACAGAGGCCCAAGCGGCGGATTCAAGGAGGAGCTTGCCGATTTCGCTGAAGCGGGTGGACAGCTTGCGCCGATCGCCAGCCAGTCGGGAGCCGTAATCGACCACCCGGGCCGCCGCATCTTTCTCTAGGTGAGGCAGCTTCTCCCGGCGGCAGTAGGTCCCGATGAACTGCAAGTAAGCTCCCATGTTGTCTTCATTTCGATCCATCTCGGTGTCAAAGTCAGCCTTTATCTTGAAGTGGTCTCGAAAATCTTCATCGAGGCTGTAGAGCAAGTGATACAAGGCGGGACTGCCAGTGAGGATTACCTTGAGCTCCACCGGAATGGGCTCAGGGCTGAGGGTAGTCGAGGGAAACAAACCCAGCTGATTGGCATAATCCTCAACCTTGATCTCCCCGGTGTTGAGCACCCGTTTCAATCCTTCCCAAGCCAAGTAATTGCGCAAAAGGTCCGCCGCCTGGAGGATGAGGTAGCCACCGTTGGCCCGGTGAACGGCGCCAGGCCTGAGCAAGGTGAAGTCGGTGCTGACCGCCCCTAGCTCATGGCGGTATTCGATCTTGCCAAAGAGGTTTTGAAAAGTCGGGTTGGTCTCAAAAACTACTGGCCCGCCCTCGGTCAAGGAGTTGTCGACGAAGAGGTTGACCTTATACTTGGTGAAGGCCCGCAGCCGGGCGGAGCGACGCAGCCAAGGCAGGGCCTGCTCCTCCTCTTCGTCTTTGAAGTCGTCTAGGTTCTCAATGATATTCTGCCGCATTTGGGCAAGGTAGCTTGCCACCCGGGGGAAAGCCCCGTACTTTTCCTGCAGTTCGGCCACGGGAGGTTCCAGGACAGCCAAGGCCACCTCTTGTTCTAAATTGCGCAACTCTTCCCTGGCCTGCTTCTCCAAAGACCGGAGCTTGCGTAGGAGCTCCCCGAGTTTGGCCTGCACTTCTTTGTGGGCTTCTTCGAGCTTGCGCCTCTCCTCCACGGGCAGCATATTGAACTCTTCCTGCTCCAAAGCTTTGCCGTCCCGGACCGGAACGGTCATGAAGCCGCTGCCGGTCCGCCGCAGGCTGAACCCCAAGGCTTCCACCTGGGCTTCCAGTTCTTCGATCAGTTCTTGGCTCTGCTCCTGGAAGCGGCTGACCCTCTCTGTCCGGCGCTTCTCATAGTCCTCCCCTTCAAAGGCCTTGGGAAGCTCAACTTGCAGCTCCTCGATCAGTTCGTCGATATCCCGAACAAATTCCCCGCCTCGCCCTGGAGGCAGGCACAGGGCCAAGGGTTGATCGGGTCGTTCGAAATTGTGGACATAGCACCAGTCCATCGGCCGGGGTCTATCTTTGGCCACTTTGCCGATGAGCTCCCGGGCGTAGGTGCTCTTGCCCGTGCCTCCCCGCCCGGTGAGGAAAATGTTGTAGCCTTGGTGCTCAACTTGCAGCCCGAAATAACGGGCCTGGGCCGCCCTTTCCTGGCCGACCAGCCCCCCAAGGGTCGGCAACTGTTCCGTTGTCTCAAAATCCCAGCGGGACAGATCACACTTGTGGGAAACTTCTGGGAATGGCACTCGATATTTCCTCTTATCCGCCGACAACCGCACCGCTCCTTTTGCACTTCATCAGCCAGAGGCTAGTTTCCCCCCGGATAGACTCAGCAGTCGATGGCAGTAGTGCCGGGCCAGCTCAACATCATGGGTGACCACGGCCGCGGCTATGCTTTCCTCCTCGACCCATCCTCGCAGCAGCGAAAAGAGTTGGTGGGAGTTCCCTTCATCCAGGCTGCCCGTCGGTTCATCGGCCAGCAATGCCTTTGGTCGGCCAACTAAGGCCCGGGCGAGAGCCGCCCGCTGCCGCTCCCCGGCGGAAACTTCACCGGGCCTGCGATTTGCCAGCTCCCCCAAGCCCAAGTCCCCCAGCAGCCGACGGGCCCGAGCAAGTTCATCGCTGGTGGGCCTGCGCCCGGCCAGGTGAATGGGGATGATCAGATTCTCCCCCAAGGTAAACTCAGCCAACAGACAGGAATTTTGGAAAACAAAACCAAATAGGTCCCTCCGCACGGCAGCGGCATCGGCGCCGGCAAGTCCAGTCACGTCCCTTCCCTGGATGTACAGGCGGCCTTGAGTTGGTGGATCGAGGAGACCCATGATATTTAGCAAGGTGGACTTGCCGCTCCCGGATACTCCTATAATGCCCACCAGCTCTCCCGGAAAGAGGGCTAGATCAACTCCCCTTAGCACATGGAGCGGAGTCCTTCCTTGATATAGCTTATGCACTTGCCGAAGTTCCAAAACCGGAGACCTATTCATTGGCCAGAACCTCAACAATCTTCTGCCGGCTGACTTCCCGGGCAGCTGCCAAACCTGCTCCCCCAGTGACCAACAAGGCCACTCCCGCCGCCAGGACCAGGTCTTTCCCCTTAATCAAGACCGGCAGATGCTGGGCGAAGGTAAGCTCGGGCACATGGATGGGACGTCCCTTCAACCACCCCAATAGCGACAGTCCCAAGGCAAGCCCAAGGCCGATGCCCATGGCGCCCAACAAGACCCCTTGCAAGAAGAAAACCCTAGCCAACAGGTCCCCTTTGGCCCCGAGAGCCTGAAGCACCCCGATGTCCCGCCTCTTCTCCCAAACATTAAGCCAGAGGAGGTTGCCCACCCCTATTCCCGCCACCACGAAGGTGGCTAGGACGATGATTAGGAGGGCCCTCTGTTCCACCTTAGCCGTAGCCAGTACATCCTTGTGTTTAGCCTGCCAAGAGCGAACCCAAAGGCCGGTCAAAGCCTGCAGGGACTCAGCCCGATCGCCTGCCTGAAGGGGGTCGTGAAGATAGACAGCCAAGCCCGTAACCTGGTGGGGCGAGTAACCGAGGATTTCCTGGGCTGCATCCAAGGTTAGGTAGACCACTCCCCGATCGTATCCTTCCAGGCCCGTTCGAAACAGGCCCAGCACGGAAAAGGGCCGGCTGTTCCCCCGTCCTCCGACGAGGATCCCTTCCGACCCCGGTTCGAGCCCCAGAGCCATGGCCAAGTCCTCGCCCATGAAGATCCCCTCTTCACCTGGGGCGCTAGCCGTCAAGTAGGGGGCCAGTTGGACTTGGGGATCCTGAAGTCCCCGCAAGTACACCCCCCGGGGAAGAACTCCGGACCGACCCAGGAGGACCTGACCCTGAACATAGGGCTCAACGGACTGGACATAGGGCTCTTGGCCTACAGCAAGCTGCAACGACTCAAATCCCGCCAAGGGCAGATCCACCCCGGCCAATAGCTCAAGATGGGCCTCTAGGCCCAGCAGGCGCCCGATCAAATAATCGTGCAGACCATTGGTGATGCCCATGACCATGATCATTACTGCGACCGCCACCGCCACGCCCCCGGCGGCAACCAGGCTGACTCGAGGACGATGGCGGATGTAACGGGCGGCCATCCAAAGGAAAGATGGCATCCGTCGGCCTCCTCACCTATTCCTGCCTCGATTCGATGATTCGGCCCTGCGGAAGGAATTCCCTTTCGAGGCTAAGAATACTATCGACGTGGCCCAATGTTACGGAAAGAGGTGGTTAGTTCATGGAGGTGGAACGTTGCTGGAACCTGCGAATAGTCCCCATCATACTTCTCTTGCTTCTGTTGACCGGCTGCACCGGTGAACGAGTCCGGGTGGAGGTGCCGCCTAAGGTGCCGACGGAGGGGATTAAGACTATCGCCATCCTCGAATTTGCCAACGAATCGGACGAGCCGGGGTTGGCCCGGGAAATGGAATTGGCCCTGATCAATTACTTCCGCGACCGCGGCGGATTCACGATCGTTGAACGACATCACTTCCAGAATCCTTACCGTTCCTTGAAGACTGCCGGTCCCAACAGATTCAGGCAGCTCGGCTCTGAGCTTGGCGTCGACGCCTTCATCATTGCCTCCGCTACATATTACCTTGAGGATGTCGACCTCGAACCTCCCAGCCGCTATAGTTCGGGTCCAAAGGGAGAGGACGGCTACTGGCTCTCCCGCCAGACGACGACAGTCATCGCCAAGATGGTCGCCCGGCTGGTCGATGCCAAAAGCGGCATGATCATCTACTCCAAGGGGACCGAGGGGTGGGGTGAGAAATCTCAGAGCATAAGGCTTCCCAACTGGCCTAGTTCACAATGGGAGCCGCCTCCCTTCTATTTGCTGCCGCGGCCAAACCGGACCGATGTTTACGCAGCCCGCCGGGATGCCATTCATTCCGCGGTGGTTTCCTTCGCCCAGGATTTCTATCCGACCTATAAGTACGTCCGGGTTGAGGAATAGACCCGCCGCGAAAGATCAGCTATTGTGAAACAACGCACTATAACTTAGTCAATAAGGTTAAATTGCCAGGTCCAGAAAAAAGGGAGAAGAGGGTATGTGGCGAAGTAGTATTCACACTCGATCAGGGAGGTGGGAAGTGAGCTGAGACGTGCGTAGTTGCACTACATAAAGACTACTACTTTCTAGAAGGAGTGTTTACACCCCATGAAGCGACAGTCTTTTTGGATGTTATTGGGCCTTGTTGCAGCCCTCCTCGTCGGTCAAACGGTAGCAGCTCAGGAATACACCCTACGGTGGGCCCATGTATATCAACCGGAGCACCCCTTCCACGTGGCGGCAGAAATGGTCGCCCAGGATGTGGCCGAGAAGACAGACGGGAAAGTGAAGATCAACGTCTATCCTGCCGGCCAGCTGGGCAGCGAGAAGGACATCGTTGAAGGCTTGGCCATGGGCACCTTGGATATGGTCATCGCCGGCCCCGGCGAACTTGGCAAGTGGCACAAGCCCATCTTGGTGATGGAAGCAGCTTACCTCTTCCGCGACGTGGATCATATGTATAAAGTCGTGCGGGGTGAGATCGGCCAGGAGCTTTGGGACGGCCTCCTGAAGGAGACGGGCATGCGCGTGCTCGATACCTGGTACTACGGCACCCGCCACGTAACTTCAAACAAGCCCGTTTACACCCCCGAAGACATGAAGGGCATGAAGCTGCGGGCACCTGACATGCCCATGAGCATCGCCAACACCAAAGCCATGGGCGCTAGCCCCACCCCGATGGCGCTGAGCGAAGTCTACCTGGCCCTGCAGCAGGGAGCCGTCGACGGACAGGAAAACCCCATCGCGACCATCGCGGCCAACCGGTTTTACGAGGTCCAGTCCTATCTGAACATGACCGGACACGTTGTCCAGGCAACCCCGGTGGCCATCAATGACATGGTTTTCCAGAGCCTGCCGAAGGAATACCAGGATGTTGTCGTCGCCAGCATCGCTGAGCATACTGATGTCGTCCGGGGCATGATTGCCGACTACGAGGAGGAATGGCTGGCCAAGTTCCAGGAGTTTGGCGTGAAGGTCATCGAACCGGACATCGATGCTTTCATGGCCGCCTGCAAGGTCATCCCCCAGGAGTTCGGCAGCCAGTGGGGCGAGGGCCTCTACGAAAGGATCCAACAGGCCCAATAGTAGGGCAGCTTAATGAAATTGGCGGGAGCAGGTTCGCCTTCGAACCTGCTTCCCTTTGTCCAGCATTAGGAGGTCCAATATGAAACTGTTGTCCAAGTTATATGATCGGCTGGAAGAAGCCGTTTGTCTTTCGCTGTTGCTGTTGATTACGTTCCTCATGGCCCTGCAGGTGTTTTGCCGCTATGTGCTTCAGTCGCCCCTAGTATGGAGTGAAGAGCTGGCCCGTTATGCCTTCATCTGGATGGCCTTCATCGGCTCAGCTTACACGGCCCGCAAGAGGGGACATGTCTCCATTGAACTGTTTGTCAACCTGCTGCCTAAGACCTTGCGCACAGTCGTGGA
>JAAYLE010000123.1 GCA_012522085.1 Bacillota bacterium | reverse complement strand
CGAACTGCTCCCCAGGTAGGCCAGGTGCGGATCTTGACATCGATCCCAACCTCAGCAAGCATGGCCTGGTAAATCTCCGCCCTGGCCCGGTGGTTATCGACTGTGTCCAGCTCGAAGGAAAACCCGTCGGGGTAACCTGCCTCGGCCAAGAGGCGGCGAGCCTTTTCTGGATCGTAGTCAAACATCTTCAGCTCCCCATGATAGGCAAAAGCCTGGGGCGAGAGGATGAAGGGTATCCGGGTAGCCCGACCTTCATACACCACGTTAATGATCGTATCCATATCGACAGCGTGGTTCATGGCTTGCCGCACTCTCAGATCATTAAAGGGCGGCTTGTTCACATTCATCTCCAGGAAATAACTTCGCGTTCCGAGCACCGAGACCACGTCAATGTCCGGGTGGCTTTCCAGGGAGCTGATTTCATGGACGGGAATGAAGGTAGCGATGTCGACTTCGCCGGATCTTAAGGCAGACACCCGCGCCGATTCATCGCCGATGACCCGGAAGACTACCCGGTCCAGCTTGGGTGGATCTCCCCAGTAATCCGGATTCTTGGCCACGCTGAAGTGGCTGTCGCGAACCCACTCTTCGAAAACGAACGGTCCGGTGCCCACAGGTTTGTCGATATAACCGTCGCCCACCGACTTGGGCACGATCATCTGCCAAGGAATGAAGCGGGGAAACAAGGGCCAGGGATTGGCCAGTTCCACATGGACTGTGTCCTCATCCACTGCCACCGCACCCTTGGTCGGTCCCATCAAGCCCCTTCGCTGAGAGGTCCTTCCCGCCATGGCCCCTTCCTTGACCAGGCGGTTGATGCTAAAGGCCACATCCTCTGCGGTCAGGGGACTGCCGTCATGGAACCTAACGCCGGGTCGTACTTTAATCTCATAGAGCGTCGGTTCGATAGCTGTGATTGACAGGGCCAGCTCGGGGACGATCTCCCGATCGGGAGTATAGGTTGAAAGTCCCTCGTAGACTTGGCGCAGCATAGCTTCTGTTTGGCGGTGGCTGAAGTCTGCTGGGTCGAGGGTGACGAGGTCATCATCAAAGCCAATGATCAGCGTCTTGGCGCAAACAAGCCCAGACAGAAGCAGAACCAAAACAACAGCAGTGATACTCTTTTTCATGTTATTTCCCCCCTCTTTGGTAACAAAAAACCACAATCAAGTATTGTGGTTTCTCATCGAAAAGGTACGCAATGAGCTACCACATACTCTCTTTCACGCTGACGAGGTTAGCTGGCGGGTTCGGATCAAAGAGTAACCCTACCCGATGTTGCCACCGGGATTCACCCCAGAAAGTTGGTTCCCCCGCTCCGCCGCAAGGACGGATTGAGCGCTCTAGTACATGTAGCCTTGCCATATTCAGTTATGTGTGGGCAATACCCTTTGCTCGTTTAATATACCATACGGTGGATTTCATGTCAAATCGGGCAAAGGTCGTCGTGATTGACAGATTTGTCCCCAGGACGCCCTCTATCCCCGTATTTCCCGCCCGGATCCTGTAGACGACGGCTCAGTACTGGGGGACAAGGTGGCTAGGGTCCGGCTCCAAAACCACCATGTTCCGGTCTTTCTTGGCTAGGAGAAGGGCCCTGTCTGCATTGGCCACAAGCTCCGTCTTGTCTCTAGCGTGGGTAGGAAAGGTGGAAACGCCCACGGAGATGGTGATCGGCAGTGAAGCCTTTTTTTCAACGTGCAGGCGAAGCCGCTCCGCGAGGACCAAGGCTCCGGAGGCCGAAGTGTCCAGTAAAATCAAGGCAAACTCATCGCCTCCCCAGCGGACGGCTACGTCGGCTGCCCGACAAGTCTGTTTGATCAATCTTGCTACCTGGCAGAGGACTTGATCCCCGTAGATGTGGCCGTAGCTGTCATTGATGGACTTGAAACCGTCGATGTCCACTATGGCCACCGATAGGGGGATATTAAGTCTTTCCGCTTGGGCTAGATGCTGCTCCAAGTAGAGGAGAAATCCTCGCCGGTTGTATAGACCAGTCAATTCGTCAAGGAAGCTTCGTTTGTGCAGCTTTTCAAAAAGGAATCCATTGATGAGGGAGAAAACGCTAATTATAACGATGGGGCCTGTCCCACTGAAAGGCCCGGATAACTTAGCGACGAAAGATAATACCCAGCTGGCGGCTACAAGCAGCAAGGCTCCTCGCGTGCCGCGATAAAACCCAAATATCTGGGCCGGAACAAGATGGAGCAGCCAAAGGTTGGCATGTCCTCCTATCAGCGGTAGGAGCAAAGCCGCAATGGCGACGCCGATAAAGACAAGGGGCACCCTCTGCTTGAGCATGGCCATCCCTCAAATGCATAATCTTAATTCTAATATTTCCTATGTTGTCGACAAACCCTTCGTCGATCTTTAGCTTAGAGGAAAAACAATACCTTCTCTAGAAAAGAGAGCCAATAGCTGCTAGGAGGCGGTGTCAGGATGCTTCGCATCAGCAGGGACAAGGTTTGTTACGAATTGAGTTCCCATCTAGAACCAGTTGCTTTCGTCGAGCCGGGCGAGACGGTGGTCCTCGAGACGAATGACTCCCGCACCGGTCGCCTTAAACGGGCAGAAGACGTCCTCACCAGCGCACCCCAACCAAAAAACGGCAATCCGATGGTTAACCCGGCTACAGGGCCGCTTTTCATCCGCGGGGCCGAGCCGGGAGACACTCTAACCGTCGATATTCTAGACATCAAGCTGGGGAGCCAGGGCTATCTCCTCGCAAAGAAGGGGGTAGGCCTTCTTGGCGATACAGTCCAGGAGACAACAGCCTGGATCATTCCCGTATCTGAAGGGGAAGCCCGTTTTTCTAACCGCATCTCCCTGCCGGTCCGGCCCATGATCGGTGTGATCGGCACAGCCCCCGCGGGAGCGTCCATCCCCACCATGTACGTCGGCGACACCGGGGGCAACATGGACAACGCCCGGATTACCATCGGGACCCGGGTCTTTTTGCCGGTACAAGTTCCCGGAGCCCTCCTTTTCCTCGGCGATGTCCACGGGATGATGGGGGATGGGGAGCTCAACGGCACCGCGCTAGAGATGCCCGCAGAGGTCCGCATTCAAGTCGGGTTGATTAAGGGTCAACGGATATCTTTGCCCTATCTGGAAACGGCCGATCTAATGATTACCACCGGCTACGGGGACGACTTCTTCGATGCGGCCCGGCAGGCGGTGCGGGAGATGGCCGTCAGGCTGATTGATGCCCACAGCTTGACTTGGGAAGAGGCCGGCATGCTCCTTAGTGCTGCCGGCGATCTGAGGATTTGCCAGTCCTATGGCGGGCAGGAGGTCACCGTCCGACTCGAGTTTCCTAGAATCCGAACAACCGGGGAATAGACAGGGAAAAGGCGGGGACATAGGTAATCAAGAACAAGACAACGATTTCAACGAGAATAAGTGGCCAAATGGCCTTGGATATGCGTTCTAGGGAAATATCGGCGATGCTGCAGGCGACGAACAGACAATTGCCTACGGGGGGCGTTGCCAGGCCGATGCAAAGGTTGGTCACAACGATGATGCCGAATTGAATGGGATGGATGTCTAGATGCTTTGCAATGGGGAGCAAGATGGGAACCAGGATGATTAGCGAAGCGGCCTGGTCCATGAAGCAACCCACGAACAGCAGAAAAATGTTGATCATGGCCAAGACGACGTAGCGGTTAGAGGATACAGACATGATAATGTTGGCAATCTGCTGAGGCAGTTTCTCGGTAGCCATCAGCCAGGAGAACACTGCCGCCGTGGAGACGATGAGCAAGATGACTCCTGTATGGATAGCACTACTTAGCAGCATTTCCGGCAGGTCCTTGATGGAGAGCCGTTTGGTGACAAAGAAGCCCACCACCAAGCCATAAGCGACCCCTATCGCTGCCGCTTCCGTCGGGGTGAAGATGCCGGACAGAATACCTCCAAGGATGATGATTGGCATCAGAAGAATCAAGAAAGCCTCCTTAAGGCTCGTCCAGAACTGCCGCCAGGTGACCGGCTGTTCCCGGCGGGGGTAGTCTCTCTTGATGGCCAACACGTATGATACGGCCATTAAGCCCAACCCAATTAAGACGCCGGGTATGAAGCCTGCGAGGAACATTCCTGTAATAGAAACGCCCGCGGTCACCGCATACAGCACCATGACGATGCTGGGGGGGATAATAGGCCCGATAATCGAGGATGCTGCCGTCACCGCGGCACTAAAGTCTTCATCATAGCCTTGTTCCACCATGGCTGGGATGAGGATCGATCCTAAGGCTGCGGTATCGGCTACAGCAATCCCTGTAATGCCGGCAAAAAAGATGCTGGCGACGATGTTCACATGGGCTAAGCCCCCGCGAATATGACCGACAAGGACATCGGAGAACTTGACCAGGCCGGAGGTGATGCCGGCCTTGTTCATTAATTGGCCCGCCAGCATGAAAAATGGAATCGCGAGCAGCACGAAGTTGTCAATGCCTGTGAACATGCGTTGGGCTACTACCAGCAAAGGGGGCCAGGTTGGCAGGGACAGCAGCCCGGCCACAGCGCTGATGCCAATCACAAAGGCGATCGGCATACCGATAACTAGACAAAGGGCGAAGACGATGCAGGTAACAGCCGTGGTCATCCTAAAACCCTCCCGTCGGTTCGTTGCTTCGAGGCCTGGTCTCCGACTGACCTAAGTGTGGCAGTGAGCAGACCGAGCATCTCCAACGCCATGAAGAAACACCCTGTTGGTATGGCCGCATAGGCCCAGGCCATGGGCAAAGACATGGCTGGTGACAACTGTCCGGAAACGCCGGCCAGCAAATTGAGTCCCTGGACAAAGACGAATCCCAGGAAAACCAGGACCATGATGCTGCTCATGAGACTTGTCCAGTATTGCAGCCGTCTTGGCAGCATCAGCTTGATGAATTGCATGCCAACGTGGGCCCCGCGACGCAACGCGATCGGGGCGGCTAAGAATCCGATCCAAACGAGCAGATAGCGCGCTAACTCCTCGGTCCAGGGAAGGGATGAAGCAAGGACATAACGGCAGAAAACGCCGATGAGGACGACCACCGTCGTTGCCGCCATGCAGATGATGACGAGGAGTTCCAAGACCCGTTGGCCATTCGCTAATAATTTTTGCCACATTAGCTAGTCCTCCCAGCAGTCAAGACGCCGCTGAGCGGCGTCTTGACTTACTATATTTCCTCACGCTGCCTTTGTTCGGCCTCTTCCACGGCTTTAAGAATCTTGTTGACCCACTCCTTGCCTATTTGACTTTCTACGTACTCGATCGCTGCTGGTTGGGCAACTTCTCGGAAAGCTCGGATCTCGTCCATAGTCGGGGCATAGACTTCCATACCGTGGGCTTGCAGCCGTTCGATGCCGGTAGCTTGTGCCCAGGCTCGCAACCCTCGATGGAAGGCAGCTGCAATCCGTGCGGAATCAGCGAAGATGTACTGGTCCTCTGGTGGAAGGGATTGATAGAACTTTTCGTTGATCAGAATGAATTGGGGGCTGTAGATATGCCCGTCTAGGGTCAGGTACCGTTGAACTTCATGGAGTTTATACATCTCGATGATGGGTACGGGGTT
>JAAYLE010000014.1 GCA_012522085.1 Bacillota bacterium | reverse complement strand
TGTTGGAAAGGCAATGCAGACTAGGAGCCTATCATGCTGGCATAATTAGGAGGAATTCGTCTCCATGATCCGAATGCTTTAGTGACCTTGGATTGAATAGGAGGAGCCGGAGATGCCGAAGCCAAGAGTATGGGTGACCAGGTGCATACCTACGGAGGGACTGCAGGAACTAGCGGAGTGCTCAGAGATGGAGATAAGCGAGCGGCCTTTGACCAAGGAAGAAATCATGGCCAAGCTGCCCACCATCGACGCCATGCTTTGTGTGGGAACGCCCCTGGGTGAGGAAGAACTGGCCGTTGCCAAGAAACTGCGGATCATCAGCAACTATGGTGTAGGGTACAATCACATCGATATCGACGCGGCGACCAGATACGGCATCTTGGTGACCAACCTGCCTTATGATGTCACCGAAGCGACAGCCGACTTGACCTTCGGCTTACTGCTCGCTTCGGCCCGGAGGATCGCCGAAGCTGACCGGGCCCTGCGCTCCGGGGAACGGCTAGAATGGGGCCCGATGCTGCTTGTTGGCCATGATGTCTACGGCAAGACCTTAGGGATCATTGGACTGGGCCGGATCGGCCGGGCTGTTGCCCGCAGGGCCTTAGGTTTCAACATGAAGATCCTCTACTACGATATCTGCCGCCAGTATGAGGCGGAAAACGCCATGGGCGTCCAGTTCCGCTCCAAAGATGAACTATTGCAGGAAGCTGATTTTGTCAGCCTCCATGTCCCCTTGACCCCCGAAAGCCGCCATCTGATCGGCAAGCGGGAGCTCGCCCTGATGAAGCCCACCGCCTACCTGATCAACTCATCCCGGGGCCCTGTGGTCGATGAGGAGGCTCTCCTAGAGGCCCTGCGGACAGGCGCCATCGCGGGAGCCGGGCTGGATGTGTTCGAGCATGAACCAAAGTTGACCCCCGGCCTTGCCGACTGCCCCAATGTGGTCATGACGCCCCACGTGGGCACCTCCACCGTCGAAACCCGCATCCGCATGGCTAAAGCGGCCGCCGACGCCATCATCACCGTTTTCAAGGGAGAAGTGCCGCCCTTCCTCGTCAATCGGGAAGTCCTTAGCTAAGCATCCGAGGGCTTTGCCCTGGCGAAGCCCTCTTCCAGAGCTTTCCGGTTAGGCTCAAGATACTTTGCCGGAACCAAGTCTGCTAAGACCTTGTGCCAGATCGAGAGGTTAAGGCCCAGGTGGGCGGCCAAAGCCCCCAGCAAGACCATATTGGCTGCCTTGACTAATCCCGCCTGCGCGGCCAGTTCGCGGGCATTGAGGCAGATGGTTCCCGGACGGCTGGTCAAGCCCTCTGGGAGGGATATTTGCGTCTTGCCCGTTGGATAGATGATCTGTTCATCCATGATCAATCGTCCACCGGGCCTTAGCCAGGATAGCCAGCGCCAGGCCTCAATCTGCTCAAAGGCAACCAAGTAGTCGACCTCTCCGGGCGAAACCAAGGGCGAGTAAACCCGGGGGCCAAACCGGACCTGGGTGACGACGCTCCCGCCCCGCTGGGCCATCCCGTGGACCTCGGACAGTTTCACATCAAAGCCTCCCGCGGCCAGGACCTCTGCCAGCAGCTGGCCAGCGAGGATGATGCCCTGCCCCCCCACTCCGGCAAGCAAAATGTTCTTAGTCTTGGACATTAGCATCACCCCCGACGGCTTCCTGTGGACAAACCTGACGACACAGGCCGCACCCGCGGCATAGATGGGGATCGATCCAGGCTCCCTCTTGGATGGCAGGGCAGCCTAACCGCAAACACGCGCCACAGTTGTTGCATCTTGCTTCATCGACGACGGAAGGCCGACCGGGCGGTACTTTTAGCGCGCAAGGCCGGCTGACGATGATGACCGATGGTTCCGCAGCTTTTGTCTCTTCCCTGACGGCCCGGCGAATGGCGGCCAGATCATAGGCGTCAACTGTCTGGACCCGCCGAACCCCAAGGGCTCGAACTAGCATCTCCAAATCAACCTTGGGCGCGGGCTGTCCCCCCAGGGTGCGGCCGGTGCCGGGATGCTCTTGATGTCCCGTCATAGCCGTGGTTGAGTTATCCAGGATCAAGACGGTGGTGCTGCCCCCGTTGTAGACCACATCCAACAAGGGAGTCATCCCCGAATGGAGGAAGGTCGAATCGCCGATGACGGCAACACTCTTTTCCGCCCAGGCCGGATCGGCCTTTTCCATCCCCAGGGCTGATCCGATGCTCGCCCCCATGCAGATGCAGGTGTCCATGGCATCTAGAGGCGGCAGGGCCCCCAGGCTGTAGCAGCCGATGTCCCCGAGCACCGTCAAGCGAAGACGACGCAACACATAGAAAACGCCCCGGTGGGGACAGCCGGGACAAAGGACCGGCGGCCGCGGCGGGACATCAACGGCAGGCTGCGGCTCCTCAAGACCCAAAGAGACAGCCAACCGTTTCTGGTTAAGTTCACCCAGGACCCCGGTTAGCTCCTTGCCTTTCACGCTGATCCCCATGGCGCGGATCTGATCCTCCAAGAAGGGCTCAAGCTCTTCGATGACGTAAAGCTCGTCCACCTGCTCGGCAAAGGCGCGGATGGCATCCCTGGGCAGAGGATAAGTTAGGCCCAGCTTAAGGACCGATGCCTCAGGCAAGGTCTCCCTGACGTATTGATAACAGACGCCGGAGGTGATTACACCTACCTTGCCCCGCATCTCTACCTTGTTTATGGGGATTTCCTCGGCAAGCCGAGCCAATTTAGCTAAGCGATTCACTGCCGCGACATGACGGCCGCGTGCGTTGCCGGGGATCATAACGTATTTTTTCGGATCCTTGATGTATGGTCGAAGCTCCCGCTCCCTGCGTTCGCCGAGCTCCACCAACCCCTTGGAATGGGCAATCCGGGTCGTGATCCGCAAGAGAACGGGGGTGTCATACTCCTCGCTGATTTCTAAGGCAAGGCCAACGAACTCCTTGGCTTCCTGGCTGTCTGCCGGCTCGAGGAGCGGCACCCCCGCCATCCGGGCGTAAAACCGGTTGTCCTGCTCGTTCTGGGAGCTATGCATCCCAGGATCGTCCGCGGAGACCAGGACTAATCCCCCGTTGACGCCCGTGTAGGCGATGGTCAGCCAAGGGTCCGCGGCCACATTTAAACCCACATGCTTCATCGCCACCAAGACCCTAGCTCCAGCCAGCGACGCACCAATGCCGACCTCCAAGGCAACTTTCTCATTGGGCGACCATTGGGCCCGAATGGAGGGATACTGGGCGATGCTCTCTAAGATTTCTGTGCTCGGTGTACCCGGATAAGCTGCCGCCACCGATACACCTGCTTCGTAGGCTCCCCGGGCAATAGCCTCATTTCCTGACATGATCTTTTTCAACGGCTCCACCCTCCCGGTGTTCTATTCGCTCCTTGGGAAGGCTTGTCCTGTCGGGACCGGGGATCCGGCCCCAACTACCGGAAAAAGACATGTCTGCCGATAGTCGTCGTCACCGGGCGACTTCGCACCCACTGGTTGCTGGTCTTGCGGGGATTGTAAAATCCGGTGGCTCCGCCGCTGGGATCCCAACCTGCCAAGGCATCATAAACAGCCTGGAAGGATGTCCGGTCGGCGGGCAGGTTAATCCGTCCGTCTAGAACCGGCGAGTACTGGTAATAGCGGCCGTCAGTCACCTGGTAAATGACGCCCCGGAGGGTATTGGGATAGGCTGGGCTTTCCAAGCGATGGAGCACGCTAGCGGCAACAGCCACTTGCCCGGCATAGGGTTCTCCCGCTGACTCGGCATGGACCAAACGGGCAAAAAGGTCCAGCTCGGCCCATGAATAGGCTGGCTCGAGCATAATGTCGATCTCGTTTAGCCCCTCATCCAAGAAAAGCTCCTGTCGATGAGGCTTGTAATGCTTAGCTTCCACTTCCAGATCAATATGTCCCGGGTAGGCGGACAGTTCAAAACGCCCGTCCTTAACAGGAACCTTCTTGCCGTTGACCAAGACTACAATCGGCCGCAGCACGTATTGACTGTTCGCCAGCCGCACCCTTCCCGACAACTGGGCTGCTTCTTCCGGCGCCACTTCCCATTCAACAGTCATTCCCATCATCTCCCCTCTAGTTCTAGACCCATCCTATGCCCGGAAAAAGAGGGGGAAATCCCTCCGTTTTCTCATTTTCCGCATAACTTGTCCCG
>JAAYLE010000013.1 GCA_012522085.1 Bacillota bacterium | reverse complement strand
GCAAGACATCCCCGTCCAGGATCTCGTCCCGGTGGTAGTTGGTCACGGGCACCTCCGCGGTGGGAATGAGGTAGTAGTCTAAGCCCTCGCACTTGAACATATCCTCGCCGAACTTGGGCAGCTGGCCAGTACCGATCATGCTGGCCTCATTGGCCATGAAAGGTGGGAAGATCTCGGTGTACCCGTGCTCCCTGGTGTGCAGATCGAGCATGAAATTGATCACTGCCCGCTCCAGCCGGGCGCCGAGGCCCTTCAAGAAGGCAAAGCGCGCTCCCGTCACCTTCCCGGCCCGTTCGAAATCTAAAATGCCAAGCTCAACGCCCAAGTCCCAGTGGGGCCTTGGTTCGAAATCAAACTGGCGGGGCTCCCCCCAGCGCCTGACCTCCACGTTCTCGGCCTCGGTGGGGCCGATGGGAACCGAGGAGTGGGGAATGTTGGGCATCCTGAGGAGCAGGGCGTTGATCCGATCGCTAAGCTCCCGAGTCTCCCCTTCCAGTTCCTTGATCCGATCGGAGACCTCCCTCATTTGCTCCATGAGATCGCCGGGATCCTGGCCCTTCCGTTTGTACGCGGCGATCTCTTGGGATGCTTTGTTTCGCTGGGCGCGAAGCTCTTCCACCTCGGCGAGGATCCGGCGATGCTTCTCATCGAGGGTCAGCACTTCATCCAAGGGCGCCGCATCCTCGCCCCGGTTGAGCAGGGATCGCCGGACTAAGTCCGGGTCCTTGCGAATCAGCCTTAAGTCAAGCATAACGGAACCTCCTCTGATGCTATTGTTTCCATCGGGATAAAGAAAAGTCCCGTCCCCTTTCGGGGACGGGACTATGATCCCGCGTTGCCACCCCGGTTGCTGCCGCGCAGCCACCTTCGGACACGTTAACGGGTGTTAACCGGGTCGGCTCCTCGCCGCCAGCCTTCGGGGTGGATAGAACCGCTCCCTCCGCCGGGTTCCACCATCCCCCGGCTCTCTGTCGAAGGGCTTTCGGCCCTAATGGCCCCTGCATCGCTTCTTACGGCAACTATTTTATTACACTTCAAACCGAGGAGCAATACCCAAGTCCGCCAGCTCCCAACCTTTGAGGAAAGCTTCCTTGGTTGCCTGGATGATCTCTTCCGGGGAGCCTTCTCCCGACATGACATTGACCTCCAGACTCACCACCGGCCGCCTGGTAGGCTGGGGGCGAGAGAAATACCCGGACTTGGCCAGCGCCTCCAAAAAGCGCGCTATCTGCTCCGGACCCACTTCTCCCCCGGGGACGCTGAAGGGCGTGTGCTTGTCCCCATACAAGGGATGAGAGGAGTCCTTCACAATGCAATTGGCGAAGTGGGCGTGGACAATGCATTCCCCGGCCAGGCGGGCGCTTTCTTCCGCATCTTCCCCAAGCTGGTACAGATGGCTCTGATCCAGGGTGATGCCGAGATTGTCATGCTCCTGGCGAAGCTCCCGGATGAACGCGGCCGTCTCGGCCGTGGGACCCAGCAGGAACTTCTTGTCGATTTCCCGGTCAAAATGCTCCAAGGTAATGGTCAGGACATGGTCCTTAGCCTTGCTGCGAGCATAGCTGCATAGCTCCCCGAGGGATTTGGCCAGCTGCTTGAGGCCCTCTGCCCGCTTTTCCGGTCCCGGATCGGGGCCGCTGCCCACCAGCATCATCCTGGCCCCATAAAGATAGGCTTCATCGATCAGCTTCTTGCCGAGTTCCACGGCAGCCTGACGCCCCTCCTCCGACAGATCGCAGAAGTAGACCCCGTGGGCCGTCATCGGGAAGGAGGTCAAGAAGACCACATCCACATCAGCCTCGGCCAAGAACTCAGCCAGCTTTTCCCTTTCCTCAGGGTCCTTCACCCAGGAAACCTCAACGGCGCGGTAGGCATCATCGGCCAACAACTGGGCTACCTGATCCTTGATGGGGCCTTCTCCTTTGGCCCCGTTGGGGAACGCTACGGTGTGCACATAGCCTAAGCTCATGTACTTATGCCAACTATCACGCAACAGCGAGCCACCTCCTGTCGATAGTTGTTCTAAGCGGACAGCTCGGCGCTCTCCTCGGTGCGCTTGAGCAAAGCAGCCCACCGGCGATCGACGTCCGCCTGGATTTCTTCTAGGAGATGTTCATTGCCAGGCCGGAAGAGATGGCGGAACCGGGCTTGCTTTTTCAACCAGTCGGCCACCGGGGTCTTCTCCCGAACCTTGACGGTGATCCGCCAGACGCCATTCTCCACTTCATAAGCCGGCCAGAAGCAGCACTGAACCGCCTCTTGGGCGATCTTGACGGTGTCTTCCGGCGGATAGCCCCAGCCCAGCCGACAAGGGGCGAGCACGTTGATGAAGGCCGGTCCATCCACGGCCAAAGCCTTTTCTACCTTCTTGACGTAGTCGCTCCAATATCCGACGGTTGTCTGGGCTACGTAGGGCACCTCATGGGCGGCAATGATCTGGGTTAGATCCTTGCGGAACTGCCTTTTCCCCTGTTGTACCCGGCCTGCCGGCGATGTCGTCGTGTGAGTGCCGAAGGGGGTCGCGCTGGAGCGCTGAACGCCCGTATTCATGTAGGCGCCGTTGTCATAGCAGATGTAGAGGATGTTGTGACCCCGCTCCATCGCCCCCGACAGGGCCTGAAAGCCGATATCGTAAGTTCCCCCATCGCCGCCAAAGGCGATGAGATCGAATTTCTGATCCAGTTTGCCCTGGCGGGTCAGAGACTGGTAAGCTGCCTCAACGCCGCTGATGGTTGCCGCGGCATTCTCAAAGGCGCTGTGGATGAAGGAAGACTTCCACGCGGTATAGGGATAAATGGTCGTGGCAACTTCCATACAGCCAGTCGCGCAAGCGACCACCACCGGGTTCTTCGCCGCCTTCAAGGCCAGTTTCGATGCAATTGGGAAAGCGCACCCCGCGCAGGCGCGATGCCCGCCGGTGAACAGTTCCTCTTTGCTTGCCAATTCTTTCAAAGTGGCCACTCAATTCACCTCCCGGGATTTACTCCCGCACACCTAGGTAGTTGATTTCCCTCTTGACTTCGCCTGTCCTCAGCATCTCCTCCAGATCCTGATAGACCGTCCGGATGTGATCGAGGGTCACATCCCGTCCACCAAGACCGTAGATGTAGTTGTTCATCAGAGGACGCTTGCCGGCGCTATAGAGGGCGGCTCGCAGATCCCCAAAGAGGGGCCCTCCACAAGCTGCCAGGCTGTCCGCCCGGTCCATCACCGCCACCGCGGGGACATTGGTCAAGGCCTCCCGCAGCCTTGCCGCCGGGAAGGGGCGGAACATACGTATCTTCAGCAGCCCGGCCTTGACTCCCTTGGCCCGCAGTTCATTCACCACATACTTCGCCGTCCCCGCCGTCGAGCCGATGACCACGATGGCCATCTCCGCATCGTCGAGCTGGTAGGCTTCGAAAAAGTCGTACTGGCGGCCGGACAGCTTGGCGAACTCGTCGGCCACTTCCTTGACCACCTTGTCCGCATTGAACATGGCCTCCGCCTGCTGCCTGCGGTGCTCGAAGTAGAAATCCTGCAGATCCAACGGACCCACCGTGATGGGATTGTCGGCATCCAGCAGGGTGTAGTGGGGCTTGCGCTCGCCCACGAACTTCCTTACCTCTTCATCGGCGAGGGGGTAGACGTTCTCCATTCCGTGGCTGATGATGAACCCGTCCATCATCACCATCACCGGCAGGTTCACCTCGGGATGCTCGGCGATCCTGACCGCCTGGATCACGTTATCATAAGCTTCCTGGGCATTTTCCGAGTAGAGCTGGATCCAGCCCGAATCCCGGGCGCCCATGGTATCGCTGTGATCGCAGTGAATGTTGATGGGAGCGCTGAGGGCCCGGTTCACCACCGGCATCACGATGGGCAGCCGCAGACCCGCGGCAATATACAGCACTTCCCACATCAACGCCAGTCCATTGGCGGAAGTTGCCGTCATCGCCCGGGCTCCGGCCGCGGATGCCCCGACGGTGGCGCTCATGGCGGAGTGTTCGCTCTCTACAGGTACGAATTCCGTCTGCACCAGACCGTCGGCCACAAAGGTCGAAAAAATCTGTACTATCTCCGTCTGGGGAGTGATCGGATAGGCAGCGACCACGTCCGGATGGACTTGCCGCATGGCATTGGCTACCGCCTCATTTCCGGTCAAGGCTACGCTTTTGACTGCCTCGTTGAGGGCAGAGTTGCCCATGTATCGTTCCCTCCTTCACATACTTATTCTCTATCGAGGACCATCTCGATGGCCCGCACCTTCGGCGGACACACGGCGGCACAAATGCCGCAGCCTTTGCAATGGTCGTAATCGACGCCCGCCACCTTTCCATCTTCCAGCACGATGGACATATCAGGGCAGTACACCCAGCAAAGATAGCAGTTGGTGCACTTCTCCCCGTCCCAAACGGGCTTTTCCGTTCGCCAGTCCCCGGTCTGGAATTCCTCGGCGGAACCTCCGCGCAAAATTAAGCCCCCGATGGGGATGCTCTTCCACCCGGGCTTTTGCACTTCCTGGGCCATAGGCTTTTCTTTAACAGCCATCACTACTTCACCTCCTGGTAGGCGCGCCGGATAGCCTCCAGGTTGCCCTGGATAATCTCAGGTCGGTTGCGGAACTTCTTCTCCAGCTTCCGTTTCGTGTCCTCAAGGAGATCTTCCAGCTCCAGCACTCCCGTCGCCCGGATCAAAGCCCCCAGCATGGGCGTATTGGGAATGACGCGGCCGATGGTCTCCTTGGAGATGGTGTCGGCATCGACGGTGAACACCTTGATCTTGGCATCCTCACCCAGCCCCAACTGCTTCGCCATCTCCGCGGGCGATTGGGGCGTGTTGACGACGATGATCCCGTCCTCGGGCACCCCTGCCGTCACATTATTGGTCTCGATCAAGGTCGCATCGAGGACGACAACGAAATTGGGGTTGGTCACCCCACTGTGGAGAGTAATCTCCTCATCGCTGACGCGGTTGTAGGATGTTACCGGAGCCCCCATTCTCTCGGGGCCGTACTCAGGAAAAGCTTGGACGCGTTTACCCGCCGCTGCCGCCGCCTCGGCGAACAGAAGGGCTGCTGTTTTTGCCCCTTGTCCACCGCGGCCGTGCCAGCGGACTTCAAGCATTTTGGCCACTAACTGTTCCTCCTTCCGATACGATTTTTTCCAAATAAAATCCCCTGCTAGCGCCTTCGGATCTTAGAATCCCCAGATCAACCTTCGCATTACACTTGCTGAATCCTGCTGCTCCATTCTAGTTTACCATAATTTGTGCCAACTGGAGCAAACTCGAACG
>JAAYLE010000122.1 GCA_012522085.1 Bacillota bacterium | reverse complement strand
CGGAAGCCCTGCTCAAGGAGACCCTGGGCCAACGCCTTGGCATTCTTGACGATTTGCTCTTGATAAGTCTTAAAGGCCGGCGTTTGAGCCTCTTTCAAAGCAACGGCCTTGGCCGCGATCACGTGCATCAAAGGACCACCTTGGATCCCAGGGAAGATGGCCTTATCGATATCCTTCCCATATTCCTCCTTGCACAGGATCATCCCGCCCCGGGGCCCCCGGAGGGTCTTGTGGGTAGTTGTCGTCACAAACTCCGCGTAGGGAACGGGCGAAGGATGCAGCCCCACCGCCACCAGCCCGGCGATGTGGGCCATGTCCACCATCAACATGCATCCAACCTCATCGCAAATCTCCCGCAGGCGGGCAAAATCGATCACCCGGGGATAAGCGCTGCCCCCGGCAACGAGGAGCTTGGGACGATGTTCCTGGGCCAAGCGAAGGATCTCATCGTAATCGAGCATTTCCGTCTCTTTGCTCACGCCGTAATGGACGAAATTGAACCAGACGCCGGAAAAGTTCACCGGGCTGCCGTGGGTCAGATGGCCCCCATGGGACAAATTCATGCCCATCACCGTATCCCCGGGCCTGAGGACCGCAAAGTACACGCCCATGTTGGCCTGGGCTCCCGAATGGGGCTGAACATTGACGTGGTCTGCCCCAAACAGCTCCTTCGCCCGCTTGATGGCCAACGACTCGGGGATATCCACATACTCGCAGCCGCCATAGTAGCGCCGGCCAGGATACCCTTCCGCATACTTGTTGGTCAGCACCGAGCCTTGGGCCTCCAACACGGCGCGACTGACAAAATTCTCCGAAGCGATGAGTTCGATCTTTTCCCGCTGACGACGCAGCTCCCCATCCAGCGCCTCAGCTACTTCCGGATCCACCTGCCGAACCACGTCATACAACAGCAATCGCTCCTCTCTCTCTAGAGGAAAAAGGCCCCCCCGTTTTTCTTGCATCCATAGTATAACATACCTGAAAAATATCCACAATCGGCCGAGGGCCGCGGCTAGGGGCCTTGCAACAGGCATCTTTTTCACTTAGTTTGGCGCCGCGGCGGATCTCTTCGTCGGGGAAGTCTTGATGGGACTGAGGGTCAGCGCACCTTGCCGGGAAAGCGGCGACTGGCCTCTTCCAGGGACTCAAAGATGTCTCCAGGATGGAGGGAAACGCTTATCTTCCCATCCCGGTGAAGCTCAACGAAAGTCTCCACCACCTCGGGATCGAACTGGACCCCCGCTTCCCGCTGGAAGTAGGCTAGAGCCAGGTCCACCGGCAGGGCCACCCGATAAGATCGATCGTTGGTCAAGGCCTCGAAGACGTCGGCCACGGCGATGATGCGGCCGGCAAGGGGAATGTCTTTGCCCTTGAGCCCTGCGGGATAGCCGCGGCCATCCCATCGCTCATGGTGGGACCTGATGCCCTCGGCCACCGCCCGAAACCCATCGGAAATGCTCTCCAGGGTCTCGGCCCCGAAGCCGGGATGCTTTTGGATCTCAAGGAACTCCTCGGCCGTCAGCGGACCGTTCTTGAGCAAGATGCCGTCGGGGACCAGGATTTTGCCCAGGTCATGGAGCAGACCGGCCCAGTAGAGGGTGTTGATCTCCTCCCCCTTTAACCCCATTCGCTGCCCGATCCGCAGGGCATTAATCGCCACCCGCTGGGAATGGCCCTCGGTGCTCTTATCCCGCTGCTCATGCAGTTGGGCGAAGACGATCAGGGTGCGAACGTGGTGCTGGGCCAGGGCCGAGACCAGCCGGTTGACCTCGGCAAGACGCCGGTCCAGCTGGCTGAAAAGCACCGCGGTGAGAAGGCCGATGAAGGCGAAAAAGCCCATCCGAAACAGCCACAGGCCCAAAGGCTGGGCGATGCCGGCTTCAACATCTAAAGGCATCAACGGCCCCGACAAGATCCCCGCGGCGGCCGCGGTCAGCAAGGCGCCGGGCACCCGGAAGAAAAAAGCTCCCAACAGGATCGGCACGTAAAACAAGTGGGGGTAGGCATGTTTAGTCCCCCCGGTATGATAGCTAACCGCCCAGCTCCCCCCCAGCAGGAGCAGGACGAGGATGCAGGCAGGGACCTTCGGCAGCTCGCCGAAGCGAGCCAGCCTCTCGAGGAAAGTTCGCCCCATCTTAGGCCTCCCAGTTTTCGTCCTACTAGATTTTTCGGCAAGGGGCAGGGAATTCTTTCGCCGCCAAGGGCGCTGGCACAGGTGCCGTGCGCGGCCATCAAAAAAGGCGGGGGTTAACCCGCCTTCATCTCATACTTCCGGCAGTTCCGCCAAGGCCCGTTTGCCTTCTTCCTCCGCATAGCCGACATCCTCCAGCTTGCCGCTGAGGTAAGCATCATAAGATGCCAGATCGAAGTGGCCATGGCCGCTCAGGCAAAACAGGATCGTCCGCGGCTCGCCCGTCTCGGCGCACTCTTCCGCCTCCTTGACGGCTCCATGGATGGCGTGGGCCGACTCGGGGGCCGGCAGGATCCCTTCGGTGCGGGCAAAAAGGACGGCGCTGGCAAACACATCCCCTTGGGGATATGCGACCGCGTCAACGAGGCCATCCTGGCAAAGCTGGCTGACGATGGGCGATGCGCCGTGATAGCGCAGGCCTCCGGCATGGATCTTCGGCGGCACGAAGGAATGGCCTAAGGTGTACATCATCAGCAAGGGCGTAAGGCCTACTGTGTCGCCAAAATCATAGGCCAAGGTCCCCTTGGTGAGGGAAGGACAAGCAGCCGGCTCAACGGCTACGGCCCGAACGTCGCGGCCATTGAACTTATCGGCCAGGAAAGGAAAGGCCAGGCCGCTGAAATTGCTGCCGCCGCCGCAGCAGCCGACCACCACGTCCGGATAATCGTCCACCAGGGCGAGCTGCTTTTTCGCCTCGAGGCCGATGATGGTTTGGTGGAGCATGACGTGGTTGAGAACGCTGCCTAACGCATACCGGGTGTCATCCCGCAGGACCGCATCCTCCACGGCTTCACTGATGGCGATCCCGAGGCTCCCGGGGGAGTCGGGGTCCTTGGCTAAGACCTTCCGGCCCGCTTCCGTCCGATCCGATGGACTTGGGATCACCTCCGCCCCCCAGACCTCCATGAGGGAGCGTCGGTAGGGCTTTTGATGGTAGCTCACCTTCACCATGTACACGGTGCATTCCAGGCCAAAGAAGCCGCAGGCGAGACTTAGCGCGCTTCCCCACTGGCCGGCGCCGGTCTCCGTCGACAGCCGCTTCACCCCCGCCTGCTTGTTGTAATAGGCTTGGGGAACGGCGGTGTTAGGCTTGTGGCTCCCCGCCGGGCTTACCCCTTCATACTTGTAGTAGATGCGGGCCGGAGTGCCAAGGGCCTTCTCCAGCCGGTGGGCCCGGAATAAGGGCGACGGTCTCCACAGGCGGTAGATCTCCAAGACCTCATCGGGTATGTCGATCCAACGCTCCGTGCTCATCTCCTGTTCGATCAGGGCCGGTGGGAACAAAGGGGCGAAGTCGTCGGCGACCGCCGGCTTTTTCGTGCCCGGATGGAGGGGCGGTGGCGGGAGCTTGCTCATATCCGCCTGGATGTTGTACCACTGCCTGGGGATCTCCTGCTCGGCTAATAAGATCTTGCTCTCACTCATCTCAGCTCAACTCCTCTCAATTAGCAGCTTCCCTGGATATTCAACACAAGCGAGCAACTTCCTGCCGCGGAAAATAATATTTTCCCGGCATCTTACCCTCCTGAGGGTCATAACCATTAGGGAAAGGAGGATGGGAATGGAGACCAGGCTTGTTGCCGGCATGGCCCTCCTGCGGATCCTGGCGGGAGGGATTGAAATCGGCGCTGCCCTGCTCATGCTCCATTACCGCCGGGTCGACGCCGCCCTTCGCATCAACGCCGTCTTGGGGATGATCGGTCCAACGATCCTCCTGCTGGTTAGCAGCCTGGGCCTGGTGGCCCTGGCCGGGCAAGTGGACTGGGACCGCTACATCATCGTCCTTTTCGGCGTCCTCCTCATTTTTCTAGGGGTTAGATGACCCGCGTCCCGGCACCCACAGCCGACTGCTGGACTTGGCCGGGGGCTCACCTTTGCTGACGGCGTGGGCCAAGGCAGCTTCCACCCGGAAGAAAAGGTCGGCAAAGACGAGCTCCGCTTCCATGAGCTCCCTCACATAAGGATTGTAATTGGCGACGGTGACGGCCTTGCGAAAGGCTTCTTCCAGCTCTTCGACGTCCTTCCCTTCCGCGGCGGCTTGTTGCAGGGCGGCCTGTTTGCGCTGGATGTCTTCAAGCATCAGCTTTGCAGCCTCGCGCCCTTCCACCTCTTCCCGGGCGGCGAGCAGACGCTTGTACTCGTCGGTCTCCCGCAAGGCATCCGCCAGCTCTCCGATCTTCCTGGCCAACTCCTCTTTCATCCTCTATCCCCGTCCCTTCATCCTTTGATGACACACCGAGGAGCGAGCCGCAGGACCTGCCTGGCCAGACCCGCACCTGCCGCGATGCGAACGACCTCATCCACATCCTTGTAGGCCGTTGGGGCTTCCTCCAGCACGACCTGGCGGCTGGCGGCCCGAAGCTCAACCCCGGCCTCCTCGAGCTCGGCGAAAATCTGTTCCTGCTGCAGGAGCCTTTTCGCCTCACCTCGGCTAAGCCTGCGCCCGGCGCCGTGGCACGCCGAGGCAAAGCCCTCGCCTCGCCTCCCCACCAGGACGTAGGAGCCGCTCCCCATATCGCCGGGGACCAGGACCGGCTGGCCGATCTGCCGATACGGCTCCGGCAGGAGCTCATGGCCGGGAGGAAAGGCCCGGGTCGCTCCTTTGCGGTGAACGCAAAGGCGCACTTGCTCTCCATCTACTATATGCTCTTCGATCTTGGCAATGTTATGGGCCACATCCCAGATTACCCGCATTTCCCCATCGCCCATCACTTTGCGCAGAGCCTCCCGGACCCGATGGGTGAGGACTTGCCTGTTGGCCCACGCGTAGTTGGCCGCGGCCACCATCGCGCCGAAATACTGGCGGCCCTCGGGGCTGTTGAAGGGCGCTCCCGCCAGCTGCCGGTCGGGGAGCTTGATGCCGTATCGGCCCATGGCCTCCACCATGCGTCTGGTGTAATCGCTGCAGACTTGATGGCCCAGGCCCCGGGAGCCCGAATGGATCATGACGACTATCTGCCCTTGGGCAAGGCCCATGACCTTCGCTTCCTCTTCCCCGTAGACCCGATCCACCACCTGCACCTCGACGAAATGGTTCCCCGAACCCAGCGTCCCCAGCTGTCCCTGGCCGCGCTTGCGGGCCTTGGTGCTGACGGCGCCAGGATCGGCTCCGGCCATCTCCCCTTCCTCTTCGCTCATAAGCAGATCGCCCTCTTCGCCCATTCCCTGCTCCACCGCCCAGGCCGCGCCTTTCAGGAGGACCTGCTCCAGATCCCCCTGGGCGATCTTAAGGCCGCCCCGGGCTCCAAGCCCACTGGGAATAGCCCGGTAAAGCTCATCGGCCAGATCCGACCATCTATCCTTCAGATCCTCCTCCCGCCAAGGGGTGGCCAGGAGGCGGACGCCGCAGTTGATATCGTAGCCTACGCCGCCGGGCGTAATTAGCCCGTCGGGGAGCCTCGTCGCCACCACGCCGCCGATGGGCAGCCCATAGCCGGTGTGGATGTCGGGCATGGCGTAAGAATAGCCGGCGATACCAGGGAGACAGGCGGCATTGGCCACTTGCTCCAAGGCCTCTTGGAGATGGACCAGCTCTTCCCGAGCGCTGAAAATGAGGCCAGGGACAAGCATCCCCGGTTTGTAGCCCCGGGGTATCTGCCAGCGATAGTCATCCAATTGCTCCAAAGCATCCCAAACCATGGGCACCACCTCCAACTAGAGATCTAAGACGACCCTCGCCTGCCACGCATCCCCTTGGCGAACGAGCCTTGAGCCGTGGTAGGTCACCGCCTTAACGTCCCTGATGATCCAGTGGCACTCAGGGTCTAGTTCCTCACCCCATACCTTGGCCTCGAGGCTCAAGCCTCCAGGTCCCTCCCCCACCTTGACCTTGACCCGGCCGGGCAGCCACCCTTCTCCGTCGATGAGAAAGAGGGCCTCGCCCAGCCACCCGACAAGCAAACCTTCCCCATCGGGGGCCTCAAGGCTGATCTTCCGCTCCTCCCGGGGACGAACCTTTTCTCCGGCGACGATGTAGTCAACAAGGCCCAGGAAGGCCTGTTCGAACACATCCTCAAGGCGCGGACCCCAGGCGGCGATGCCGGCATCGCCGCCGTGATCGAAGGTCCGACACCCTTTATTTTCCTTCGGACTCATCGTCCACATCCTCCATCCGGGCTAGGGCCAGCGCGATGACCCGATCATCTTCGTCTAAACGCATGAGGGTCACTCCCTGGGTGCTCCGCCCTTGGCGGGAGATATCATCCACATTGATGCGGATCATGACTCCTGCCTCGGTGATGAGGACTACTTCATCGTCTTCATCAACCACCTTGATCCCGGCCACAAACCCGGTCTTCTCCGTCCGCTGCAAGGTCTTGACTCCCTTGCCGCCCCGGCCGATGCGGCGGTACTCCTCAAGGAGGGTCCGCTTGCCAAAACCGTTGGTGGTGACGACGAGCAGATCGGCTCCTTCCCGCACCACTTCCATGCCCACCACTTCATCATCCCCATCGAGGGTGATGCCCTTAACGCCCCGGGCAGTGCGGCCCATGGCCCGGACATCTTCCTCCGCGAAGCGGATAGCCTGACCGAACCTGGTGGCCAAGAGCAGATCCCGCCGGCCGTCGGTGAGTTTGGCCCCGACCATCTCGTCGCCCTCATCGAGATTGATGGCGATGAGCCCGGTGCGGGGACTGTCAAAGTCGGAGAGGGCCGTCTTCTTGACGATGCCGTTCTTGGTGGCCATGACCACATACTGCTCCTCGTCCCAGTCGTCCACGGCCAGCACGGCTTGGATGGACTCGCCGGGTTCCACCTGAATGAGGCTCATCAGGGAAGTCCCCCTGGCCTGACGCCCTAAGGGAGGCAGCTGATAGCCCTTCAGCCGGTAGACAAGCCCCCGGTTGGTGAAGAACAAGACATGGGCGTGGGTGTTGGTGATGAATAAATGTTCCACGAAATCATCGGCCCGGGCGCTCCAGGCGGTAATCCCCCGGCCGCCCCGCCGCTGACTGCGATAGTCCGTCAAGGGAAGGCGCTTGATGTAGTTTTGCCTGGTGATCGTGATGATGATGTCTTCTTCCGGGATGAGATCCTCCGTCTCCAGCTCCGCCGCGTTGGGGGCGATCTCCGTCCGGCGATCATCTCCGTATTTCTCCCTGATCTCCAGGAGTTCTTCCTTGATGATCCCATACACCTTGCTCACATCAGCCAGCACTTCCCGGTAATAGGCGATATCTTTCAACAGGGACTGGTATTCCGCCTCGATCTTCTCCTGCTCCAGGCCCGTGAGCCGCCTCAGCTGCATGTCTAAAATAGCTACCGCCTGGCGCTCGCTGAGGTTGAAGCGCTCCATCAGCCCCTCTTTGGCCGCGGTATCGTTGGGCGCCGCCTTGATTAGCTCGATGATCTCATCGATGTGGGCTAGAGCAATCCGCAGGCCTTCTAGGATATGGGCCCGATCCTCCGCCTTCTGGAGCAAGAACCTGGTCCGGCGGACCACCACTTCCCGCTGGTGGTTCAGGTAAGCTTCCAACATCTCCTTCAGGTTGAGGACCATGGGCTCCCCATCGACGAGAGCCAGCATGATCACCCCGAAGGTTTCTTCCATTTGGGTGTGCTTATAGAGCCTGTTGAGGACCACCCTGGGGACGGCATCCCGCCTGAGTTCAATGACGATCCGCATCCCCTGCCGGTCCGACTCATCCCGCAGGTCCGTGATCCCCTCCAGCTTCTTCTCCCTGACCATGGCCGCAATCCGCTCGATCAGGTTCGCCTTGTTCACCTGGTAGGGAAGCTCCGTCACCACGATCCTGGTCTTCCCGTGGGCCAGCTCTTCGATGGCGGCCCGGGCCCGCATCCGGATCCTTCCCCGGCCGGTCAGGTAAGCTTCCCTGATCCCATCCTTGCCCAGGATGATGCCGCCCGTTGGGAAATCGGGCCCTTTGATCACCTTGTTTAGTTCTTTGATGGTGATGTCGGGATTATCGATGAGGTTAATCAAGCCATCGACGATCTCCCGCAGGTTATGGGGCGGGATGTTGGTCGCCATGCCGACCGCGATGCCCGATGCCCCGTTGACGAGCAGATTCGGAAAGCGGCTGGGGAGCACCGCCGGCTGCTCCAACGATTCATCGAAGTTGGGGACGAAATCGACGGTGTCTTTGTCGATGTCCCGCAGCATCTCCATCGCCAGGGCGGAGAGCCTGGCCTCCGTGTAGCGCATGGCCGCCGGGGGATCCCCGTCCACGGAGCCGAAGTTCCCATGGCCGTCAACCAGCGGATAGCGGATGGAAAAGTCTTGGGCCATGCGGACCATCGCATCGTAAATGGCCGCATCCCCATGGGGGTGGAATTTTCCCATCACTTCGCCCACGATCCTGGCGGACTTGCGATGGGGCCTGTCGGGCCAAAGACTAAGTTCGCTCATCCCATACAAAATCCGGCGCTGGACGGGCTTCAGCCCATCCCGGACATCGGGCAGGGCCCGCTCCACGATGACGCTCATCGCGTAGGTGAGATACGACTTGCGCATCTCATCTTCCAGGCCGATCGGTACGACTTTGCCTTTTCCCATCTCTAATGCCATCGATCCAACCTCGATCCTTCAGTGGTCAAATATCTAGTTCGCCAACTTCCCGGGCATGCTCCTGGATGAACTCCCGCCGCGGCTCGACCTTCTCCCCCATCAAGGTGGTGAAGATGGCATCCGCGGCCATGGCATCCGTCAGCTGCAGTTGAATCAACGTCCTCGTTTCCGGGTTCATCGTCGTCTCCCAAAGCTGCTCCGCGTTCATTTCTCCAAGACCTTTATACCGCTGAATAGTTACGCCCTTCCTCCCCATTTCCTCCAAGATCCGATCGAGTTCGTCTTCGGAATAGGCATAGCGCGAATTGCTGCCCTTGCGCACCCGGTAAAGGGGCGGCTGGGCGACGTAAACATGTCCATTGTCGATCAGGGGCCGCATGTAGCGGAAGAAGAAGGTAAGGAGCAAAGTCCTGATGTGGGCGCCGTCCACGTCCGCGTCAGTGTTGTGGCAGCAAAGGCCCCCGAGGCCGGCGATGAAGTTCTCATCTTCCTCAACGGAAAAATCATAGACATACCGGCTCGTCGGCGAGACCTCCTCCACGGACAGAACCTCCAGGGCCGTCAGGTCCCCCTGGACCCCTTCCCCTGCAGCTTCGCGGACGAAAAATGAGCGCTCCCGCTCCTCAATCTCGGCCAAGATCCCTCGGGAGCCGAGGAGATAGACTAACTGCCCCGCCTGGATCTTGCGCCGGCAAGGCCAGCCATCCCCCCGCCGCCAGCCATCCAGGAAGGCATCCTGGGCCCGCGGCGAGCTGTTGAAGACCACGTCGGGGATCCGTCCATCGGCAGGGATGAGCTCCTCTAACAGCTGGCCAATCCCCTTCAGCAGCATAAGGGGCCTTCGCCTTCGCCAGCGGAAAATTAGCCGTTGGCCCATCAGCCTTTCCCAATGATGGCGGATCCGGCCAAGGTCCACCTCACGGGCGGGCAAGAAGGGCCCGTAGCTTGGCGAGCGGCGGCCGCTGGCCATGTACGCCCCGAGGATGTACAACAAATGCTCATTGTCCACCTTCCCCGCCAATTGGGGAATGAACTTCGGGGCGGCCACCAAATCCCCGGGCTTGATCTCATCGGCCGGCCTGAGGACCAGCTCCTCCCCGTCCCACAGGAAGACGCTGTGGCCCGCGGTCACTTTGACCTCCCGGCCAAGATGGGTCTTGATTTTCAGCAGCCGGTCCTGGAGGGGATGGCGGATCACCGTCCGGATTGGCCGGAAGCAAGTTTCTTTGGTCTTAAGATCAAAACACAAGACTTCGTAGTCTTGGAAAAACCGCTGCCCCTCGATGCACTCATCGATGAACTGGCCCACCAGGACCGACTCGACAGTCCCGTCGACGGCCCTGCGGACGAAGGCCAGCTCCTCGTAGTCGACGCTCATGATGATGATGCGGTGGTAGCGGAGCCTTTCTTCATCGAAGTCTTCGCCGATCCCTGTGCCCAGAGCAGTGATCATGGCCCGGATCTCGTTGTTGGCTAAGATCTTGTCCATCCTAGCCTTCTCCACGTTTAGGATCTTGCCCCGCAAAGGCAAGATGGCCTGGAAGCGTCGGTCCCGGCCTTGCTTGGCCGTACCGCCGGCCGAGTCCCCCTCCACCAGGTAAAGTTCAGCTTCAGCCGG
>JAAYLE010000121.1 GCA_012522085.1 Bacillota bacterium | reverse complement strand
TTGTTGTGGATGGCCCGAGGCTCTTCTCCCCGCCTTGCCAGTTCCAGGGCCGCATCATCATACCAGGGAGGATGGACGCCGCAGGCCAGGGCATCTTCCGGCATGCCGATCCGCTCGAGGATCTGGGCCACCGCCTCCACATGGACCTTCTCCCCGTTATGGGAGGAGGCCATTACCGCCAGATGCCGGTCTTCCAGGCCGAACTGCTCCACCCCGCCCCCTTCCACCAGGGGCAAGAGCTGGATGGGCTTGGCGGCCGAGCGCCAGTAGGTGACAAGGTCCCCATTGCCTCCCGAGGCGATCTCCCTGCCTAGCCGGTCAACGACTACATAGTGGATGTTGTGTACACTCTCCGGTATTTCTCCCCTGTAGGCTACAACCTGCGGCTTCATGCCTTCCACTCCTTCGCAGCTTCGATGAGGCCCCGAAACAAGGGGGCCGACTCGGGCAGCCATTCGGGATGCCACTGGACCCCGAGGATAAAGCCCTCGCCTTCGATGGCCTCGATGAGGCCGTCGTTGGACCAGGCGACCGGGGTCAAGGAACCCACCCGGCCGATCCCTTGATGATGACGACTGTTGACCCGCAGGGGATCTGGCCCCAATAGCCTCCCCAGGAGGGACCCCGACGCGATCTTGATGAGGTGGCTCGGATGGGACAAAGGCGCCTGTTGCCGATGCTGGTGATACCCGTCGGCAAGATCTTGGATCAAGTCTCCCCCCGCAGCCACATTGAGGAGCTGACAGCCCCGGCAGATGCCAAGGAGCGGCATGCCCCGGGCCATCGCCCCCTTGATCAATCCCATCTCCAGCCGGTCTCGGTCAGGCTCGACAACTCCCAAATCCCGATGGGGATCCTGACCGTAGTAAGCTGGATCCAAGTCTCCTCCCCCGGGGATGATGAGCCCTCCTAACTGGTCCATGTACTCCTCCGGATCGGCGGCGGCGGGAATGAGCAAAGGAAGGCCTCCTTGCTCCCAGACAACTTCCACCACCTTGGCCGACGCCCGGTAGTGCCTCCCGGCCTTCCCGCAGCTGATGCCAATGATCGGCCGCATACCCCTTCCCCCTTAGAAATCGATCAGGCCAAGGCTGATGCTAAGGGCCTCGTTGACCCTGGCCATGGTCTTTTCGTCAAGCTGGGCCACTTTCTCTTTCAAGCGCCGCTTATCGACGGTCCGCACTTGTTCGAGCAAAATGACCGAATCCCGTTCGATGGGATATTCTTTAGTTGACAGCTCGATATGGGTGGGCAGTTTCGCCTTTCTGATCCGAGAGGTGATGGGAGCGACGATGGTCGTTGGGCTGTAGCGGTTCCCGATATCATTCTGGAGGACGAGAACAGGTCGGATTCCCCCCTGCTCGGAGCCAACGACGGGATTTAGGTTAGCGAAGAAAATGTCCCCTCGCTGCACAGGGGGGGTCTTTGGCATACGGATCACCTTATGATGGGATGTCAGTCTTCATTGGCCAGGCAACGTTCGTAGGCGTTCAGATCCGCCCAATCCTCGGCGTCATCTTCAGCCAGCCACATCGCGGCCATCTTGATGTAGCCTTCCCGCAGCCGCTCCCGCAATTCTCGGCGGCGAAGCTCCTGAAGATGGTTGATCATCGCTTCGATGATGAATTGGCTGCGGCTGCCCTGTCTCCGGCTGATGATAGCGTCCACTTCATCGAGCAGTCGGCTGGGAATCCGGATCATAATCTGCTTGATAGGCAACTTTCGAATACCCCGCTTTCCACCAGGCCCGTACTGAAAGACTCTAGAGTAATTATAGCCC
>JAAYLE010000120.1 GCA_012522085.1 Bacillota bacterium | reverse complement strand
GCAAAGAGCCGGAGACCTTGGAATGGCTGGTTAAGCTGGTCCAAGAAGTGGTGGATGTTCCCCTTTGCCTCGACAGCCCCGATCCGGCGGCCTTGGAGCGGGCTTTGGGGGCCCATAAGGGAACGGCCATGATCAACTCTATCAGTCTGGAGAAGGAGCGCTACGAAGCCATCCTGCCCCTTCTGAAAGAAACCGATTGCTCCGTGGTGGCCCTGTGCATGGATGATAAGGGGATGCCGGAGACTGTGGAGCAGGGTTTAGAGTATGCCAGCCGGCTGGTTGACAGCCTGGGTGAAGAAGGCATCGATCCCGACCGGATCTACCTGGACCCCTTGGTCCGTTCGGTAGGCACTGGCCCTCATTACGGGATCATGTTTCTGGACACAGTCAGGGCCATCAAAGCAAAGTACCCGACGGTTCATATCACCTGCGGACTGAGCAACATTTCCTTTGGGCTTCCCCAGCGGCGGCTTCTCAATCGGACCTTCATGGCGATGGCCATGGCCGCGGGGATGGACAGCGCCATCATGGATCCGTTGGACAAGGTAATTATGGCCCACGTGTACGCTGCCCGTGCCGTGTTAGGCCAAGATGAATTTTGTGCGGAATATATCACTGCACAAAGAGAGGGCAAGCTGGACGTGTAACATCACAAACACAGAGGAGGTTCAGTTGTACATGGCAGATTTCACCAAGATTAGTCAGGCTTTGATCAAGGGCGATGCCAAGACGGTTAAGGAACTGACGGAACAAGCAGTGGCAGAAGGTATTGCTCCTGGCGTAATCATTCAGGAAGGGCTCATCGGCGGCATGGCTGTCATTGCCGAGCGCTTCAAGAAGAACGAGATCTACGTTCCCGAGGTATTGATCGCAGCCAGAGCCATGCATGCTGGTTTGGGAGTGCTCAAGCCCCTGCTCACGGAGAGCGAGACGGAGTCGGCCGAGGTTTTCCTCATCGGCACCGTGAAGGGCGACCTGCATGACATCGGCAAGAACCTCGTGGCCATGATGATGGAAGGCGCCGGCTTCCGGGTCGTCGACCTGGGCGTCGATGTGCCTCCGGAGAAGTTCGTTGAGGCCATCAGGGAGCACAAGCCCAGCATCGTGGGGCTGTCTGCTCTGTTGACCACCACCATGGTGGCGATGAAGGATACCCTTGAGGCCATCAAGGCTTCCGAATTCAAGGATAAGGTGAAGGTCATGATCGGCGGCGCCCCCGTCACCCAGAACTACGCCGACGAGATTGGCGCGGACGGCTACGCTCCCGACGCCAGCACCGCAGTCGACGTGGCCAAGAAGCTCATCGGAGTGGCGTAAGAGTACACCTGCATAACAGGGGAGGAAGCTGCGGCGTCCTCCCCTTTTTGTGTCTAGCAAGGACTTCCTTCCTTCCAGGTCGAATACGTGGAAAAGCGCACCCGCAGGTCATCAACGTGGAAAAAAAGAGAGATGGAGTCGGCCAGGAAGGCAAGCGCCCCATCCCCGCGGGGTGGATTGGGGGCCTTTTCAGCCCGGCGGAATACCCTGTGCCGTTGCCCGCGCCATGGTGACTACCTTGCTGACCACTACACGCCAGCGGCTCCTGGGGCCGGGCCTTTTTTGCCTGGACCAGCGGTTTTTTGTCGGTGGTGGAGTTGATAGTCCTCATCAACCTTTGCTTGCTGATGGGTCCTTGCAGGCAGCCACTTAGGCAGTGGTTCCACCGCTCCTTTGTCCAGGGCAGCGTCCTGGTGTTCGTCCTGGCCTTTGTCAGGTTTGGGGGCCCGACGGACCTGGCAAAGCCTATCTTGCTAGAGGCAATGAATGATGCCCCTGGGTGCTTTCCGCTGGGACCTGGGAGATGGCAGCGGAGTCCTCGCAGATGCAAAAATTACCTCCTGGGGGGCAGACTATGGAGGGCAGGCGCCTGGAAGGTCTTTTGCTTCCGGCAACCCTGGCGAGGGCTGGCCGTTGGCCTGGGGGCCAATTCTTAGGTGATGTGGGGAGGGAAAAGGGTATGGACTACTTTCTCAGTGAAGAACAGCAAATGATCAAAGAGCTGGCGGCCCAGATCGCCAGGGAAAAAGTCCGCCCCGCAGCGGCGGAGTTGGACGAGCGGGAGGAATTTCCCCGCGAAATCCTAAAGGTCCTTGCCCAGTCGGATCTTTTCGGGGTGTGGATACCGGAGGAATACGGGGGCTTGGGGGGCGGAATCTTTGAACAGTGCCTGGTGGTGGAGGAGCTGAGCAAGGCATGCGGCGGCGTAGCTGTCAGCTACGCGGCAAGCGCCCTTGGCTCTGTACCCATCTTGCTCTTCGGCAATGAGGAGCAAAAGAAGAAATACTTGCCCCTCGTTGCTTCCGGGGAGGCGCTCGCGGCTTTTGCCCTGACGGAAGCGGAGGCTGGGAGCGATGCGGGGGGCCTGCGGACCACCGCTCGCCTTGAGGGCGATGTTTACATATTAAACGGCGTCAAACAGTGGATCACCAATGGGGGCGAGGCCGATCTCTACACAGTGATCGCTCTTACTGACCCGAGCAAGGGGATTAGGGGAGCCAGCGCGTTCATTGTGGAGAAGGACGCGCCGGGGTTGAGCTTCGGACCGAAGGAGCGAAAGATGGGCATCCGCTCCTCAGCCACCACCGAAGTCATTTTCCAAGACTGCCCTGTCCCTCGGGAGAACTTACTGGGCAGGCCCGGACAGGGCTTCTTGGCAGCCATGGCCACCCTAGACCGGACAAGGCCTGGCATAGGCGCCCAGGCGGTGGGCATCGGCACTGGAGCTTTGGAAGCGGCTCTTCAGTTTGCCCGGGAGCGGCGCCAGTTCGGCCAGCCGATCGCGTCCTTCCAGGCCATCCAGCATAAACTGGCGGATATGGCCACCCGCCTTGAGGCGGCCAGGGCGCTAGTCTATGCTGTTGCCCGGATGATCGATGCCGGTCAAAAGGACATCTCCATGGCCGCGGCCATGGCCAAGACCTTCGCCTCGGATGTGGCTATGGAGGCTGCGGTGGAGGCGGTGCAGATAATGGGAGGCTACGGCTACATGCGGGACTACCCGGTGGAGAAAATGATGCGGGATGTGAAGGTGACCCAGATTTATGAGGGGACCAACGAAATTCAACGCAATATCATCGCCCAAGAACTGATCAAGAGGGCGGCCAAGGGACGGTGAGGGCCTTGCGAATCATCGTCTGCATCAAGCAGGTTCCCCACCCCGATGAGGCCAAGGTGGATCCCGAGACTGGACTCGTCATTCGGGATGGGGTGCCCATGGTCCTGAATCCAAACGACTACTTTGCCATCGAGGAGTCCCTGCGCCTGAAGGAGACGGGAGGCGGGGAGGGCGTCGCGATGACCATGGGTCCGCCCGCAGCCGAAGCAGTGTTGCGGGAAGCTATCAGTCTAGGCGTTGATGACGGGGTGCTCCTTTGCCATCGGTCCTTTGCTGGAGCGGATACCTTGGCGACCGCCTATGCCTTGGCCCGGGGGATTGAATGCCTGGGCGGGTACGACCTGGTCCTGACTGGAAGTCGGTCGACGGATGGCGAGACCGGCCAAGTCGGCCCCCAGATAGCGGAGTTCCTAGGCATTCCCCATGCTGCCGAACTTATTCGCCCCGTTGAAGTTGAGGGAGATCATTTGCTGGCCTGGCATCAGACGGACTACGGGCAGGAGCTCCTCCAAATGCCCTTGCCGGCTCTGCTTACCGTGGCCAAGGGGATGAATGAGCCCCGGCTGCCCTCCCTGAGGGGAAAGATGCGGGCCAAGAAGCAGGCGATTACCGTCTGGGGGCCCGAGGAGATAAAAGCTGATCCCGATCGGATTGGACTTGCGGGCTCGCCCACCCGCATGCTGGAGACCACGCTGCCGGCGAGGAAAACCCGGTCCAAGATGCTGGAGGGAAGCTTGGCCGAACAGGTCGCCGCGCTCCTTCATGAGCTGGCGGACATGCTGCCCGGAAAGGCAGGTGGTCGGCCATGAAAGAGGTATGGGTTTACGCGGAGTCGGAAGGGGGAAGACTCCACCCAGTGGTGAGCGAACTTTTGGGGGAGGGCCGCCGTTTGGCCGAGCGGATCGGAGGATCCCTGGGGGCGGTGCTGGCAAGCTCCCATGCTTCTTTAGCCGAGGAGCTCGCCCTCTGGGCCGACCGGGTCTATGTGATCCAGGATCAGAGTCCATACACCGACGAATGGCAGGGGCAGGCTCTCGCCCGCCTGATCGAAGCTTACCAACCTGGAATCGTGCTCTTTGGGGGCACTCGCCGGGGCAAGTCCCTTGCCCCCAGGGTTGCAGCCCGACTGAGGACAGGCTTGATCGCCGACTGCACTTCCCTCCGGCTCGATGATGGCGGGCTGCTCTTGGCTGAGCTGCCCACCTTTGGGGGTCGTTTGTTGACCACCATCGCCTGCCCCGGCCATCGGCCCCAGATGGCAACCCTTGCGCCGGGGGCCTTCGCTCCAGGTCCAAAGGGTTCCGGCGGTGAGATCATCAACTGTCCATGGGCGGCTCCTGAGGTCCGGGCCGTGGAGGTTGTGGCGCAAGAACCGTTACCCGAAGAAGATCGTCCCTTGATGGGGGCGGAAATCGTCATTGCTGGTGGAAGGGGGATAGGCTCCCGGGCGAACTTCGCTCTCTTGGAGGAGGTGGCGAGCCTTTTGGGGGCGGCCGTTGGCGCCTCCCGGGCCGCGGTGGATGCGGGCTGGGTGGAGCCGGAAGGGCTCATCGGCCAGACGGGCGTTATCGTTCGGCCCCGCCTTTACATCGCTTGCGGCATCTCCGGCGCTACCCAGCATGTGGTGGGGATGCAAAGGTCCGAGGTGATCGTGGCCGTGAACAAAGATCCCAAAGCCCCCATCTTCGATCTAGCCACCTATGGCGTGGTGGGAGATTGCCGGCAGTTTTTGCTTGAGCTTAAGCGGCATCTAGCCCCGTCCCGCCCGGTGGATGAGGAGAATGAGGGAGAGAACGATTAGGAAGAACCCTGTCCGGTAGAAGCGATAAAGGAGGTGCTGCGCCGCGGGGGAGGGTTCATCGATCTCCTCCGGGGGAAAGGGGGGGCTCCCAGCTTCCCGCTGATAAAATCGCTCAAAAAAGTAGAGCCAGGTCCGCCAGGTCCCCCAGGCCGTCAGGGTGATGATGGTCGGCACGGTGAACATCATCATGCCCTTGGTGGGATCGGCAAGGCCTGGGGCGCCTTGGACATCGGCAGGCAAGGCCTGCGCGGCTAGGCGAAGGAGTCCGCGGGCTGTAGGGAGCAGGGTCTGAAGATGGATTCCAAGGAGGGGGACCATCCACAGGGCGCCGGCGACGGACCGGCCATGCTCCTTCCCCAGCCAGTGGGAGACTGCACCCACCAGGCCGCCCCAAAGGGCGGCAAACAAGGCCAGGCGTGGTCCGGCGGGCACCAGGGCAAGGGCATCCGTCTGGATCTTGAGAGCCAGGGCCCGGTTGGCCAGGACCAGTCCAACCAGGAGCAGGGCGACCGCCTCGCCGGCCAATAAGCCTGCATTGAAGGACGGTCGCCAATCGTCGGGCTCAAACATCTTTCGGCCCTTCTTTCATGGCGGCCGTCTTTGGCGGCGATGAGGTGCTTCCCCGGCGCTGGCCCAGCTGCCCCATGAGGAGCTTGCCAGCCTGACCGTAGGCACCCAGCTCCTCTGTGTCTTCGCCGACTTGCTTGCGGGGCTTCTTGTTGGCCATAGACATCCTCCTTTATACTTGTAGTATGTCCTTATTGTGTCCTGGATCGCTGGTTATTATCGGCAGTCGGTGGGAGGGGAAAGTTGTGTTGGAGGGCGGTCCTAAGCTGGATCTAGTAATTGACAACGTCAGTTTTGCCTATGCGTCCCGGTCCGTTCTGGAGAATATTTCCTTCCATATCCAGGGAGGCGACTTTGTGGGCATCATCGGCCCCAATGGGTCGGGGAAGTCGACGCTGCTCAAGAACATGAGTCGGGTCCTGGTCCCCCAAGGGGGAGCCATCTACTTGGGAAAGGAAGACCTGGAGAAGATCCCCAGGACGCAGCTGGCCCGGAAGGTTGCTGTCGTCCCCCAGGAAACGATGATCAATTTCGCCTTCACTGTGGAGGAAGTTGTCCTCATGGGCCGGACGCCCCATCTTGGCCGGTTTCAATGGGAAGGTCCGGAAGATAGGCAGATCGCCAGAAAGGCCATGGAAGCAACGGGGATCCTGCCCTTGGCCCATCGGCCCATCACGACTCTAAGCGGCGGAGAGCGGCAGCGGGCCATCATTGCTCAGGCTCTGGCCCAACAGCCGCGGGTTCTCCTGCTCGATGAGCCGACGAGTCACTTGGACATCAGCCATCAGGTGGAGGTTTTCGAGCTCCTCCGGGCCCTCAGCCAACGGGAGCAGGTGACAGTCATCGCCGTCCTCCACGATCTCAATCTGGCCGCCCAATATTGCGACTACTTGGTTCTGCTCAGTGAAGGCCGGGTGTTTGCTCTGGGCAGTCCGGCCATGGTCCTTACTCCGGAAAACGTGGCGGCAGTTTACGGCACCGAAGTGCTTGTCGAACTTAATCCGGCCACCAATCGCCCCTTGGTGCTGATCAAACCCCGCCGGGAGCCTTTGCAGACGGAGCTCAAAATCCATGTCATCGGCGGGGGGGGCACCGTCGGCGAGCTCCTCGAAGAGCTGTATCGCAGCGGCCTGCATCCCTCCATCGGGGTCATCAACATCGGGGACAGCGATTGGCAGACGGCCCAAACCCTGGGGATGCCCTGCGTCGTGGAGAAGCCCTTCAGTCCCATCACCCTGGAGGCCCACCAGCAGAACATGGCCATGATCGAAGGGGCCGACCTGGTGGTCCTGGGTCCTGTACCTTGGGGGCCGGGGAATCTGTTGAACCTAGCTGCCGTCGAGGAGGCTCTGCGGCTCGGTAAAGATGTGATCGTCCTCGATGTCGACGGCATCCGAGGACGGGATTTCACTGAAGATGAAGCACGACGGCGTTTGGAGGCGGTCATCCGGCAGGGAGCGGTCTGCGCAGCCGGCATCGATGACGTCCTCGACTACTTGCGGAAAAGAGGTCAAGGAGAAAATTGAAAGGATTAATCCAAGTTTATACAGGCAAGGGCAAGGGCAAGACCACCGCGGCTTTAGGACTGGCCTTGCGGGCTTTGGGTCAGGGCATGCAAGTTCGGATGATCCAGTTCGTGAAGAATGTCCAAGGGTCGGGAGAAGTGAAAATGGCTGGGCAATTGCCGGGCTTTTCCCTGGAACAGTTCGGGACGGGGCGCTTCGTTCAAGGCGAGCCAGGGCCCGCTGACAGGGAGAAGGCCGCGGCCGGCTGGGAGGCCGCCCGGCAAAGCCTCCAGGGTGATTATGATCTGGTGATCCTCGATGAAATCAGCCATGTGCTCAATAAAGGGCTGCTTTCCGTGGAAGAGGTCCTCGAGGCGTTGAGCGAGCGCTATCCCCGGGTTGAGGTGGTCCTGACGGGTCGGGATATGCCGGGGGAGATAATCGCCGTGGCTGATCTGGTCACGGAAATGGTCCAGGTGAAGCACCCTTACGATCAAGGGGTGCCTGCCCGGCGGGGGATCGAGTTTTGACGTATGGGTTTGACCAATTGGTGGCAAATTAACTAAGGAGCGACAATCCAGGGAGGGGCTTGCATGGACAAGATCAAGTTCGGCACCGACGGCTGGCGGGCCATCATGGGCGATGAGTTCACCTTTGCCAATGTTCGCCTGGTAACCCAGGCCATTGCGGACTATGTGGGGGAACGGGGAACGATTCTGGTGGGCCATGATACCCGCTTCCTTGCGGAAGACTTCGCCGTCCAGGCGGCAGAGGTCCTCATCGGGAACGGCATTCCCGTCGAGATCGCCAAGGGGGATGTCCCCACTCCCGTCCTGGCCCATGCCGTCCTGCGGCGGGGGTGCCAGGGCGGCCTCATGTTCACGGCAAGCCACAACCCGCCAAAGTATAACGGGATCAAGTTCATCCCCCATTACGGGGGGCCCGCCGATGATTCCATCACCCGTTCCATTGAGGCCAATTTGGCCCGGCTGACTCCCGCGGATGTCAAGAGAAAACCGTTGGCCCAGGGGGAGGGATTGGTCACTTGGGTCGAACTGGGGGATGAGTATGCGGATTCGGTCCGGACCCTGATCGATTTCGACAGCATCGCCCGGGCAGGCCTCAGGGTGGTCGTTGATCCCATGTACGGGACAGGCAGGAAGCTCTTGCCGAGACTCTTGCAGGAAGCGGGCTGTTTGGTGGACCTGATCCACGCTGATCGGGATCCCCTCTTTGGCGGGCTAAGCCCTGAGCCGACGGAGGCCCAGCTTCCGGATCTGGTCCGCCTGGTGGGGGAGAATAACGCCCACTTAGGGCTTGCCACCGACGGTGATGCGGACCGCTTCGGCGTCATCGACAGCACGGGCGATTTCCTCAGTCCAAATCAAGTGCTGGTCCTGCTTCTGGCCCATCTAGTGGAAAACAAGGGGTGGCGGGGCGATGTGGTACGAACGGTGGCCACTACCCACATGCTTGACCGGCAGGCCGCCCATTACGGGCTTACCCTCCATGAGACACCAGTAGGCTTCAAGCACATCTGTCAGCTGATGTTGCAAGGCGAGGTCTTGATCGGCGGTGAAGAGAGCGGCGGCCTGAGCATTGGCCCCCATATTCCCGAAAAAGACGGTTTGCTTGCTTGTCTCCTCCTTGCTGAGCTGAGAGCGGTGGAGGGCAAGTCCCTGACCAGCATTCTCCGGGATATCATGGGCGAGGTCGGCGGTTCATCCAGCACCCGACTAGATATGCATCTGCCGGGGAACAAGAAGGAAGAGCTCATGGCGGCAGCCCGGGATGTGGAAGGCAGCTGGCAGGGGCGCAGGATCCTTCGCCGCATTGACGTGGATGGCATTAAGTGGATCTTCGCGGATGATTCCTGGTGTTTGGTCCGGCCTTCGGGCACGGAGCCCTTGGTGCGCATCTACCTGGAAGGGGCCGATCAGGAGGCCCTGGAAGGGTTGAAAAAGGATGCATTGGCCTTTGTTGATGCCCTATGAAAGGTGGAGGGACTAAGTGGCGAAGGGACGTTGGGTGCTGCTAGCGGCAGTGTGCCTGGCCGCGGGGGTGCTGGCGGGGAATTTGTCCGCCTCGCTGCTGACCGAACAGCCCTTCCAGGCGGCTGTGGCTGCGCCTACTTGGGAGGACACGGTGGTTGACATCGTCCAAAGGGTGGGGCCGGCAGTGGTGAAGCTGGTCGCCACGCGGGAGGTAGTCCTGGACCAGTTTTTCTTCCAAGTGCGGCAGGAAGAAGAGGGGGTGGGGTCAGGGGTCATCTTCCATCCCGACGGCTACATCGTGACTAACAATCACGTGGTGGCCGACGCGCGGGAGATTAGCGTCTTTCTTCCCGATGGCAGGGAGATGGCCGGCGAATTGATTGGGCGGGATCCCTATACTGATTTGGCTGTGGTCAAAATTGAGGGCCAAGACCTGCCCGTTGCGGAGCTGGGAAGCTCCAGCCAGCTCAAGGTCGGCCAGAACGTGGTGGCCATTGGCAATCCCTTCCGCTTTGACAACTCGGTGACCACCGGCGTTGTCAGCGCGTTGGGCAGGGACATCAGCGTTCATCCCGAACGGGACTTTGATCTGACGGGGATGATCCAAACGGATGCGGCCATCAACCCGGGCAATTCGGGCGGGCCTCTCCTCGATCGCGAAGGGAAGGTGGTCGGGATCAATACCGCTGTGTTTCGTCCCGCCCAAGGGATCGGTTTTGCTATTCCCATCGATCTGGCTAAAGGGATCATCGATCAACTCCTCGAACATGGCAAAGTAATCAGACTTGGCGTGGTAGGGGGGACCTTGACTCCCCAGATCGCTGAAGCCCTAGAGGAGCAGCAGGGGATTTCCCTGGGGACGACCCGGGGGGCCTATGTGCTGCGGGTGATGTCCGACACGCCTGCGGCCAAGGGAGGCATCCAGCCTGGGGATGTGATCGTGGAAGTGAACGGACAGAAAATTGACTCCATCGAGGAGATGGCGGACCTGGCGCAAAGGGCCGGGTTTGGCGCTTCCCTGCGATTGGTCCTCATCCGGGATGCCAAACCGATCGAATTGGAAGTAGTGTTGGAGTGAGGCGTCTTTGCATGTATACATCATTGCCGTCGGCAAGATCCGAGAGGCCTACATTGCTGTCGGCATCGGTCACTATCTGAAGCGGCTCCGGGCCTACGGACGCTTCGTCATCCGGGAGATAAAGGAGGAAAGCTATCGGGATCCTCTGAGTCCAGGACAGACGGAGCAGGTGTTGAAGGCGGAGGGCGAGCGGCTGTTGGCCGCGGTTCCTCCAGATTCCTTTGTCGTCGCCTTGACCCCGCAGGGACAGCTCTATTCTTCGCCGGAACTGGCCAAGCTGATGGGAGATCTAATAGTCCGGGGGCAAAGCAAATTCGCTTTCCTCATCGGCGGTTCCCTAGGTCTCAGCTCTGAGGTGCTGGACCGGGCCGATCTGTGTCTATCCTTTTCTCCCCTTACCTTTCCCCATCAGCTGTTTCGTCTCATGCTTCTTGAGCAGCTCTATCGGGCAGCCACCATCTTGCGGGGGGAGCCCTATCATCGTTAAAAAACGTGGTTATAAATAAAGAAGGAGTTGAAGCGATTGCCGAGAATAATGCTTCCAATGGGCATCGACAGATCACCCCTGAAGGGAGCATTCCCATGGAGTGGAGCAATCACTTGTCGAAAGGAGGCTAGCAATGCGGTGGAGCAAGATTTCTGACGCAGTGATCCGGCGTCTGCCCCTCTACCTGCGGGTCTTGGAAGAGGTGAGCCGGGATCCTGACGTTAAGCTGATTTCCTCCCAAGAGTTGGGAGACCAGGCTGGAGTTAGCCCGGCATTGGTGCGAAAAGATTTGGGCTGGTTCGGGGAGTTTGGCAAGCAAGGCGTTGGTTATGAGATAGCCTACCTCGCCGGTGAACTTCGCCGAATCCTCAACTTGGACAAGGAGATCCCGGTAGCTTTGGTAGGTGTAGGTAGTCTCGGCTCCGCATTGGTGCGCTACGCCCGCCAGCGCTACGAAGAAGAAGCGTCGTTCAATCTGCATATAGTCGCCTTGTTCGACTCATCCCCGAACAAGATCGGTGGGAATGTAGATGGGATTCCCATCTGGGCCATGGAGGACCTTGAAGAACAAGTGGCGGAAAAGGGAATCAAGATTGCAATTGTGACCGTTCCCTCCAGTTCAGCCCAGGTGGTTGCGGATCAGCTGGTTGCCGCCGGAGTCAAGGCTATTTTGAACTTTGCGCCCGTTCAGCTGACCGTTCCCGAAGGAGTCCACGTGGCCAACGCCGATGTAAGTCTAGAGCTTCAGCGACTAGCTTATTACTTATCAAGCTAGTTTGATTTCCTCTGCAGGTGATGCACTTGATCGAAGGTGAAGGTTCGATCCAAGGTATGTTCACCCGGGTTGCCGCCAGATACGATCTGTTGAACAACCTGATGAGTCTCGGCGCCCACAGAAGGTGGCGGCAGGCCGCGGTGAACATGCTCCGGCCAAATCCGGGTGATTTGGTCGTTGATGTAGCTACGGGGACTGGGGACATGGCCCTTCTGCTTGCTGGCCGAGTGGAACCGAATGGTAGAGTGGTGGGGGTTGATTTTTGTCCACAAATGCTGGCCATAGCTCGCCGAAAGGCCGCTTCCCATCCCCAAGGACACATCTGCTCCTTTATCGAAGGGGATGCCCTGGGGCTGGATCTGCCCGATGACTACGCTGACTGTGCAACCATCGCCTTTGGTCTGCGCAATTTGACCGATATTGCTAGAGGGCTGGGGGAGATGGTGCGGATCCTAAAGCCGGGAGGCAAGCTGCTGTCCCTGGAGCTGTCCGTACCCCAGCCTTCCTGGCTCCGGTCCTATCTGATGCGAGTGATCCCGTGGCTTGGCCGCCGGTTCTCATCTCATCCACCGGCCTATGAATACTTGGCTGCCTCTATCTTCAACCATCCACCTCCGGAGGAAATCGCCCGGCTGGGCAAGGAAGCCGGCCTAGCTGCCGTGGAATATTACCCTCTTCTTGGCGGTCTGGCCGTGATTCACCTGGGAAGGAAAGGAAGTTAGCCATGGATTTGGAGGAGGTCATCGCCTCTTACGCTCCTGCGCTGGGCAAGGTGGAGGAAGTAATTCGCCGGGTGGAGCAAAGGGCCGAGAGCCCTGCGAAGGAGATCCTGGCCTATCTTAATCATCGGAGCGGCAAGCGACTCCGGCCCTTGTTGGTTATCATGTCCTGCTCTCTGTTTGGGTCCATTCCTCCCCAGGCAATCCTGGTGGCGGGAGCCGCGGAGCTCATCCATACAGCCGCTTTGCTCCACGATGATGTGGTGGATGAGGCCAGCGTCCGTCGAAACGGCCCCACAGTCAATCACCTGTGGGGTGACAAGGCGGCAGTCCTGGTGGGAGATTATCTCCTTGCCGAAGCCCTTCATCTCCTGCTTGACACCGATCGGCAGATGATCGGCATCATGGCCGGCGTGGTGGCGGACATGTGCACAGGGGAGCTGGACCAGCTTTGCAGCCGGTTCAACCCGAATCAGGCTCTAGCGGCCTATCTCAAACGGGTCGAGCAAAAAACAGCCCGCTTTTTTTCCGCCTGCTGCCGGGCAGGAGCCTTGCTCGGCGGAGCTTCAGCTTCTGAGGTCGAGGCGTTGGCCGCTTACGGGCTGAACATTGGGATGGCATTTCAGTTAGTAGATGATCTTCTTGACTTGCAGGGAGAGGCCCGCCTCCTCGGCAAAGCGACGGGGCAGGATCTGGCCGCCGGCGTGTTGACCCTCCCCGTCCTTTACCTCCTTGACGATCCCCATTGGGGGTCACTAGTTCAAGACCACCTTCATGAGCCCAACCTCCTTGCCGACTGGGCAAAGCAAAGCGGGGCCATCGAACGTTCCTGGAAGGCCGCCCGCCGTTACGCTCTCGCTGCCCTAGGCTATCTCGACCTTCTCCCTGGGAAGAACCATCGGACCCTGAGGGCAATCAGTCAGTTCATTCTCTGCCGACAAATGTAGGGACGCCCCATGCCGCAAGCTATGGCGGTCTGAGCAAGTGGTCTCAACCGCTCCGTATTCCTTCCCTAGTCCCAAAGGTTCACTGCCCTCAGCCATTCCGCGGCAAAGAGGGCATTGCCCGGACCGGCCAGGTGAACGCCATCGACGGTGAGGGCAGGGCTGCGGCGGTGTTGGAGATAGTTGAGACAGGCGGCATGGATGGGCACTAGAATGGCCCCGTATTCCCGCGCCAAACGCTGGACGCAGTCCACGTAGGGCCTAAGCATCCGATTTCCTTGGCTGGCGGGATCTTCTCCGAGCAGGGAAGGCTCCATCAAGATCAGCTTAACCCCGGCGACCCGATCGAGAAGCTTCCGATAGGTGTCCTCATATGTTTCCGCCGTAATCCTTGGCTCCCGGCCGTCAAGCTGATTCCATACGTCGTTGATGCCAATGGAGATGGACAGCCAATCGGGTCTTGTCTCGATGGCATCCCTTTTCCATCTCGACTCCAGGTGGCAGATGGCATCACCGCTTACCCCCCGGTTTAGCCACTCGAAATCCAGGTGGGGGTGCCTCGCCGCGCAAAGATCGCGAATTAAGCGGACATATCCTGTTCCCAAACCCTCCTCATCAAAAAACCTGCCCGATTCAGTAATGGAGTCGCCGATAAAGACAACCCTGATACTCATTGCTGCATCACCCAGACCAAGATTCTCCGACCAGCCGCTATTTCCTCTATGGAAGGGGCGCTGACGCGTCTGTGCCTGGAGGTGGCCAAACAGGGAGGAATTTAGGTGGTGAAGGTTAAATGTATAATACAAGGAAAGTTATTATAATAGGCGAACAGTTTGACATGATTTTCACAAGGTGGCAGCAATGCCATCAGGAGAAGGCGGTGCGGCCACTAGTGTTGCAGGAAGCTGTGGGGGAGGTGGTGCTTGCTAAGACTGAAGGCCGTCGTTGGAAGCATATCAATGGGGAGGGAGACAAATAATGAAGAGACTTTGCCTTGTGCTGACATTGGTTGTCTGTATCCTCGGGTTGGGCATTGCGCCGGTTTTGGGTGCACCTAAGATTATTCGGCTGAACCATACCCTAGCACCCGATTCCCACTATCACAAAGGTCTTGAGTATTTTGCGGAACTAATTGCCGAGAAGACCAACGGCGAAGTAGAGGTTCAGATATTCCACAGCTCCCAGTTAGGCAGCGAGCGGGATGCTATCGAAGGCGTCATCCTCGGGACTTTGGAAGCGACTTTGGTTTCCACTGCTCCCCTGGCCAACTTTTCTAAGCAGTTCTTGGTGTTTGACCTGCCGTTCATCGTGAAAGACAGGGCCACTGCCTACGCAGCCCTCGATGGCGAACTAGGGGACATGATGGCCAAGTCCCTGGAGGACAAAGGCATCAAGACCTTGGCTTTCTGGGAGAATGGCTTCCGTATGCTGACCAACAGTAGACGGCCCATCGAACGGCCGGAGGACGTGGCGGGCCTTAAGATCCGACTTATGGAAAACCCCGTGCATATGGCTACGTTCAGGGTCCTTGGAGCTGCTCCGGTGCCCATGCCCTTTGGCGAGCTTTTCACCGCCCTTCAGCAAAGGACTGTGGACGGGCAGGAGAATCCGTTGGTCATCATCCAGACATCCAAGTTCTACGAGGTCCAGAAGCATCTGGCCTTGACGGGGCACTTCTATGCACCTGCGGCGCTGCTCATCGGTCAGCGGTTCTTTAACAGCTTGACGCCCGAGCAGCAGCAGGCCATTCAGGAAGCGGCTATCGAAGCCCGCGACTGGGAGCGCCAGTACTGTATAGATCTAGAGGCCAGCCTTGTGGCGGAGCTGAAGGCAGCCGGGATGGAGGTAACCTACCCAGATTTGGATGCCTTTGAAAAAGCCGTGCAGCCCGTCTACGAGGAATTCGAGGCTGAGATTGGCGCTGACGTCATCAGGGCCTTGCGGGGCTACTAGTTATCGCCGTCTATGGGGTCTCACCGGCGGGGTGAGACCCCATCTAATCAAGGAGGTGCCCTATGCGGTTATTGGATCGCTTTGAACACTATGCCATCATAGTCCTTCTAAGCGCCATGAGCATCCTTGTCTTCGTTACTACGATGGCCCGCTACGTATTCTTCTACCCGATCCCCTGGGGAGAGGAGGCGGCCAGGTACATGATGGTCTGGCTGGCTTATATCGGGGCCTCGGCCGGGCTGAAAAGAGGCTCTCACCTTGGCGTTGAGGCCTTCGTCTCATCGCTGCCGCGAAAGTGGCACTGGGTCCTTGATGCCCTCCGATACCTGATCATCATCCTGTTCAACGTGCTCGTGATCATTTTTGCTGCTCAGATACTCCGAAACCAAAAAGCAACGGGACAGATTTCACCGGCCCTTGAGATCCCCATTTACTTTGCTTACGCTGCCGTCCCTGTTGGGATTGGGCTGATGACCATCAGGGCGGTGCAGAAACTAATTGAAGTAATAGCCGCTAGGGATCGACAAGTAGTGGCCGCCAAGGGTCAGGAGGGGTAGAGGATGGGAGTTCTGCTATTTGGTTCATTCCTGATATTGATGTTGTTTAATATTCCTATCGCGGTGGCCTTAGGTTTGGCTTCGATGATCGCCTTGTTCTTTGGACCCATGGCCACACCGCCGCTGCTCGTCGTTCAGCGCATGTTCACATCGGTGGATTCCTTTCCGTTCATGGCCATTCCCTTCTTCATGCTGGCCGGCGGCCTCATGGAGGGGGGCGGCATTTCCAAGCGGCTGGTGAACTTCTCCAAGACGCTGATCGGAGCTATGCCCGGCGGACTTGGCATTATCACCGTAGTCTCCTCTGCTTTCTTTGGCGCCATCTCTGGCTCCAATCCGGCGACAGTGGCGTCCATTGGCGGCATTATGATTCCTGCCATGCACGATGCTGGATATCCGAAGGATTATGCGGCGGCGATTGCCGCTGCGGCCGGCACCTTGGGCGTCATCATTCCCCCAAGCATTCCGATGATCACCTATGGTGTAGTTTCCGGCTGCTCCATCGGCGATCTGTTCCTTGCCGGTTTGCTGCCCGGCATTGGGATCGCGTTGCTTCTGTCTTTCAGCATCTGGACGAAGGCCAAGAAGCTGGGGCTTAAGGGCGACCGCGTCTACAGCTTGCGCGAAATTCTCGCCGCCGCTCGGGATGCCGCCTTTGCCTTGTTAATGCCCGTGCTCGTCTTGGGCGGCATTTATGGCGGTGTCTTTACGCCGACGGAGGCGGCAGCGGTGGCCGTTGTCTACTCCCTCATCATCGGTTTGTTCGTCTATCGGGAGTTCGCAGTCAAAGACTTGCCCCGGATCATTATCAACGCGGGAATAAGCACATCAGTGGTGTTCTTTGTAATTGCCGCTTCATCTTCCTTCAGCTGGCTGATTACAGCAGGGCGCATTGCCGATTCAGTAACCAGGGCCATGATGGCTATTTCCACTAATCGGTATGTGTTGATCTTCCTCATCAACATACTGCTGCTGTTCCTAGGAACGTTCCTCGAGACCCAGGCAATCATCCTCCTGGTCGCACCGATCCTTATTCCGCTGGCATCCCGCATCGGATTGGACCCTCTGGCCCTGGGAATCATCATGGTCGTCAACACGTCGGTGGGAATGATAACGCCGCCGATGGCTGTGAACCTTTTCGTGGCCTGTGGGATCGCGGACTTGAAAATCGAAGAGATAACCAGGCCGATCCTTCCCCTGCTGGCGGTGGAAGTCGCCTTTTGCTTGCTCATATCCAACTTCCCGCAGATTCTGACTTGGCTGCCGGCGGTGATTCGCGGGTAATGGAGGGCAGGGTTCTGGTAGTATGGAAGTAGTAAGGGCCATGGTGCCAAAACCTGTTTTCATCACTCCCCACGCTGTGAAGCAGTTTCAGCGCCGGGTGGCTCATTGGCCGGCCGGTGCGGTCATAGACTTCCTGCTTTCTCGTCTTCAGCGACTGCCCGATGAGGTCGATGTATCGATGGGAACGCTGCTCTATCGGGTGCCCTTTGTCGACAAGCACATTACTGTTGTTGTGGGCCGGGGGGAAGGTGCATGGCCCGCGGTGATCACGGTGATAGGCGATACCCAGCGCCTCGACAGGCTGCTCAGCTGGCGAGGCAGGAGGTGGGGGAGCAGGGATGCCGGCCGATTACGGATATTGCGGCGGTGGGGGTTTACCCCCCAGCAATGCGCCGAAGTGATGGGAAAGCCACTCGGGGACATCAGCAAGAGGTGGCGTGAGTGACCGCGAGCCGGGCGGCGTTATTGAATGAAAAACGGCGGGGTTTCTCCCGCCGTTTCAATCCTGGCGAAGGATGGCAGCTAGGCGTTCACCTGCCTCCTTCGTCGAAATTGAGGGAATGGACCGCATTGATGGACATAGCGTACGGGGATATATACAGTTGTCAATTCATCTAATTCCTGTTCAGAATTGTCTTTCAAGGGTCGAGAAGGCCCCGGGCAGGCTTGGGCGGCCGAAGTCTGGTTTCCGGGGCCTTCGGCCTTGAGTCGTCCCAAAAGAGCCACCTCAGATAGCAGCTCTACTGGCAATGTCATGGACGTACGTAATGTCGTCGCAGCGCCCTCCTTGTCTAGGTCAGTGTCTAGGCTAGTGCCGTCCCATTGAAAAGGAACGCCCGACATGGTTCTCTTCTTCTCCCAGCCATTGCAGTTTCTTGTTGGCAAAGATCATGCCAAAAGAATCTGTGCAAGCACCATCATTGTCAACCGACCTATGTTGTAAGTCCATGCCGAAGTACGGGAACAAAGATGCCAACTAGGAAGTTTTTTGATTCGATTGCAGGAGAAACGATCCGGCCCGAGAATCTAAAAAGTAGATTCTCGAGAATCGAGAATCGAGACTCGAGCTGTTGAGCAGTACGATACTTGGAGTGGATGTGGCTATGAAGCTGCCTGCTGTTGGGAAAAAGAGGAGCTTAAGTGAACAGGTTTATCAAGTGCTCCTCGGTGCGATCATCAACCACAAAATCCGCCCTGGTACCAGGCTCTTCGAAGATGAACTGGCCAAGCAGTTTGGCGTAAGTGGAACGACTGTCAGGGAAGCGTTGACTAAGTTGGAACAGGATGGGCTTGTTGTCAAATCGCCCCATCGGTTTACGATGGTTCCCAGACTTTCGCAACAAGATATCGAGGAAATATACGATCTACGTTTAGCTCTTGAAACATTAGCCGTGAGACGAGTCCACGAGCGGATCACCCCTGAGGGCCTAGCGCGATTGAAGGAATTACTGACGAAGGGCGGAGAGGCGCTCGAACAGGGGGATCTAAATGGATTGGTTCACTATAACGAGGAATTCCATAACGCGCTGTGTGAACTTTGCGGAAATCGCCGACTGGTACGCATGCTGCAAGTCCTGCGGAAGCAAATTCGTCTCTTCCGGGCGCGGGGCATCAAAGACTATCCAGGGCTTGAGGAGCATAGGCGGATTGTTGAAGCACTAGAACAGGGGGACTGCGAACGGGCAGTAGGGGAGATGGGCAGGCACATTATCCGGGGCAAGGAGTATTACTTGAAAGAACTTGCCGGAAGTGCAAGTGGGGAACTACATGACGAAAGGGGAACGAGGGTAAATGACGTCGAAGCCTAGTGTAATTGTGGAACCTGCAAGGGAAGTGCCAGTCTTGCTCGATGTGGATGTAGTCGTCGCTGGTGCCGGTTCGGCCGGACCCATGGCAGCTATCGCAGCAGCCAGGCAAGGAGTTAAAGTAGTTTTGATTGAACGTTTCGGAGCTTTGGGAGGCAACCTGACAGTGGGCATGAACTCAAAGCCTTCCGGGCTCCTTCCTGGGGGGATTCCTCTCGAGTTTTGGGAAAGGGCGCAAGAGATTGGGGCCGCCGGTTCTCGGTACGTCGCCGACATCGGGAAAGGCAACATTGGCCTGACCGCACCATGCGACCCAGAGATGGCTAAGATCCTCCTCGCTAGAATGTGCGCTGAAGCTGGTGTTCAGATCTTATTTGAAGCCATGGTGGTTGCTCCTATCGTTGAAGACAATCAGATGAAGGGTGTCATTATCGAATGCAAGGATGGGCGGCGGGCCATTCTGGCGAAGGTGGTCATTGATTGCACAGCCGATGGAGACGTTGCCGCATCCGCAGGGGCGCCGTTCATTGTGGGCTCCGAAGAGGGGGCAATGCAGCCGGTGTCCATGTACTTCAAGATGAATGAAGTTGACATGGATAGATTTGCCGAATGGGCAAGAAACCATCCGGAAGATGTCACCGAGCGGTATATCTCCCCCGATAGGCCCGAGTACGGTATTTGGGCTACCGGCTTTGAACGAATGCTGAAGAAGTTCCAGGCGGAGACTGGGATCAAGCTTCAGCGGGAAAACATCACTCTGAAGACGGCCTATGGCAAGACGGAAGTGTTCTGCAATTCGACCCGGGTGATTGGGGCTTCGGGTCTGTCCGTCTTGGATATCAGCAACGCCATTATGGAACTATATCGCCAGATCGAGGCCAATGCCCGATTCTTTAAGGAGAATGTCCCTGGATTTGAAAACGCCTATATCAACGGTATTTCTTCGATGCTGGGCGTCAGGGAAACCCGTCATATTCTCGGCGACTACATCCTGACCGGCGAGGATGTGACGACCGGCAGGCACTTTGAAGACTCTATTGCCGTGGACTTGGCGGCGATGGACATCCACGATGTCAAGGGGTCGCTGGTTCGATTCGAGAGCTACCCACCTTATGAAATTCCCTATAGGTGTTTGGTCCCGCAAAAGATAGACCAGGTGCTAGTCGCAGGCCGCTGCATATCGAACGATCACGTGGCCCATGGTCGAACACGTAATATCCCGGCGTGCATGGCGACTGGCCAGGCAGCGGGTTTTGCCGCGGCAGTCGCTGTGAAGACTGGGCGGGTTGTCCGGGAGGTGGATGTAAATTCCGTCCAAGAGCTGATTTTGGCAACCGGCATGCCCATTGATGCTCGCCAAGTAGAGATTTAACCGCTGACAGGCCCAAGTCCAAGGCGAAGTCCCGGACTTGGGCCTGATGCAACAAGCCGAAAATGAGGGGAGCTCCAACATGACTACTGTGATGGAAGACTGGACTCAGAAGTTGCTCAAGGCAGTAGTGCTAATGATGGCCGCGTACCATTTCTATGTGGCCCTTACCGGTATGCCTGAGCCCATGGTGGTGCGGCCCATCCACATTGCATTCGTCCTCTTCTTGGGTTTTCTCAAGTATAGGGGAGGGAAAAAGCAAACAAGAATACCCTGGTATGATTGGTTGTTCGCAATTGCCGGGGTATCAAGTGCAGTCTATATCCTGTTTGAGTATCAGCGCATCGTTTGGCGGCTGCCGTTTTTTGATCCCCTAACGGTCGGTGATTGGATTTTCGGCATTTTGACCATAGCTTTGGTGCTAGAGCTTACTCGTCGGACAGTAGGGAAGACCCTGGTTGGTATCGTTGTTTTCTTGATCATTTATACACTCTACGGCAAGTACTTCCCCGGGTTGCTTAGACACCCGGGCATTCCTGCCAAGAATCTCTTGGAGCACCTGTTCCTAACGACCAATGGCCTTTATGGCTCGCTGGCATCTTTGTCTCTTGCCGAAATCTTCATGTTCATCTTCTTCGGGGCCCTCATTCAAGAGGCCGGTGGCAGTGAGTTCTTCACCAGGGTGGCGATTGCCTTAACAGGCAAGGCAAGAGGGGGCCCGGCGAAAGCCGCGGTCTTGGGGAGCGCCCTGTTTGGCTGCATAAGCGGAAGCGGCACGGCGAATGTCTTCGCAACAGGGTCTGTAACCATCCCCTTGATGAAAAAGACGGGCTTCAACCCCGAGTTTGCCGGCGCAGTTGAAGCTGTAGCATCTTCCCTTGGGCAATTGATTCCACCGGTGATGGGCGCAGCAGCTTTCTTGATCGCGGAATTCAGCCGCCGGCCATACATGGAGGTAGCTGCCGCGGCAGCGGTTCCCGCAATCCTTTACGTTTTTGCCGTATACCTTGCCGTTCACTTTCAGGCGGAAAAGGCCGGCATTGGGATCTACCAAACCGATGAGGAAGAGCCTGGGATTTGGGAAACCTTCAGGGACTATGGACATATCCTCCTCCCTGTCATCGTGTTGGTTGTCTTGTTGGCCCAGCGACGAACAGCCTACTACTCTTCGACGATGGCCACCTTGTCTGTGATCTTGGTCAGCTATCTTCGGCCTACCACCCGAATGAATTGGGCGAAACTGTCTGAAGCAGTTGAAACCGCCATCTGGCGGGTGATCACCATCGCTTCGACGCTCCTTTCGGCTGGCGTGGCAGTTGCAGCTCTCCAGACAACAGGAACACCGTATCGACTGACAGCAGTCATCGTTCAGCTCGCTCAGGGCAACATGTTCGGCGTGCTTCTCTTGGTGGCAATGACCGTTATCGTCCTTGGCATGGGCCTGCCAGTTACAGGTGCCTTCCTGATTGCGTCGGTTTTTGGAGCATCGGCGCTGATGGAGTTTGGCATCGACCCCTTTGTGACTTACATGTTCATCTTCATGTATGGCATTCTAGCACCGATTACGCCACCTGTCTGCCTATCCAGCTTTGCAGCGGCGTCCATCGCCGAGACTTCCTTCATTCGGACAGGGATCAGAGGGTTCATCCTTGGCATTCCGGCATACATCATCCCGTTCATGGTTGCTTACAATCCGACGCTGTTGAACATATTCGGCTCAGGGTTCTGGTTCGGCATACAATCGTTCATTACGGCAATCATCGGGATTATTGCTTTGGTAAGCGCCACCGAGGGTTGGATGAACGGCCAGCTGAACCTCTTCCAGCGAGCGGTCCTCTTTATCATTGCCTTCGGCCTCTTATGGCCGGGAACGGCAAGCGACATTATCGGTTTGGCAGGAGTAGCCCTAGTGTTTTATTCGCAGCGAATCAGACAAAGGTCAGCGGCGATCTAACGTTCTAGAATGGGAGGGGTGATAACGTCGTTATTCGCGCGGTAGGAGCAGTATGGAGCAGGTAGATAGACAAAAGGAGGCAGCAAGGATGAACAGAAAACTAGCAGCGATTCTCTTGGTCGGTCTTCTACTGATGTGTGTACAGGTCGCTAGTGCCAAGAAGTATTCCCTCACCTTCCATACAGGTGCCGTCGGGGGCCTCTACATGGAGCCTGCGGCCATCTGGGCGGACCAATGGCACAATAACCTGTCCGATGTGGAAGTATCGGTAATCCTGGGCGGCGGCTTTACCAATCCCTTGGTCGTAGCAGACTCGGCGCCGAACGAGGCTATAGGGATCACTGATACTCTGTCGGCAAGGGAAGTGCAGTTGGGGGCTGGTGAATACGCGGGTCGTGTTCCCCAGGGAATCAAGAACTTGCGCGCCTTGTGGCGCTTCAATGTCAAGAGCTGGGGCCACATCCTCGCCCGGCCAGGGGTTGTTCCTGAGGGAATCGAGACTTTCGGCGAGTTCCTGGCCACGAAGCCAGCCATCAGGCTTGCCCTCAAGATCCGGGGGAGCGGCGATGAAATTTTCGCCCGGCGGCTCTTGGAGTGCTATGGCCTGACTTATGATGACATCACCAAGTGGGGTGGCACGGTCTCCTTCAACAACCCCGCGGATATTTCCGGCCTGATGATCGATGGTCATGCCGATGTGACTATCGCCATCGTCCGGGTTCCCGCCGCCTATGTATTGGATATGGATGCTTCGATCAAAGGCATGAAATGGCTTGCCTTGGAGCCGGAGACTATCGACAGGATGGTTGAAGAATATGGGTATATCAGGGGATACCACCCTGGCGCTGACTATGCTACCCTTGGCAAAGACATCCCGTCTGTCGCCTTCGACCATCTGGTCTTCGTCCACGAGGATATGGATGAAGAACTAGCTTATCAACTGACCAAAGTGATCATCTCCGACCCCGAGCGAGTGGGAAAGGCAGTGCCGGCGTTGTCTACCTTCAGCGCCGCTGAGGCCCCCCTTGATACAGGTTTTCCCCTCCATCCGGGCGCTGAGCGAGCCTATCGCGAACTGGGATTGTTGAAGTAGTCGAATCCGAAGGGAAGGGGCAGCTCTGAAGAGCTGCCCCGCAGCTTCTTACTGAGCCTGGGCGGCTCTTTTCGTTTGCCGGAGGAGCTTGCGGACGTCCCTTGGCGTGAGACGCCCATAGGTCTCATCATCGATCATGATCGTCGGCGCAAGGCCGCAGGCCCCGATGCAAGCAACTACTTCCAGGGTGTACTCCAGATCGTCCGTGGTATTCCCGGCGGTAATGCCGAGCTCATCTTCGAAGGCCTTCAGCACCTCTTTGGCGCCTCTGACGTGGCAGGCAGTTCCTTGACAGACCCGGATGATATGTTTGCCCCGGGGCTGCAAGTGGAACTGGGCGTAAAAGGACGCAACTCCGTAAACCCGGGCGAAGGGAACCTTCAGGGCTTTGGCCACGTACTCCATGGCCGGTCGGGGCAGATAGCCTAGACGGCCCTGGGTTTCCTGGAGGACCGGAATCAAGGAACTCTCCTGGAGGGAGTGCTGGGCTAGAATCTCATCCAGGATTGACTTGTCTTCCTGGCTCAGCTCGGTATCACAGAGGCATACTGTGCAGCTCATCAGCTCACCTCCTCAAGGGATGCAACCTTCTCTATCCTCGCCGCACAAGCTTTGAACTCGGGAATCTTGGCGACGGGATCCAGAACCGGATTGGTGAGGACGTTGGCAGCGCTTTCGGCAAAGTGGAAGGGAATGAAGATGATTCCCTCCGGTACCATCGGAGTGACGCAGGCTCTGATTTCGATCTCGCCTCGCCTGGACGCTACCTTGACCATATCGCCATGCTTGATGCCCATGTCCCTAGCCGTCCCTGGATTAATCTCAACGTACCCTTCTGGAAGGCGCCAGTCGAGACCCTCAGAGCGCCGGGTCATGGACCCGGTGTGGAAATGATATAGATTCCGGCCGGTGGTGAGGATGAGGGGATACTCATCATCCGGAAGCTCGGCAGGACCGATGGCCTCGACAGGAGTGAACTTGCCTAGTCCCCGGGTAAAGCGCTCGGCGTGCAAGACGGGAGTACCGGGGTGGGTCTTGGTTGGGCAGGGCCAGCAGAGCCCCTCTTCCTCGATGCGGCCATAGTCGATGCCGCCGTAGCTGGGGGTGAGGGAACTGATTTCGTCCATGATGGCCGATGGGTCTTGATAGGCCATCTCATAGCCCATGCGGCGGGCAAGCTCGCAGATGATCTGCCAATCGGGCCGGCTGTCCCCCCTCGGTGAGACGGCCTGGCGCACCCGCTGGACGCGCCTTTCCGTATTGGTGAAGGTGCCGTCCTTTTCTGCGAAGGTGGTTCCGGGCAGCACCACATCGGCGAGCTGAGCCGTTTCCGTGAGGAAAATGTCCTGCACGACCAAGAATTCCAGGTTCTCTAGAGCCTTGCGAACGTGGTTAATATCTGGATCACTGACCATGGGGTTTTCGGCACAGATATAAAGGGCTTTGATGTTTCCGGACAAAGCGGCAGGGATCATCTCGGTGATGGTCATCCCCGGCTTTTCCGGCAGGTCAACGCCCCAGGCCTGGGCGAACTTGGCCCTAAGCTCGGGATTGGCTACCGCTTGATAACCAGGGAGCACGTTGGGCAGGGCCCCCATGTCACAGGCTCCCTGAACGTTGTTTTGACCCCGGAGGGGGTTGACCCCTGTGCCCGGCCGGCCCACATTGCCTGTGAGCATGGCCAGGTTGGCAATGGCCAAAACGTTGTCCGTTCCCTGGGAATGCTGGGTGATGCCCATAGAATAGTAGATCGCCCCTCGCTCTGCCCTGGCGTACAATCTCGCCGCCTTGCGGATGAGATCCGCGGGGACGGAGGTTACCTTCTGCACATACTCTGGTGTGTACTTGGCCAAGGCCTTCTTCAGCGCATCAAAGCCTTCTGTTCGGGAAGCGATGAATTCTTCATCGACCAGCCCCTCCTCGATGATCACATGGGCTAGGCCGTTAAAGAGGGCCACATTGGTCCCGGGCAGGAGCTGCAGGTGCACATCGGCCACCTCGGCAAGTTCGATGCGCCGGGGGTCGGCCACGATAAGCTTTGTCCCTTGGGCGGCGGCCTGTTTGATCAAATAGCCGATGACCGGATGGGCCTCGGTGGTATTGGAGCCCGTCACCAGGATGGTGTCGGCCAACTTGACCTCGGGGATGGAATTGGTCATCGCACCGCTGCCGAAGGCTGTTGCCAGACCAACCACTGTGGAGGCATGGCAGAGCCTTGCACAGTGGTCCACGTTGTTGGTTCCCAAAACTGCCCGGGCGAACTTTTGCAGGAGGTAGTTTTCTTCATTGGTGCATTTCGCACTGGCAAAGACTCCAAGGGCGTCGCTGCCGTGGGCCCCTTTGATTTCCAACAGGCGTCTGGCGACAAAGTCCAACGCTTCATCCCAAGTGCTTTCGACGAATCGGCCGTCTTTCTTGATCAGGGGCTTGGTCAGCCGCTCAGGATGGTGGATGAAATCGAGGCCGAACCGTCCCTTGACGCAAAGCTTCCCCCGGTTGGCCGGGCCGTCGCCCGGGGAGACATCGACGAGTTGGTCGTCTTTCACCTGCAAGTCGAGGAGGCAGCCTACTCCACAGTAGGTGCAAGTCGTTGTGACCGTCTTGAACTCCCAAGTCCTTCCTTGACCCATCCTGCCCTTGGGGATCAAGGCGCCGGTGGGACATACGGCCACGCAATTCCCGCAGAAAACGCAGGAAGACTCCTGCAGGGGCATCTCATAGGCTGCGGCCACTTGGGCTTGGAAGCCCCGATGGGTGAAGTCGATGGCATGCGCCCCGACTATTTCACCGCACATGCGGACGCACTGGCCGCACAGGATGCATTTTTCCATGTCACGAATGAAGAAAGGATTGCTATCATCCAGCTGCCTTTGGCTGCGTTCGCCCTCCGAGGGGATAGTCCTTACCCCGTAGGCGTAAGCGTAATCTTGAAGGCGACAATCGCCGCACTTCTCGCAGGCCAGGCAGTCGGCGGGATGATCGGAAAGATAAAGCTCCAGCAGGGCTTTGCGCCGTGCATTGATCCTTTCCGAGTGGGTGAGCACCTCCATGCCCTCGGCCACGGGGGTGGTGCAGGCAGGAAGGAGTTTGCTTCCCCCACCTACCTCGACCACACACAGCCGACAGGCTCCTACCCTGCTAAGCTCCTCATGGAAGCAAAGAGTGGGGATCTCGATGCCAGCTTCTCTGGCCACATCTAGAATAGTCATCCCCGGCCTGGCCCGCAATTCTTGACCATTAATCTTAAGGGATATCGACTTCAATAATCTCACTCCCTCCAGCTGCTAGCTTTTCACAATGGCTTCGAAGGGGCACTTCTGAAGACATGTGTTGCACTTGGTGCAGCGGGTTTGATCGATTATGTGGACCTCCTTCGGGGCCCCGCTAATGCAGTTGGCGGGGCAGTTGCGGGCGCAAAGACCACAGCCGGTGCACTTCTCTGGAATGATCGTGTACGTGAGCAGGGCATTGCACACCTTCGCCGGACAGGTGCGGTCGACGATATGGGCCTCGTACTCATGGCGGAAATGCCTGATGGTTGATAGGACCGGATTGGGAGCCGTCTGACCTAGACCGCAAAGGGACAGATCCTTGACTGTATAGGCTAGGTCCAACAGCGCATCCAGGTCGCCAGGTCGGCCTTCGCCCTCGGTGATGCGCGTTAGGATCTCCAGCATCCGTTTGGTCCCGATGCGGCATGGAGCGCACTTCCCGCAGGATTCCTTTTGAATGAAGTCCATGAAGAACCTGGCTACGTCAACCATGCAGGTGTCTTCGTCCATGACCACCATGCCGCCTGAACCCATGATGGCTCCCGCCTGGGTCAGGGAATCGTAATCAATGGGGATGTCCAAGAGCTCCTCCGGGATGCATCCCCCTGAGGGTCCTCCGATTTGAACTGCTTTGAATTTTTTCCCATCTCTAATGCCGCCGCCAATCTCATAGATTACCTCCCGCAAGGTAATCCCCATGGGCACTTCTGTGAGACCGGTGTTGTTCACCTTCCCGGCGAGGGCGAAAACCTTGGTGCCCTTGCTCTTTTCCGTGCCAATGGTGGCAAAGTAGGCGCCGCCGGTTCGGACAATGTACGGGATATTGGCATAAGTCTCCACGTTATTGATGTTTGTGGGTTTTCCCCACAGACCTTTTGAAGCCGGGAAAGGCGGCCTTGGCCGCGGCATTCCCCGCTTGCCTTCGATGGAGGCAAGCAGCGCAGTCTCCTCGCCGCAAACGAACGCGCCTGCACCTTCTTTGATGTGGAGATAAAAATTAAAGTCCGTGCCGAAAATCCCTTGGCCCAGGAACCCTTTTTCTTCGGCCTGTTGGATCGCCAGCTGCAAACGGCGAATGGCCAAGGGATACTCAGCCCTGACGTAGATGTAGCCTTCATCGGCCCCGACTGCATAGGCCGCAATGGCCATCCCCTCGAGGACCGCGTGGGGATCTCCCTCCAGGATGCTCCGATCCATGAAGGCGCCAGGGTCTCCCTCATCCGCATTGCACACCACGTATTTCTTCTCGCCTTCGGCCTGGCGGGTGAAACGCCACTTAAGGCCTGTTGGGAATCCTCCTCCGCCGCGGCCGCGCAGCCCCGCCGCGATCACCTCTTCAATGACTTGTTCCGGCGTCATGGTGGTGATGGCCTTTTCAAGGGCGGCGTAACCCCCAAGGGCGGTGTACTCCTCAAGCGATTCAGGATTAATGAAGCCGCAGTTGCGAAGCACTATCCGGCGCTGTTTGCGAAAGGAGCTGAGCTCCGGGTAGATGGCATCTTTCGTGATGCGGCCGATGACCCATTCCTCAGGGATGGGGGCGCCGTTGATGAGAGCTTCGAGGACATGGACGGCCTTCTCCGGTGTCATCGGTCCTAGGGTGACCCGATCTGTGCCCGGCTGGATCACGTCGATGATCGGTTCTTGTTCACACATGCCGATGCAGCCTGTCGGGACTATCTCAACGGCAGCGCCGACGGCCTGTTTGGTCTCGACCAAGGCATCAAAAACGGGGCGGGCACCGGCGGCTAAACCACAAGTACCCATCCCCACCAGTATGCGGGCTTTGGCAAGGGTGTCATCCAATGGCGTCACCTCCTGGTTATGCAGCCAGGTTTCAGCCGAAAAACCGCTGAATCTCTGCTTGGGCTGCTTCCGGGCTGTCTGAAGCGTGGATGGCATTGGCCGGGAGCTCGATGGAAAAGTCCCCGCGGATGGTGCCTGGCAGTGCTTCGACAGGGTTGGTATGACCGCACAGGTTGCGGACAACGGCGATTGCCTGGGGTCCTTCCAGGACGGCCAAGACAACGGGGCCCGAGGTCATGTAATCCACTAAGCCCTGGAAAAAGGGTTTGTCGGCGTGGTGGGCGTAATGGGCTTCCACCGTCTCTCGTTCGAGCTGCTTGAGGGCTAGACTCTTGATTGTCAAGCCTTTGTCTTCAAAGCGCTGAAGGATCCTGCCTACTAGCCCTCTGGCTACGATCTCGGGCTTGAGGATCACCAGGGTTTGCTCCAAATGCTGCTCCTCCTTTCCATTTTTATTAGAAGGCTATCCCCGAGGGGATAGCCCTTGCTTCCTAGAAAAGTCCAACTATATGTCCGTCGGGCAAGATGTCCACCTGCTCTGCCGCAGGTTTTGTCGGCAGGCCCGGCATCGTCATCATCTCGCCGGTAAGGGGCACCAGGAAGCCCGCTCCGAGGGAAGCCCTGACCTCCCGGATGGTCAGTGTCCAGCCGGTCGGCGCACCCTTCTTGGTGGGGTCATCCGACAGGGAGTGCTGGGTCTTGGCCATGCACAGGGGAAGACCGCCAAAGCCTAGTTCAGTGTAGCTGGCAATATCCCGCTCGGCCCGGTTCGTGTAAGAAACCCCGTCCGCGCCGTAGATTTCCTTGGCCAGGATTTCGATCTTCTCTTTGATGGACAGGTTCCAATCGTACAAGGGCTTGAAGTTGGCCGGCTCCTTCTCCAAGACGTCCAGAATGGTTTCGGCAAGCTCGACGCCGCCTTCGCCGCCCTTGGCAACGACCTCCGAAATGGCTGAGCGAACGCCGGCCTGAGCGCAGTGCTTGTGGACCAGCTCCAGCTCCTCGGGTGCATCGGTGGGGAAGCGGTTGATCGCGACCACGATGGGCACGCCGAACTTCTTTACGTTGGCGATGTGTTTGTCAAGGTTCGCCAGACCCTTCTCCAGGGCCTCCAAGTTGGTTTCCGCGACCTTTTCCCTCGGCACGCCGCCGTGCATGTTCAGGGCCCTGACGGAAGCGACGATAACGGCCACGTCTGGCTTCAGCCCGGTGTAGCCATGGACGATGTCGAAGAACTTCTCCGCACCTAGGTCCGCGGCGAAGCCGCCCTCGGTCACCACGTAATCAGCCAGCTTCAGCGCCGTTCTGGTGGCGATGATGGAGTTGTTGCCATGGGCGATGTTGGCAAAGGGTCCGCCGTGGACGAAGCCTGGCTGGCCTTCCAAGGTTTGCACCAGGTTGGGCTTGATTGCATCCTTCAGGAGGACGGTCATTGCCCCATGGACGTTTAGGTCCCTGGCGAACACAGGGCCGCCATCGTAGTTGTAGGCGACGAGCATCCTGCCCAGCCGCTCCTTCAGGTCGTCGATGTCTTGGGCCAGACACAAGATGGCCATGACTTCTGAGGCAACGGTGATGTCAAAGCCGCTTTGCATCGTAAAGCCGTCGCCTTTGCCGCCAAGGCCGACCACGATGTTGCGCAGCTGCCGATCATTCATGTCCATGACCCGGCGCCAGAGCACCTGCTTCGGATCAATTCCCAGTTTGTTTCCTTTAAAGATGTGGTTCTCCAACACCGCGGCGAGCAGGTTGTGGGCGGCTCCGACGGCATGGATGTCGCCGGTGAAGTGAAGGTTGATGTCCTCCATGGGGACGACCTGGGAGTAGCCTCCACCTGCCGCGCCTCCCTTGACGCCAAAGGTGGGTCCTAGGGATGGCTCGCGCAGACAAAACATCACCTTTTTCCCCAGTTTGCCTAGGGCTTGGGTGATCCCCACCGCGGTGCAGGTCTTCCCTTCTCCCGCAGGCGTGGCGGTGATGGCGGTGGTGTAAATGAGCTTGCCGTTCGGCCTGTCGGCCAGGCGCTTGTAGACATCTAAGCTGACCTTGGCTTTATACTTCCCGTAGTATTCTAGGTCGTCCTCGGTCAGCCCGATGCTGGCCGCGATGTCCTTGATGGGTTTTAGCTTAGCACTTTGGGCAATCTCAATATCGCTTAGCATAGTCCGACTCCTTTCATAGCAGTAGATTTCCCTCCGGTTGGCACCTTACCCATCCCGGCGGGTGGAAGGCGCAGCTACTAACAGCATCCTAGACAAAGGTAAAGCCCCGTGAAGGGGATATGGCAAACTCCTTCATAGCCGCGCCGCGTCAGGCCTGTTTGAACTCGCTTCATCCCCCCCTGCGGATTCTCGACCTTATCAGACCCTTGTTCTACAATGTCTCTTAATTATCCTTCCTATAGGAGCCCCTAATTTACTCGTCAAACCTGTCACAATCGGCATCGCCGTCTCCTCCTCGCCGGGGGTCGGAGAGAAAAAATCGCAGTTTAATTTCCCAGGCACTTTTGGTATACTAGTACAGGTAATTTTCATGTCAAAAATGGGAAGGGGTAGTCATATGCTGCCAACACCTGAGAAATTCACCCTAGTGGCCGGGAAAAGCGAGGGGCCAACGGGGTTAAATGCTTTTGACAACGCTTTGCTGGCCGCGGGACTGGGGAATCTTAATCTTGTCCGGGTCAGCAGCATCCTGCCTCCGGGGGCCAAGTATGTGGACGAGGTGTCCATTCCTGCCGGTTCACTGACCCCGACGGCCTATGGAGCCTTGATCAGCGAAGTCCCTGGCGAGACCATCGCGGCTGCGGTGGCAGTGGGCATGTCCGAGGACAGCTTTGGCGTGATCATGGAGTATTCGGGGCGATGCAGCGGCGAAGAGGCCGAACAGAAGGTCGTTGCGATGGTGGAGAATGCCTTTGCCCAGCGGCAGATGCCCTTGAAGAAGACCCTGGTCAAGTCGGTTGAGCACAAGGTGGAGTCTATCGGGTGCGTGTTTGCTGCAGTTGCCCTGTGGTACTAGCACCTGGGGGGAGATGGGGACATGGACCTTTGGTATACGGAAAAGCAAACGGAAAACATGGGGCTTAGCCTCAAGGTGAAAAGCCTCCTCCATCGGGAGACAACTCCCTACCAGGAGTTGGCAGTACTAGACACCGTCCAGTATGGGCGGATGCTAGTCCTCGATGGCATGGTCCAGACGACGGAAAAAGACGAATATGTGTACCATGAAATGATTACCCATGTGGCTTTATACACCCATCCAAACCCCCGCAGAGTGGCGGTCGTTGGGGGCGGTGACGGGGGAGCCGTCCGGGAGATCCTCAAACACCCATCGATTGAGAAAGTGGTCCTGGCTGAGATTGATGAGGCCGTCATCGAAGCTGCGAGGCGCTATCTGCCTAGCATTAGTTCTGCTTTGGACGACCCTCGGGTCGATATCATGGTGGGCGATGGCATCGCCCATATTAAGACGCGGCGAGATGCTTACGACATCGTGTTCGTAGACTCCACCGAACCGGTCGGAGCCGCCGTGGGGCTGTTTTCGCGGGATTTTTACCAGGCCATCCACGAAGCCCTGACGGAAGACGGCATTTTGGTGGCCCAAACGGAATCGCCGTATGTCAACGCATCACTCATTGAGAAGTCCTTCGGCCATATTCGCAGCATCTTTCCCGTCAGTCGGCTGTATTTGGCCTGTGTGCCGACCTATCCGACGGGCCTGTGGAGCTTCTCCCTAGGCTCGAAGAAGTATGATCCGCTGCAGGTGGACTTCAAGGCGAGACAAGCAGTGCCCACAGTTTATTACAACCCCGATGTGCACAGGGCGGCCTTTGCTCTGCCCAACTTCGTGCGGGATCTCATCGGGGAGGAGGCTGCCCGATGAATTGGCGGGAGCATCTGCAAAGGCGCGGCGGCTTTCTGTCCGCCGGGTCGGGCGGCAGGATGGTCCTGTTGGGGGTCCCCCTCGATCAGACCACAAGCTTCCGCCCCGGCGCCAGGTTTGCTCCCGAAAGGATCAGGGAGGTATCGGAAGCTCTGGAGGAATACAGCCCTGCCTTGGATCGGGGGCTGGATGAGATAAGCTTTGAGGACCTGGGGGATTTGATTCTGCCCTTTGGCGATTTGGAGGAGAGTCTGCGGCGCATCGAGGAGGCGGCGGCCGACTTGGCCGGGCAGGGGCGGCTGCCATTAGTGCTCGGCGGGGAGCACCTGATCAGCCTCCCCATCCTCCGGGGGATGATTCGATTTTATCCCGATCTGGTCTTCCTCCAGTTCGATGCCCATGCTGACCTCCGGGATGAATATCTGGGCCAGACCGACTCCCACGCCACAGTCGTTAGACAGATCGTGGACCTCATCGGGGGAGAGAGGGTCTACCAATTTGGCATCCGCTCGGGCACTCGGGAGGAGTTTGCCTTCGGACGGGCCAACACCAGATTCTTCCCCGGCGGGGTGGATGGTCTTGCCAGTGTCTTAGAGGAGCTTGCCGGCCGTCCCCTCTATTTGAGCATCGACATCGATGTGTTGGACCCGGCCTTTGCACCGGGGACGGGAACCCCTGAAGCTGGGGGCATAGGGAGCCGGGAGCTGCTCCAGGCCCTTTATGGTTTGAAGGGCCTGCGGCTCGTGGGGATGGACATCGTCGAGGTTTGTCCCCCTGCCGACCCCGGGGACATTACCTCGCTGCTCGCGGCTAAGCTTGTGCGCGAGGCATTGCTCCTTTGGGGCTGACGCAACGGGAGGGATAGGGGTGCGGAAAATACTGGCGGTGTTGGTAATCCTCGCTGCTTTGGCGGGGCTTTTGGTGTATGTCCAGGGGGAGCGCCGGCGGGCAATGCAAAGGGTTGAGAACCTGGAACGGGAGTTGGACCGGCTCCGGGAGGAAAATGAGACTTTGCGGGAGGAGCTGCCCAGAACCCGGGACCAAAGGGCCGGGGGGCAGGATGTGACGGTGTATTTCGTTTTCAGCGGCAAAACGGAGTTCTCCTTGGCTCCGGAATTGCGGAGAGTGGTCGGCGAGAACCTTCCTTTGGAGGCTTTGCAGGAATTGGCTAAGGGCCCCTCCGAAGGTTCAAGGCTGAACAGGTCCTTGCCGGAAGGGACCCGGGTTTTAGGACTGGAAGTGAAGGATGGCATCGCCTACGCGAACTTTAGCCGGGAAATCATGGAGAACTTCAATTGGGGATCAAGCCTTGAGGGTCTTATGGTCGCGGCTATCGCCAATACCTTGACAGAATTTCCCCAGATTCAAGGCGTCTTGGTGTTAGTGGAGGGAAAGCAGGTGGAGACACTGGGAGGACACTTGAGCGCCAAAGAGATCTTCCGGCGCAACGAGGAGGTCATCCATCGGCTTTCCGACGGGCACTAAGCTAAAGGAGCTGGATACGGTGGATGTAATTGCGAAGCAGCGGGACATGATCGCCGGAGCTTTGAAGGCTGCTGCCGATCGATGTGCCGCCGAGGGGCTCTTGCAGGTAGGGCCGGTCCAAGAGGTTCACCTGGAGACTCCCCGGTCCAAGGAACATGGTCATTTGGCCACCAACCTGGCTTTGGTCTTGAGCAGTGAAGCTGGCCTGCCCCCCAGGAAGGTGGCTGAGTTGTTGGTGGACAAGTTGGATCTCAAGAAGGCCGCCATCGAGCGGGTTGAGATCGCTGGCCCCGGATTCATCAATTTTCATCTGAGTCAGGACTGGTGGGGCCGGCTCCTGGCCGAAATTCTGGCCGGGGGCTCCCGCTATGGGTGCAAGAGGACCGACAGGCCGAGGAAGATCCAGCTGGAGTTCGTCAGCGCCAACCCTACCGGTCCGATGAATGTGGTTAATGCCCGAGCGGCGGCGGTGGGCGACTGCCTGGCCCGCCTTTTGGCTGCGGTGGGGGAGGATGTGAGCAAGGAGTTTTATGTCAATGATGCCGGCAGCCAGGCGGATCAATTTGCCCGCTCCTTGGAGGCCCGGTTCCGCCAGCTGTGCGGGGAGGAGGCCGAGATCCCTCCCGATGGGTATCCTGGCGAATATGTGTTGGAGGTTGCCAAAGAGCTCTTCGATGAACATCCTGAACTGGTCGAGATGTCGCCGGAGGAGCGCATTGGGTTTTTCCGCCGGCAGGGGTTGGACCGGATGGTGGAGTGGCAGCGGCGAGACTTGGAAGCATTTGGCGTCACCTTTGATGTCTGGTTCAGGGAGCGGGATCTGCATGCGACGGGGCGGGTGGAGGCAGTAGTCCGGGAGCTGCAGCAAGGGGGCCATATCTACGAAAAGGATGGGGCCTTGTGGTTTCGCTCCACTGCCTACGGGGATGACAAGGACCGGGTGCTGGTCCGCAGCGATGGCCAGCCCACCTACTTGGCGGCGGACATCGCCTATCACCGGGATAAGTATGAGCGGGGATTTGACCGGGTAATCGACATTTGGGGTCCGGACCACCATGGATACATCGCCAGGATGAAGGCTGCGGTGCAGGCTTTAGGCCGGGATGAGGAGGATCTGGAGGTGATCATCCTCCAGTTGGTCAACCTCCTCAGGGGCGGCCAGCAGGTGCGCATGTCCAAGAGGACGGGGACTTTCATCGGGATGGCGGAGCTGGTGGAGGAAGTCGGTCGGGATGCCGCACGGTTCTTTTTCCTGATGCGCAGCCCCGAAAGCCATCTTGATTTTGACCTGGACTTGGCCCAAGAGCAGACGGCGGACAATCCGGTCTACTATGTTCAGTATGCCCATGCTCGCATCTGCAGCATCCTGCGCCAGGCAGAGGAAAAGGGCATCGCCCTCCCTGAGCCGGGAGATATCGATGCGACGCTTCTAGCTACCGGTCATGAAGAGGAGCTCCTTAAGTGTCTGGCCGCCTTCCCCGGGGAGGTAGAAGCTGCGGCCTTGCGCAGGGAGCCCCATCGGATAGCCCATTATGTTCACGAACTGGCTTCCCTGTTCCACTCTTTCTACACCCATTGCCGGGTGATCGGCGAGGAGGAGGAGCTGCAAGCAGCCCGGTTGACTTTGGTGAGGGGAGTTCGGATAGTCTTAGCTAATGCCCTTGAGCTGCTCGGGGTATCTGCGCCAGAGATTATGTAGAATAAAGGTCCAAAGGGAAACTTGCGGAAACGAGGTAAACACATATGCCTAAGTACATTTTTGTAACCGGCGGGGTGGTTTCGAGCCTGGGGAAAGGCATTACAGCCGCTTCTTTGGGGAGGCTGCTGAAAAGCCGCGGCTTCAAGGTTACCATGCTGAAGCTCGATCCTTATATTAACGTGGATCCGGGGACAATGAGCCCCTTCCAGCATGGCGAGGTGTTTGTGACCGAGGATGGGGCTGAAACAGACCTGGATCTTGGGCATTATGAACGATTCACCGATGCGAACTTGACCAAGCTGAGCAATGTGACCACGGGGAAAATTTACTGGTCGGTCATTGAAAAAGAGCGCAAGGGAGAGTTCTTAGGGAGAACAGTCCAGGTCATTCCCCACATCACCAACGAAATCAAGGAAGCCATCCTGGCCTTGGGCCGGCCGGGAGATATCGATGTGGTGATCGTGGAAATCGGAGGAACGGTCGGGGACATCGAAAGCCTGCCCTTCCTTGAGGCCATCCGCCAGTTCAAGAGCGATGTGGGCCGGGATGCCTGTCTTTACATTCACGTGACACTAGTTCCCTACATTAAGACAGCCGGGGAGCTGAAAACCAAGCCTACCCAGCACAGCGTCAAGGAATTGCGCTCGATCGGCATCCAGCCGGACATCATCGTCTGCCGGACAGAAAGTCATCTGTCCCCTGAGATCAAGAAGAAAATTGCTCTGTTTTGCGATATCGAGCAAGAAGCGGTCATACCGAACTTGGATGCGGACACTATCTATGAAGTGCCATTGATGTTTGAGCAGGAGGGCTTGGATGAGCTGGTCATCAAGAAGCTCAACCTGCCGCCGGGCAAGCGGGACCTGAAAGAGTGGCGGGCGATGGTTAATACCATTAAGAACCCCCAGACCCGCACGAAGGTGGCTATCGTCGGCAAGTACGTGTCCCTGCCCGATGCGTACCTGAGCGTGGTGGAAGCCCTCCACCACGGAGGGATCGCCAATGAATGCAAGGTAGAGGTCCTTTGGGTCAACGCGGAGGATTTGGAAGGCAGGCAGGCCGGCGAACTCCTGGCTGGCGCCGATGGTATTTTGGTGCCCGGTGGTTTTGGCTCCCGGGGCATCGAAGGCAAGATTAACGCGATCACCTATGCCCGGGAGGAAGGAAAGCCATTCCTTGGCCTTTGCCTGGGCATGCACTGCGCGGTGATCGAGTTTGCCAGGAACGTCTTGGGGCTGGATGGAGCAAACAGCACCGAGTTTGACCCTGATACCGATCATCCCGTCATTCATCTGTTGCCCGGGCAAGAGGAGCTTTCCCACATAGGGGGGACTATGCGGCTCGGCGCCTGGCCCTGCACCCTCCGGCCGGACTCCCTGGTCGCTAGGCTCTATGGGCGCAAAGAGATCGTCGAGCGGCATCGGCACCGCTATGAGTTCAACAATAAGTACCGGAGCCTTTACGAAGAACGAAACATGCTTCCCGTTGGACTTAGCCCGGACGGCTCCCTGGTGGAAGTGATGGAGCTGGCCGATCACCCGTGGTTCATCGCCACCCAGTTTCACCCCGAGTTCAAGTCGCGTCCCAATCGACCCCATCCCTTGTTTACTGGATTCATTCGCGCTTGCCTGGCTAACCACCGGTAGGGGGGCATGCCCCTGCGGGTGGTTTCCCTGACGGGGATTTGGTATAATATAATCGACTGGGCAAGGAGGTAGGGGCGCTAAATTGCTTGAAATGGGGTGAGCGTGCATGGTAAGGATGAAGGTGAAGGTAGTGGGCATCGATCAACACACTATGATGCCTGTAGTGGTGATCACCGATGCCGAAGAGAGGGGCTTCATTCCCATCTTGATTGGGCCGGCGGAAGCCAATGCCATCACCATTCAGATGGAGGGAATCAAGCCACCTCGCCCCATCACGCATGACCTGCTGAAGAATATTTTGGACGGTTTTGGCGCCAAGGTTAGTCGGGTTGTGATCACGGAACTGAAAGACGAGACCTACTACGCCCGCATCTATTTGAAGACCGCTAAGGGGGAGATCGACATCGATGCTCGCCCCAGCGATGCGATTGCCCTTGCTTTGCGCACCGACGCTCCCATTTTCATCTCCGAAGAAGTGGCGGCCAAGGCGATGGTCATTCACAAGGAAGAGGAAGATACGGAGTTGGAGGAGTTTCGCAAGTTTCTTGACAGCGTGACGCCGCAGGACTTTGCCAAGTAGTCGGCAGCAAGGATTGGCGCCCCCGCCTCCCGGCGGGGGCTGCTGTTTTCTACTCACTGCCCGCTCATAATCAGCTAGCTTTTTGCCCATAATGTTACTGAATAAGTAAGGGGGCGACTGGCTTGATGGGATTAATAGCGGGCTTGTTGATTGTTGCGGCCGTGTTTAGCGTCGGTTGGGCCTGGGAGCCGCAAGGGGAGGTCTTCCCCTGGGGGGAGACATCCGGCTGCGTCATCGGCGAGGTCGTTGACTGGGGAAAAGGCTGGGTTCTGCTGCGCCCGGAGGACGGCCATCTGGTCGCGCTCCCCTATGATGAACAGAGGGTCTTTTGGGAAGGCTGCCGGGTTGGACCGGATGCCTTGTCGGTGGCGGGGGAGCAGCTCATTTATGCTAAGGTAGCTCTTGACTTGCGCCGGGTAGACCTTTACAATCCCTATCGGACCGTGCTCCTTAAGGTGGCAGGGGAGGATGCATGGGCCAGAACCATCAATGGCGGCCCGTGGCAGCGGGTTTCCTTGGCCAATCTGGCTCCCGGCTTGTGGGCGGCTACGGTCAAGCTGGAGCTTTCCGGACGCCTTCTCGTCCAAAACTTAAGCAGCCTTGAGTGAATTAACCAAGGTCGGGAGGAAAGAGGGCAGGTCTTGGCGAACATCAAGGTTGTTTGAAGTTGCTCGGGGTCTGCCGCTGGGTTTCAAACCGGTGATCTCTCTCCTAAATGCCCTGCGCACCGGATGCTTCCTGCGTTCTGTGGGGATTTCCATACAACCGCACAGTTGATAAAGACAATAAGGGTGACACCCGAAGGATGCTGATTAATACCAAGTTTGACCTTTTTGTTCGCTGTCCCAATTGTGGCAGAGGATCAACCCGCGACTTTTCTTTGTTTGACCTGCCCAAGGGCCGGACTATTTCGCTTCCATGTCCCTGTGGATTGACTGTAGCCAGGGTAAGAAAACATCGACGACAGATCAATTTCCTTGTCGCTTGTCTGATCTGTGAGCGATTTCACTTCCTGAGTATTCCGATGGATGACATATGCAGCGGCAAGGCAGTCAACCTGTATTGTCCGTTGACCGGGGCGCCGCTCACCCTGGGGAGGGAGTCTAATCTGCATCCCTTCGTTGACGAGGCCTTGTCTATCCTTGGTGATTTAGCTCTGCAAGGGGGGATTTTGTGCCAGTGTGGACATGGTGAGATGGACGTGGAACTGTACCCTGATCGGCTTGAGCTGGTCTGCAGCCGCTGCCGCAGCCGTTTGACCATCCCAATGGCGGCCGAGGGGAATTTGACCGACCTGAAGACTGTGGAGAGAATCCTCAGGTCGTTCCACAAGGAATAGAACTCAAAGGAGGTTTGCCAATTGGCGCTAGTACCAGTCGGTCCGCTGCTGAAAAAGGCCCGGGAAGGGCGCTACGCAGTGGGGGCATTTAACTGCAACAACTTGGAGATACTGCAGGCGATCATTGCCGCAGCGGAAGCAGAACGCTCGCCGGTCATCATCCAAGCCAGCCAAGGGGGACTTAAATACGCGGGCCTGGAGTACATAACCGCGATGGTGCAGGCGGCTGCCGCTAAGGCCGCCGTCCCGGTGGCATTGAATCTCGATCACGGAACCAGCTTTGAGCAGGCCGTCCGCTGCATCCGGGCAGGTTTTACTGCCGTCATGGTGGATGGGTCGCAGCTGCCTTTCGCCGAGAACGTGGAGCTGGTGCGCCGGGTAGCCGATGTGGCCCATTGCGTGGGCGTTTCGGTTGAGGGAGAACTAGGCCGGATAGGCGGCAAAGAGGATGACATCGTGGTGGCCGCGGCAGACGCCTTCCTCACCGATCCCGATGAAGCCTGTCGTTTTGTACAGGAAACAGGCGTAGACGCCTTGGCTGTTGCCATCGGTACTGCCCATGGGGTCTACAAGGGCGAGCCGAGACTGGATTTTGCCCGGCTGGATGAGATCAATCGGCAGGTTGATGTCCCCTTGGTCCTGCACGGAGCCTCGGGACTCTCCGATGAAGCCATCCGACAGGCGATCGAATTAGGAATAACCAAAATCAATATCGACACTGAAATTCGCCAGGCCTTTGCCCAGGGGGTGCGGGAAGTCCTCGAGGAGGACCCGGATGAAATTGACCCCCGCCGGATTCTTGGACCGGCCAGGGAGCGCATGCAAGAGGTGGTCCAAAGAAAAATGCGTCTCTTTGGCTGCAGTCGCCGGGCTTAGGCCTCAAGAGCGAGGAGCTGATAACGATGAATATTGGTGAACTGCGCCGGAAGACAATCGATGAGCTGCAGGAGATCGCCGCGGAGTTGGACATAGCTGGCTCGGGGAGGCTGCGGAAGAAGGAGCTGATTTTGCAGATCCTCAAGGCCGAGACGGAAAAAGAGGGCTTGACGATGACCGAAGGCATCCTCGAAGTCCTTCCCGACGGCTACGGATTCCTCAGAGTCGACAGCTTCACCCCCGGTCCCAACGATGTGTATGTTTCTCCATCCCAGATTCGCCGCTTCAATCTCCGGACGGGGGATGCCATCCTCGGCCAAATTCGCCCCCCAAAGGACAACGAACGGTATAACGCCCTGCTGCGAGTCCTGGCGGTGAACATGGCCGATGCGGAGCTGGCCATCACGCGACCGGACTTCGACGACCTCACCCCCATCTATCCCAATGAACGCCTCCATCTGGAACTTGACCCAAAGGAAATTGCTACTCGCCTCATTGACATCATCGCTCCCCTAGGCAAGGGGCAGCGGGGCTTGATCGTCGCGCCGCCAAAGGCGGGCAAGACCACCGTGCTGAAGAAAATTGCCAACAGCTTGACGACCAACCATCCGGAAGTGGAGCTCATCGTCCTCCTCATCGATGAGCGTCCGGAAGAGGTGACGGATATGGAGCGATCCGTCAAGGGAGTCGTCGTCAGCTCGACCTTCGATCAACCTCCGGACAACCATGTCAAAGTGGCGGATATGGTCCTTGAACGGGCGAAGCGGTTGGTGGAGTATGGCAAGGATGTGGTCATCCTCCTGGACAGCATCACTCGCCTGGCCCGGGCCCACAATCTGGTGGTGCCTCCTAGCGGCCGGACTCTATCCGGCGGAGTGGATCCTGCGGCCTTGCACCGTCCGAAGCGATTTTTCGGCGCCGCCCGCAATCTAGAGGAAGGGGGCAGCTTGACGATCTTGGCGACTGCCCTAATCGAAACAGGCTCCCGCATGGATGATGTTATCTATGAGGAATTCAAGGGAACGGGCAACATGGAGCTCCACTTGGACCGCAAGCTTGCCGAGCGGCGCATCTTCCCGGCGGTGGACATTTACCGTTCGGGAACCAGGAAGGAAGAGCTCCTCTTGACCGAGACGGAGCTGGAGACGATGTGGATCTTGAGGAAGGCTCTAGGCTCCATGGGCACCGCCGAAACAACGGACCTGCTCATCGATCGATTGACCCACACCAAGAAGAACGAGGAATTCATGCAGCTCATCATCAACTCTCCCTTTGCGGACAACCTGAGGGGATATGATTGATGCGCGCAGCCCTGATCTTTGTGTTTATTTTCTAAAGAAAGAAGGACATTTTCTAGAAAACGCTGAACCAATATGTAAGCAGGCTCTGGAAGGATTTACATCCAAAGATAGAGGGCTAAACCGGCTTAGGGATGGATAGCATATCACAGGACGCATTTCTCTCCGCTGAGCAAAATTTCCACTTCAGCGGCAGGAAACAGGCTTCAGATGTGGAATATGACATCGTGTTGCAAGTTTCGACCCATGCCGAGTTACTTCGAGAGGTTCCTTAGGGAAGTAAAAGGCGCGCAACATTTCCCGAATCAAGGGAGTGAGCAGCGATAGCCTGCACCCGGACGGTGCAAACTTTCGCTGCCCACCAGCGGAAGGGAAGGAAGCACGGCGTGGAACCGTTACGTGAAAGCCGCAGCCGTCCGTTGGCTAGGTTGATACTGATGGCCCTTTGCCTCACCGTCACTGTGGGAGGGGGCATTTCTAACTTTAAGCAATCCCAGCTGGAAGAAGCAGTTTTGCTGGGCATTGATGGGTCCGCCGCTGGCGGTGCTTCTTGGGATGATCAAATTGCTATGCGGAGTTCGCTTCTGGGCATCGACGCGCCGGCCTGGCGGGCAGATGGGGCGATCCAGACTGCCGATCTGCAGTTGGTGCCGATGGCTTTTCAGCTGACGGAGGAGCCGGAGCTGCCCTTAGATGATGAGATCGTTGCGGGGCCCGTAGAGGAACCGGTTGAAGAGCCGGTTGAGGAAGAGGCAAAGCCAGAAGAGCCGCCTCCTCCTGCTAAGCCCCAAGTCCTCACCCATATCGTCCAGTCCGGAGAAACCCTGTGGGATATTGCAAAGGCCTACGGGACTGATGTCAATACCATTGCCCAGATTAACAATATGAGCAATGTCCACCGGCTGTCGGTTGGACAAAAGCTCTCCATACTGACCGTTGTCGGCGTTCTGCATCAGGTGGAGAAGGGAGAGACCCTGTGGGATATCGCCCGCATGTACAATGTCGGGTACGAAAAGATCGCCGAGGCCAATGAGATTGCTAACCCCAACAGCGTACAGGTAGGTCAGCAGCTCATCATCCCTGGAGCCAGGGAACTGGTCCAGCGCTACCAGTTGGTGCGCAACGGCGTCCTCCAGCGGGCTTTTTCCTGGCCAGTCAAGGGCAGGCTTTCTTCCCACTTCGGGATGCGGTGGGGCAGGATGCATTATGGTCTAGACATCGCCGTTCCCACTGGCACGCCCATCCGGGCCGCCGCTGCAGGGCGGGTGACCTTCGCCGGGCGAAGAGGCGGCTACGGCTACCTGGTGATTATCGACCACGGCAAGGGCGTCGAGACCAGGTATGCCCACAATTCGAAGCTCCTGGTCTCAGCGGGAGACAGGGTGGAACGCGGCCAGATCATCGCCCGCAGCGGGAATACGGGAAATTCCACCGGCCCCCATCTGCACTTCGAGATTCGCTACCGGGCGAAAGCAGTTGACCCCTATAAATACCTGATTCGCTAGGGGGAAGATATGGCGCTTTCCGTAGTCTACGCCGATGAGGCGGGCCGCATGTACATAGATGATAAACTGATTGCGGTGGGCCGTAACGGGCCCTCTTTTTTGGAGCTTGGCCAGGTAGTTCCGCTGCCTCCGGGGGCAAGCATGGTCGTCCTCCCCGGCCGGGCCGCCGTTGGCCGGGAGCGTTCTTCAGGGCGGATACGGTCCGCTGGCGAGTCCAAGTGGGCCGTCGGCGCCTTATTGCCTGCAGGCTACGTCCGGACCCTGCTTCCCGCGTACAAGACCCTGGAAGACCCTCTCCAGCTCCCCTTTTTCGGTTATACCGCTGTTGGCGCCTGCCGCGGCCGACTGTACGCGGCCGCCCTGCCCATCGACGACTTGCGCTACCGCTGGTCTCCCCGCTTTTTCAATACGGAGACCCTGCCCCGTCGCATCGCGAGGATGCAAAGGCTTTTTCCGGACAACCGACTGATTGAACACCTATCGGGGTGTGCCTTGCGCTACCAGTGCTTCACCGCCCAGAATCTGTTCTATGAGCGGTGGGAGGCCGGCATTCCCAGCTCAAGGCGGTGCAATGCCCGCTGCCTTGGCTGCATCTCCGAACAGGAAGGGGATGTTCCCCCGGCGCCCCACAGCAGGATCGGCTTCACTCCCAACAAAGAAGAGATCGTTGAACTGGCCGCCCGTCACTTAGACCGGGCCCGGGATGGGATCATCAGTTTCGGGCAGGGGTGCGAGGGTGAGCCGAGCCTCGAATCAAGGCTTCTGGCCGAGGCCGTGATGGACATTCGCCGCCGAACCCATCGGGGAACGATCAATATCAACACCAATGGGGGCAGCGCCGCGGATTTGGCCCGATTGGTCGATGCGGGGCTGGATTCGATGCGGGTGAGCCTTTTTAGCGCCCGGGAGGAAAATTTCAACGCCTATCATCGGCCGCGGGGCTATGCCCTGAGGGATGTTGCCAACTCGATCCGCCTGGCCAGGTCCCAGGACGTGGTGGTCAGTTTGAATCTGCTGACCTTCCCTGGCTTTACTGATAGGCGCGAGGAAGTCGGGGCACTGGTGGATTTCATCGGGGAAACGGGCATCCAGATGGTTCAATTGCGCAACCTGAGCGCAGATCCCGGCTGGCTGGCGGAAGCATTCCCCATGAGGGAAAAGACCCTGGGGATCCAGGGACTGATAAGGCGTCTGAAGGCGAAGCATCCCCACCTTCGCATCGGGAGCTTCACCCACCCGGCGGCAAGCTTCCGTCGGCGAGGGAGCCGTTAAGGCAAAGGACCCGGTGGGTTGTTGCTTGCAGGAAGTTCGGGTCGTGGCTGACGATGATGGCCCCGGCCCCGCTCTTTTCCCGGATGCGAAGGAGAGCCTGGATGATGAGGCTCCGGCTGGTCGGGTCCACCCGGTTGGTCGGTTCATCGAGGAGGAGCAGCTCTTTGCCGCCGGCAATGGCCCGGGCAATGAAAACCCGTTGCTGTTGACCCCCTGACAAATGACTCAGGGGTTCGTCTTTGTAAGCCAACATGTCGACCTGATCGAGGGCCGCCCATGCCTTGCGCTTCTCCTCTTTCCCAGGGAAACGAAGCAGTCCCAACGAACCGTACATCCCCATGAGGACAACATCTTTCACCAGGGGCGAGAAGCTGAACCTCTCTGGCTGACCCTGGGGAAGATAGCCGATCCTGGTCCGGGGGACCTTCTCGGAGCCCAATACGATCAGCTCGCCCTGGGCGAGGGGGAGCAGTCCCAGCACAACTTTGAGCAGGGTGCTCTTGCCGGAGCCGTTGGGGCCCATTAACCCGACGAATTCCCCTCGGGTAAGCCTAAAATCGATTCCTTCCCAAAGGATGTGCCGTCCGTACCGGAAGGCGCCCCCTCGCATTGAAACGGCAAGCGACATTTCACATCACCTAGATTCTACAGCCATTATACACCTTTAAGGGAGCCAGGCCATAGGGTCAATTGTCCGGTCGTTAACCTTAATCCGAAAGTCCACATGGGGGCCAGTCACCACCCCGGTGGCGCCGGAGCGGGCGATCACATCGCCCCCGCGCACCCGCTGGCCTTTGCGGACGAGAATGCGGGAGTTGTGCAGATACCAGGTGGTGATGCCGCCGCCGTGATCGATCACCACTACGAGCCCTCCGCCGCCCATCCATCCCGTGCGGCTGACGATCCCCGGGGCAGCGGCGCGCACCGGCGTTCCGGAAGGAACCGCAATGTCGATGCCGCCGTGGAAGTGCCTCCGGCCATAGACGGGGTGGATCCGCCACCCGTAGCCTGAGCTGATCCGGCCCCGCACCGGCCAGATCATTGGGAGGCGCCCGGTCCTAACAGGAATGGTGATCTTTTGACCAATCTGCAAGCGATCCGGATTCGGCAGATTGTTGTAGCGCAGAAGCTCCGTCACCGTGGTGTTGAAGCGGCGCGCGATGGCGTAGAGGGTGTCTTTTCCCTGGACAGTGTAGTCAATTTGGCTTGGCTTGGATTGGACGGGCAGGGCCCGGGGGATAGTCAGTTTCTGTCCAACAATGATCTTTGACGAGGCGAGCTTATTAGCCTCCATCAAATCCTTGAGGGGCACGTTGTATCTTTGGGCAATGACCGACAAGCACTCTCCCCGGGAAACGACATGAGTTAGGTTCTCGCTGGCCAACAGTCCCTCCAGGGCTTCCCCGGTGGCTGGTCCAGCCAGCCCGTCGACTTGGAGACCCTGGCGCCTTTGCAGCTCTTGGACTGCTTTAGTAGTCTCCGGCCCGTAGATGCCGTCGACCTTCAGCGGAAAACCCACCTTCCGCAGTGCAGACTGCAGGGACTCAACTTCAGCGCCGCGCATCCCCGGGCGGAGCACCGTTGGCTTCGAAGCTGCCAGGGGGATCACCATGCTGCAGAACAGAAAGACTACCAGCAGGGCTGCTGTGTAGCCCTTGATCTGATACATTCTTGATCCTCCTTCTTGCCTGAACTGTTTTCATCCCTCCATTCACCGAGCCTACTTTAGCATATGTACGGTCGCTGCCCGATAGTGTAACACTTTGGGGCTGAGAATATGCGG
>JAAYLE010000119.1 GCA_012522085.1 Bacillota bacterium | reverse complement strand
GGTAAGTCTCTTCATCATCGAGGGGGATGTCCTGGTAGGAAAAGCCCTCATCGACGCGGCTGATGGTACAGACGGCATCCTCCACCACCGACAAAGTGCGCAGGGAGAGAAGATCTAGTTTGATCAGGCCTAGATTTTCAATATCGTCCTTATCGAATTGGGCGATCAAAGCTCCCTTGGCCGCTTGCTGCAGGGGGGTAATCTGCAGCAGGGGGACGCCGCTGATGACAAGCCCTCCAAGGTGAGTGCCGATGAAGCGGGGTAGCCCCGCCACGGCGGCGCACAGCCGCCAAAGGAGCCTGTAACGCCCATCTCCCTTGAGGAAGCTAAGTTCCGGGAAATGATCTAGGGCCGATTCGATGGCATCGGCGGGTATATGGGGAAATCTCTTGGCCAATGCATCCAACTCTTCCGGGGCAAACCCCATGGCCTTCCCCACTTCGCGGATGGCCGAACGGGCGCGAAAAGTGTTGAAGGTGCAAACGGAGGCCACGTGATCGGAGCCGTACTGGCCATAAACATAATCCGCGACCAAGTCCCGGTAGCGGGCGTCCAAATCCAGATCGATGTCGGGCTTTTGGGCCCGCTCCAGGCTGAGGAAGCGTTCAAAAAGGAGCCCCCTGGCGATGGCATCAACTTCCGTGATCCCCAGACAGTAGGCCACCGCCGAATCGGCGGCCGAACCCCTCCCCGCATAGCGGATCCCTTTGGCGTTGGCGAAGCGGACCACATCCCACACAACGAGGAAATAATCGGCTACATCCAGTTGTTCGATAATGGTCAGCTCATGCTCCAAACGCTCCTTGACCGGGGCGCTCAAATTGCCGTAGCGCCGATGGGCTCCTTCCCAAACCAGGCGCCTTAGAAGATGGCTTGCCTTCTCCTCAGTTGGGAAGCGGGGGAAAAAGTTGCGGTCCAGATCCAACGAAGGCTCACATGCCGCCGCGATCTTGCAGCTATTTTCGAGGGCCTCGGGGTAGTCGGCAAAAAGGGCCTCCATTTCCCGCGGGCTTTTTAAGTAGTTCTCCCCGTTTAGCGGCCGCAGGGGGTGGACATCCTCCAGGGTTGTTCCCGTCCGCAGACAGGCGAGGAGATCGCAAACGGGATAGTCCGCCTTCACCGCGTAATGGACGTTGCCGGTGGCAACTAAAGGGATGGCCAGGAGCTCGCCCAGCTCTGCGAGCAGCCTATTCAAGCGCCGTCCCCCCGGCAGGTGGGGCGGAGGAAGCTCCAGGTAAAAATCCTGTCCCCAGGTCCCTTTGTACCGTTCGGCCAGCTTTCTAGCCCCATCGTAATCCCCTTGCAGGAGGGAGGAGGCAATGGGGCCCCGACGGCAGCCGGAGAGGACAATGAGACCCTCTTTGTGCCGGGCCAGATCCTCTAGAGTTATTTGAGGGGTCCCCCGGGGATTGTCCAAGTGGGCCTTGGTGATGAGGCGGCAGATATTGGCGTAGCCTCCAGGCCCCTTGGCCAGGAGGGTGAGGTGTCGTTCGCCCGCCAAAGTGATCTCAACCCCCTGGATGGGTTTGATGCCCTTCCTTTGGGCTAAGCGGTGGAACTGGACGGCCCCGCAGACATTATCGTGGTCTGTCAAAGCCAGAGCCTCCATACCTAGCTCGGCTGCCCTGTCGATGAGCCTTTCCAAAGGGGAGGCCCCGTCGAGAAAAGAAAAGGGGGAATGGATGTGGAGATGGACGAACAATGGACTTCCTCCTCAGTCGAAAACCCGGGCCAGCCACCAGGTTCCCTCGCCAGAATGAAAATGAATTTCATAAAGGCCTCCCCGCCTGGTCAGCAGCCGGTAGACGATCATCTCCCGCTCCCCTGCCCACCACCTTCCCCCTTCCCACCATTTATCGATGATTTCGGCGACAACTTCCCGCCGGCCCGACCAGCTAAAGGAAGCAGGTTCGCCCTTTTGATCGAGGAGGACCTCAATTTGCCGCTGCCTAACCTTCATGGGCAAAACTCCTTACGGAGCGAAGAGGTGACATTGGAACTGCCTCAGACACCTTGCCCGCCGGGACAATTCCAGCTCAGCGGCCCAGCGCAGGCCCCGGGGACCCCAGCGTGTCTGCAGCCTTTCAATTACAGGATCTAGCTCCGGCTTTGCCTGGAAAAGATCCAGTTGCTCCCTTTGGCGGGGGGTCAAATCGAGGGCCCTCAGCTCCAAAGAAAAGCCTGGTCTTAACCGGGGCAAGAGGCGATAAAAGGCTGCCTGCTGCAAAGAGGAAGCGCCATCTGCCGGCGGGATCAAAACTATTTCCAAAAGCTGCTCATCGCTCCTGGCCCGCAGCCGTCCACACCTTTGTTTGCCCGCCGCCAGCTTTTCTCCTAATTCCCGGGCCAGGGCCAACAAGCGCTCTTCCAGCTCGCACCGATGGCTGGGCAGAAAATCCCAGCTTCGCCGACAGGTGATGCTTGGCGGGGGATAGGCGGCCTGCACCTTAGTATGGTCGATGCCCCGGGCGGCTTGGAAAAGCTCCCTGCCTAGGGGCCCAAATTGCCTTCCCAGCTCCTTGAGGGGAACGGACGCCAACTGGCCGATGGTGAAAAGGCCCAGTTGTTTTAGCTCTTTGATGATCCCCGGCGGGAAGGGCAGCAGATCTAAGGACAGGGGGGCTAGAAAATCCCCCTCAGAACCTGGGGGGACTTTCTTATTGCCGCATTGATAAGCGATGCGGGCCACCATTTTATTGCTCGCCATGCCCCAGCGCAGGGGGCCTATTTCTTTCTGCAGCCGGCGCCATAAACCCTCCAGCGGACCGCAGCCCGTCAAATCCAAAAACCCCTCATTGGCGCCGGCGGGTTCCACCAGCGGTGTCAATTGGGCGCAAAGGTCCCACGGATGGGGGGCAGGGGAGGAGAAATAAAGGATCGTGGGCACGGCTCGCACCTCCAAGGCAAACAAATGTTCGCATTTCGATTATAAGAAGGGGGCATCTCCCTGTCAAGGGGTGGGGTGCTGGCATCTTAAGCCCAAAAAATTAAGTAAGCAAAGAAGGAAAATTGTGACCAAAGGAACAATATATAGATAGAGAAAGAAATCACAAGAAGGAGGAGAAGCTGCATGAAGAGACTCTGGTCCCTAGTACTTCTGTTGTGCTTGGCCCTTGCAGCTAGCGCGGGCGCCAAGGAAGTGGTGTTGACAACCGACGTGCTAGTCATCGGCGGAGGCGGCGCAGGCCTTTGCGCGGCCATTGAAGCGGCTGACCGGGGAGCTGAGGTCATCGTCCTGGAGAAAATGCCTTTCCTAGGCGGCAACACCTTAATTTCCGGCCAGGCCATGAATGTGGTCAATCCCAAAACCCAAGTCCCAGCCGGCATTGAAGACTCCATTGAGCTGCATTTCGCCCAAACCTTGGCCGCCGGAGACTACCGGGGCAATCCGGAGCTTGTCCGGATCATGATCGAGGGTGCACCTGCCGCCTACGAGTGGTATGAGCGCCTGGGCATGATCTGGGAGGACACCGTTTTCCAAATCTACGGAGCCCTTTATCCCCGCACCCACTGGCCCGCGAACATTCCACCAGGCCGTCAGGGGGCATTCATCAGGGTCTTGGAAAAGGCAGCCCGGGAGCGAAATGTGCAGATCCTGTTGAACACGAGGGCCACCAAACTACTGCGGGAAAGCCCCTTTGCCGGACGGGTCTATGGAGCCCGGGCAGTGGATAAAGAGGGCAATGACCTGGTGGTGCTGGCTAAGGCCGTCGTCTTGGCCTCAGGGGGCTTTGGGGCCAATGTGGAGATGCGCAGCAAATATGATCCCCGGTTTGGCCCCGATGTCGGCACCACCAACCATGTGGGGGCTACGGGGGATGGGATCCTGATGGCGCAAGATATCGGGGCCGATTTGGTGGGGATGGACTACATCCAGTGCATCGGGGTCTACGGGTCTCCCGTCAGCGTGATCCGCCCGGGGCTCGTCCTGTACATCAACAATAAGGGTGAGCGGATCGTCGATGAGGGCGGCCGGCGGGATGCCATCACCGATGCGGTGCTGGCTCAAGAAGGGCAAATGGCCTGGGTGGTGGCCGATCAGCACGTGCTGGAGGTCGGCGAGCCTGGTTCTGGAGTCTTAGTTGCCGACACCCTGGAGGAGCTGGCGGAGAAGATGGGCGTTCCCGCCCAGGCTTTTGTGGATACCGTCACGAAATATAACTCCTACGTGGAACAGGGCTTCGATCCCGACTTTGGTAAACGGGCCCTGGAGGCAAAACTCGACTCGCCGCCCTTCTATGCGGGCGCAGCCAGGCCCGCCGTCCACCATACCATGGGCGGGGTGGTAATCAACAGCAAAACCCAAGTCATTGATCGGCAAGGCGAAGTGATCCCAGGGCTTTACGCGGCGGGCGAGGTGACCGGCGGCATCCACGGGACCAACCGCGTCGGCGGCAATGCCCTGGCCGATATGAGCGTTTTCGGCCGCATCGCGGGAACTAATGCCGCCATCGAGGCCATCGGCGAATAACGGGAAGACTCCCCCTGGGGAGGACCTGCAGGTCCTCCCCTTTTAAGCTTCAATGGTCAAGCCGTCGTAAGCGAGGCGGACGTTTCCCGGCAGTTCCTTTTCCACCTGGGCGTGATCGAAGGCGTGGGTCATGTGGGTGAGCCATGCTCGGCGGGGGTTTAACTCTTCAATTACTTGGAGGGCTTGGGCCAGGTTGAAATGGGTGGGGTGGGGTTCGTAGCGAAGGGCCCCCAGGATGAGGACGTCGAGATCGTGCAAGAACTCCTTTTGGGAGGGTGGGATCGAGCTGCAGTCGGTGATGTAGGCCACATCAGCCAGGCGGTAGCCCAGGATCGGCAGCTCTCCGTGATAGACCTCAATGGGCTGAATGGGGAGGCCAAACAGTTGGAAGGGTCCTGTAATCACCCGGGGAATGACGCGGGGTTTGCTGCACCCTTTAGGAGGACAGCCGCGAAAAACGTAGGCAAAACACTCCTTCAATTCGGCGATGGTCCCGACATTCCCGTAGACGGGGATGGCCGCGCCTTGCAGCTGATTGAAGCGGCGCAGATCATCGAAGCCAAAAACATGGTCTGCATGGAAATGGGTATAAAGGACGGCATCCACACGGGTGACATTGGCGGCGAGGGCCTGCAGACGAAGCTCAGTGGCCGTGTCGATGAGGATGTTCTTGTCCCGGTAAGTCACCAGCAATGATGATCTTGTACGCCTATTGCGGGGATCCGGCGATGTACAGACGGGGCAGCTGCACCCGATCATCGGCACCCCGTGGGACGTTCCCGTCCCCATGAAAAGTAGTCTCATCATCCTGCTCCTCTAACTGAATGCTTCCTTCATTGTATCCTATCCAGCAGACGCTGACTACCAGGAGAAGGATTTTCCCGAATTGATAACGAAATATTAGAGCGGTGGAACACACTAGAAAGAAGGATGTCTCTTGCCTAACATAAACAGATCAGCGGCTGGAAAGTCGCCACTGCGGGAGTTCCTGGAGACAATTCTAGGAGCAGCGGCTTTGGCGGCCTTTATCATGATTTTTATCGCCCGGGCCTATACCGTTGAGGGCCCTTCGATGTTGCCTACGCTAGTTAATGGGGAAAGACTCATGGTGGATAAGATTACCTATCGATTTCGCCCGCCCCGGCGGGGCGAGATCGTTGTCTTCCGGTACCCGGCCAATCCAAAGGAAAGCTTCATTAAACGGGTCATCGGCGTGCCGGGCGACACTATCCAGATTTACGGCGGCGTCGTTTATGTTAATGGCCAGCCGCTTTCCGAGGACTATCTAGGAGAGGCTTTTTACGGCCGGTTTGGTCCGCGGACGGTCCCGGAGGATGCTTACTTTGTCTTGGGGGATAACAGGAACAATAGTGAAGATAGTCGCGATCCGAGAGTTGATTTTGTACCCCGCTCGCTGATCGTCGGCCGAGCAGTCTGGCGGTATTGGCCGCTGCATCGGTTGAGCATCATGCGTTTGCCGGCGGCCTTTAGAACTTCCCCATAGATCGGGGGTTAGATCGGTGAAGCGAGTAGAAAATCTGCAGCGGATTTTCAACAGCGGCATCATCGCCGTCATTCGCGGCGCAAGGCCAGAGAAGGTGCGAAGGATTGCACAAGCCCTTGCACAAGGAGGAGTGGAGGTCCTCGAGGTCACCGTTGATTCTCCCGGGGCCCTGGGCACCATCGAACAGGTTGCGCAACAGCAAGAAGGGGCCCTGGTGGGGGCGGGCACTGTCCTGGACCCGGAAACAGCGCGGGCAGCCATCTTGGCCGGCGCCCAGTTCATTTTCACGCCGACCCTGGATGTACGGGTCATTGAAATGGCCAACCGCTATGATCGAGTAGTGATCCCCGGGGCCATGACCCCGACGGAGATCCTTGCTGCCTATCAAGCCGGCGCCCTGGCGGTCAAGGTCTTCCCTGCCCAGATGCTGGGGCCTGCTTTCATCCGGCAGGTGCGCGGGCCCTTAGGGCACATCCCCATGATCCCAACGGGGGGCGTCGATGAGGGGAATGTGGCCGATTTTATTGCCGCTGGGGCCGCAGGGGTAGGGATCGGCGGGGCTTTGGTCGGCCGGAAGATGATTGCGAACGATGATTATGAGGGGATCGCCGCTAAGGCCCGCCTATTCGTTCAACTAGTTCAAGAAGCTCGCGCTAAAGGATGAATATCCTCCGCCTTGTCTTTCCGCGGGAGACTATTATCAAGCCGTTGTGGACAGGATAATATCGGCAGACTTCGCAGATAGAAACAAGCCCAACGCCAAGTCACAGCATATCCCTGGTAGACCTGGGCCCGGGAATCCGGAAAAGCTGCCTCATCCCCCCGTCGATGGGAGAACTATTCGCGAGCGGTTCTAATGACAGGGGGGGTATGTCTATCGGGAAAGGAGTACGCAATGATGAATTCGCAAATAATAGAGCCGGAAGATCGCTCCCCGGCAGAACTTTTTGCCCTTCTCCAATTGCAGCAGGATGGGGAAGGATACGCACAGACCCTTGCCCTGCTGGAAGAAGAGGCTTTCAAGCCCGGCAATCTTAAGGCCTTCCTGCGGGTGTTGGCCGAGCAACCGCCCGCGATCCGGGCCCATTTTTACCGGGAGATCTGTTTGAAGAGGCGAAATTCCACCGGCGCCATGCGTTCCCTGGAAAAGCACCTTAAGTGGTGCTTTAATCGGGATCGAAAGGAGGCCCGGGCATCCCTGGCCGCCATCGCCGAGCCGAAGGCTTTGCCTGCCCTGTTCCGCGTCGTCTCGCTGACGGGGGATTCGGTTGTCGCTAGGGAGATTATCGCCCAAATCAAGAACTACGCCCTCGAGGATCAACGGGCTGCGGTTCTGCATGGAATTCGTTCCAAGGATGAGGCCCTCCAGTCCTTTTCCCTGCATATGGCCAGGCGGATGAGGGATCCGACTTTGATCGATCCAATCCTCAAGTTCTATCTCCAGCTAGATGAAGGTGAAGGCGGCAAGCTCAGGGTTGCCTCTCAGCGGGTCCTCTTGGAAACCTTGACCAAGGTGGAAATCCCTCGGGTTAAGAAATGGCTGCGGGATGGGGATGCGACCGTGCGCCTGCTCGGGGTCAGGGCTGCCCAGCGCCTGGCCGAACCGATCTTTACGCCCGACTTGGTCAGCCTTGTCCTGGTCGATCCCAAATCGCGGGTCCCGGCCTCGATGGCTTTGCTTGCCTTTGATGAAATGGGCCTGATCAAGTTTGAGCCGGGCGCGGAGGAAGCAGGCAAAGTCATCTGCCGGGCGAAACGAGCACCCCTCCTGAAGATTATCGATGAGCTTATTAGAAGCGAGAACGCCACCCTGAGGGAGATTGGACTAAAATTCCTGCAGCTCCTGCCCGAGGAGCGAAGCTTGGAGACAAAGGTGCTGAAGATCGCCGAGACCGACCGGGTGGCGTCTGTCCGGATGGCAGCCCTCGACTTGTTGGTTCTTTATGGTTCGACTAGGGTCTTGCCCATCGTGATGGACATTTTGTCCGATCCTACCGAATCGGTCCGCAAGTCGTCCATGGCCCGCTATGCCTATGGGCTGCTCCAAAAGCTAGTCAGTCCGGAGGAGATGGAGCAGGTAGAGGAAGTCATCAGGAAGCGCAAACAGGAGCGGGAAGAGGCCATCAACCGGTTCGTGGGCGATTTTGAGTCATGGCGGGAACAGCTCTAAGCCCCGTCAGGCGGCTAGTCCTTTCAATTCCATCCAAAGGCCCAGCATAATTGACGGAGACGGCAAATCATGGTAGAATCGCTGCGTAACTAAGGTCGCAGCGGGGAAGTCTATCCCTAGATACTGTGGTTTGTCGGGAGGGAATGGTATTGGCTGGTCGGCATTTTTTCACTTCGGAGTCGGTGACCGAAGGACACCCGGACAAGATATGTGATCAGATTTCGGATGCGATCCTCGATGAGATCTATGCCCGGGATCCCCTGGCGCGGGTGGCCTGCGAGACAGCGGTGACCACCGGCTTGGTCTTGGTGATGGGGGAGATTACAACCGAGTGTTATGTGGATATTCCCCGGATAGTCCGGGAGACTATTCGCGATATAGGCTATACCCGGGCTAAGTATGGGTTTGATTGTGATACATGTGCAGTCCTCACTTCCATCGATGAGCAATCCCCCGATATTGCCAGGGGTGTCGACCAGTCCTGGGAGCTGCAGCGGGGCCTGCAACGGGAGGACGAGGATGCCATTGGCGCCGGGGATCAAGGCATGATGTTCGGGTTTGCTGCCAATGAGACGCCGGAATTGATGCCGATGCCCATCTCCCTAGCCCACAAGCTGGCCCGCCGATTGGCCCAGGTGCGCAAGAGCGGTCAGCTTCCCTATTTACGTCCCGACGGCAAGACCCAGGTGACCATCGAATACGAAGGGTACAAGCCCAAACGGGTGGAGGCGGTGGTGGTCTCCGCGCAGCATCATCCGGAAGTCCCCCAAAAGGAGATCGAACAGGACGTCATCGAATCGGTCATCCATGCCGTCATCCCGCCCCAGCTGCTCGATGAACGCACCAAGCTGTATGTCAACCCGACGGGCCGCTTCGTGGTGGGCGGACCCCAGGGGGATGCGGGCCTGACGGGACGGAAAATTATCGTCGATACCTACGGAGGCATGGGGCGCCACGGCGGCGGGGCCTTGTCGGGCAAGGATGCCACGAAAGTCGATCGGTCGGGGGCCTATGCGGCCCGCTATGTGGCCAAGAACCTGGTGGCGGCAGGGCTGGCCGACAGATGCGAAGTTCAAGTTGCCTACGCGATTGGAGTATCCCGGCCCGTTTCCCTCATGGTCGACACCTTCGGCACCGGCATCATGCCCGATGAGGAACTAGTCCAGTTGGTGAACAAGTATTTCGATCTCCGACCGGCGGCCATCATCCGGGAGCTGGATCTGCGTCGGCCGATCTACCGGCAAACGGCAGCTTACGGCCATTTCGGCCGTTTGGATTTAGACCTGCCTTGGGAGCGGACGGACAAAGCAGAACTCATTTCCCGGGAGCTTGGGATCAAGAGCGGTAAATAACCAGCATGGGAGGCATAGGGTTGCAAGGCGACTGGAAAGCAGGCCAGCAGAGGATCGAATGGGCGGACAACAGCATGCCTGTCTTGGCTTCCATCCGCAAGGAGTGGAGTGAGAGCCGGCCCTTGGCGGGCGTGCGGATCGGCGCCTGTCTCCATGTGACGACGGAGACGGCCAACCTGATGCGGACCTTGGTGGCGGGCGGAGCCGAGGTGGCTTTGTGCGCCAGCAATCCCTTGAGCACCCAGAATGATGTGGCGGCGGCCTTAAGGGAGATCTACGGCGTTCCCACCTTTGCCCAGCGGGGAGACGACAGGGAGGCTTACTACCGCCATATCAACCTGGTTCTCGACACTAAACCCCACTTGACCATGGATGATGGGGCCGATCTGGTTAATACCCTCCATGGGGACAGGCGAAGCCTCCTGAAAGGAGTCATTGGGGGAACGGAAGAGACGACGACGGGGGTTATTCGCCTGCGGGCGATGGAAGAGGACGGCTTCTTGGAATATCCCATCGTGGCCGTCAATAATGCCCTGACGAAGCATATGTTCGACAACCG
>JAAYLE010000118.1 GCA_012522085.1 Bacillota bacterium | reverse complement strand
TGGAACAGGTCCCCCAGCTAATCGCCAGGGTATTCACCTCCATATCCACCAACCCGTACGTGATCCTGACCTTGATTAATATCTTATATCTATTCCTAGGAACCTTCATGGACATCACGCCTATTCAAATCATCACCATACCGATGCTCCTGCCGATTATCAACCAACTGGGAATCGACTTGATCCATTTCGGGGTGGTCTCGTCCGTCGCCCTAATGATTGGCGCTATTACCCCGCCGGTTGGCACATTGATGTATTGCACCTGCGAGATTTCCAATGTATCCATCGAAGATTTCCTCAAGGCTGTTTGGCCTTTCTACTTGGCCTTGATCGCCTTGCTGTTTACCGTAACGTATATACCGGCGTTCGCCCTCTGGCTGCCTGGGGTGATTTTCGGATAACGGGAACAGGAAGAGAATTTGTCGGAGAAGCAAGGTTGGCGACTTGCTTCTCTGTCTTTTTCCCGTCTGGCAGGAATAGACAACCTAGAGGAGAAAGAAATGACCGTGAAATTCTTGCATTTGTGCGGAGTACGGGATGGATAGAATGCGTTTCATAACGAAAACTAGGGGAGAACTTGATGGCTTCAAGGAAGGAGTCGTCATCGTCCCCATTGGCGCCACGGAACAGCACGGGCCCCATCTGTCCGTCGGTGTAGACAGTCTCCTGGTCGAGACTATCGCCCTTCACGCGGCCGAGGCGTTGAGTCCCCGGCTGCCGGTGCTAGTGGTGCCAACCTTGCCTTATGGCAGCTCCCACCACCATTTGTCTTTCGGGGGTGCCATCTCCCTGCGCAGCGAAACACTCATTGCCGTCTTGAAGGACATTGGGCTGTCCCTGGCGGAAAGCGGCTTCAGAAAGCTGTTCTTTTTGAATTCCCACGGGGGGAACGATGAAGCCGCCCGGCTGGTTGTGAGGGACTTGGCTAGAGAAGGGATCAGTGCTGCGGCAGCCTCCTATTGGACCGTTGCCTGGGATGCCCTCAAGGAGGCTGGTGCGTTGGATTTCGGGCGGGTGCCGGGCCATGCCGGCTCCTTTGAGACATCCTTGATGCTGTATTTGTTTGGGGAGCTAGTCCATGGCCGACCGCCCTTAAGGGAGGAGGACAACCCGAGGGAAGAACCTGCCCGGCGGCCCTTCGTTCAGCTGCCTGGCCAAGGAGTGGGAAAGGACGGCTATACCGACGATGCCCGCTATGCATCGGCGGCGAAAGGGGAGCAGTACTTTCGGATTGTTGTCTCCCGAGTAGTCCAGGCGGTGGAGGAGTTTTATCGCCAGATCTGACAGGAGGGTATTGACAGGGAAGAAGGGCGCTCCTACAATATAACTGTCGCACTAAGTAATAACGGGGAGGGATTGGATGTGTTTTGCAACCAGTGTAGTCAGACGTTGAACGGCATCGCCTGCACTAAGGCCGGTGTATGTGGCAAGAACGAGGATGTAAACAGTCTCCAAGAGAACTTGATTTATGCTCTGAAAGGTATCAGCGCCTATGCTTACCATGCACGGGAGCTGGGATATGTCGATAGCGAAATAGATGCCTTCCTGTCCGAGTCCCTTTACAGCACCCTGACCAATGTAAGCTTTGATTTGGAGCGGTTCTTGGACCTGAACATGATGGCTGGCCAGATGACCATCAAGGCCATGGAGCTCCTCAAGAAGGCCCATGTGGAGACTTTCGGCAAGAATGAGCCGGCGGAAGTGTCCACTGGAATGGCCAAGGGCCATGGAATCTTGGTGACGGGCCATGGTTTCAAGGCTTTGTATGAACTCTTGAAACAAACGGAGGGCAAGGGGATCAATATCTATACCCATTCGGAAATGCTGCCCGCCCACGGATATCCTGCCCTCAAGGCTTTCCCGCACCTGAAGGGCAATTTGGGAGGCTCCTGGACGGACCAGAGGAAGCTCTTTGCCCAGTTTCCCGGAGCCATTCTAGGTACGTCCAACTGCGTACTCATACCTACTGATAAGTACCGGGACAGGATATTCACAGTGGGGATTGCGGGGCTGCCAGGGGTTGCCCACTTGGAGGGATACGATTTTTCCCCATTGATCGACAAGGCCCTCTCCTTGCCTGAACTCCCAGAGGAGCCTGGTCCCATGATCACCACCGGTTTTGCCGAGACCAACATCTTGCCTCTTGCCGACAAGATCCTCGAGGCCGTCAAGGCTGGGAAGATCCGCCATTTCTTCTTGGTCGGCGGTTGTGATGCCCCCGGAAAGGGAGGAGAGTACTATCGGGAATTTGTCCAGCGGGCGCCTGCCGATACGGTCATTTTGACCTTGGCCTGCGGCAAGTTCCGCTTCAACGATCTGGACCTTGGCCAAATCGACGGCATTCCTCGGCTCTTGGATCTGGGCCAGTGCAATGACGCAATCAGCGCTATCCGGATCGCCTCCGCTTTGGCCGGTGCGTTAGGATGTGATGTCAACGACTTGCCCTTGTCCCTAGTTCTGTCTTGGATGGAACAAAAAGCGGTAGCCATTCTAATGGCCCTCTTCTCCCTCGGGATCAGGGGGATCTATCTTGG
>JAAYLE010000117.1 GCA_012522085.1 Bacillota bacterium | reverse complement strand
TCGATGTCCGTCAGAATAGTGGCCCCTGTGGTGGTGAAGCCAGACATGGTCTCAAAGTAGGCATCAGCAAGACTTGGGCAACAGCCCGCCAGGAGGAAGGGAAGCGAGCCGAAGGCCGCCGCCAGGGCCCAACCCAAAGCCGCAACGAGGAAACCTTCGCGGTGACCGATCTCCCCCGACTTTGTCCAAAAGCAAAGGAGAAAGCCTGCCCCCACAGTGACGATAATCGAGAGGACAAAAGCCTTAACGTCGGGTCCTTGGTAGTGCAACGCACAAAGCAAAGGCAAAAGCATCGACAGGCCGACTAGTACCAGCAGCCTGCCGAGTAAATTGCTCACCGCCTGTAGATTCATCGCCAGGCCTCCTAACGGGCTGCATCGAAATGTCTTTCAACATTGGCAACCGCATCGGGCAGGGTGAAAACGATGGCCCGGTCCCCCGGCAGGATCGCATCTTGACCGCGGGGGATGATGATCTGATTGCCCCGCACGATCGCACCCACGATGGTCCCCCGGGGAAAAGATACATCTTGCAGCCTGCGATTGACGATCGGCGATTGGGGCAGGGCCTCAAATTCAATGACTTCGGCTTTGCCCTCTTTAAGGATTGCCGTTGAGACCACGTTTCCCTTGCGGACAAGCTTCAAGATAGTGTTGGCCGTCAACAGCCGAGGGTGGATGGCGGCATCGATCCCTAGGGCCTCGACCACCGGATCATAGTCGGGTCGGTTGACCATGACGATGCTCTTCTTAACGCCCAGGTGCTTGCCCAACACTCCGGCTAGGATGTTAACCTCATCGTTCTTGGTGGCCGCGATGAAGGCATCCATAGACCCGATCCCCTCCTGCTTGAGGAGCCCCAGGTCGGTGCCGTTGCCATGGATGACAAGGACATTGTCCAGTGCCTCTGCCAGCTCAAGGCAGCGCCCTTCATCCTCTTCGATGAGGGTGGCATGGATGCCGAACCTTGCGTAATCCTGCAGCATCGCGGCCACTTGGAAGCTAATCCGGCCGCCGCCAACGATGGCTACACTGCGGATGCGCTCTTCCTGTTGGCCGACCCACCAGCCAATGCCGCCGAGGCTCCCCGTTTTGCCCAACACAAAAATGGTGTCGTTGGCCATTATCACATCATCGCCGCGGGGAATGATCACGTCGCCATTACGGGCGATGGCAACGATCAAGCAGTCCCGGGACAAGGGCAGTTCCCGCACCTTCCTGCCGACGACCTCCGCCTCATGATGGACGCGAAAGCCCAGCATCTCCACCTTGTTGTCGGCAAAATAGTCGACTTCCGTTGCGGCCGGGGTCTTAAGGAGCTTGATGATCTCCCTGGCAGCCACCCGCTCCGGGTTAATGGTCAAATCGATCCCCAACTCCTCATTGGACAGGAGATGATCCCGGCCGCCAAAATCATCGCCCCGCACCCGGGCTACCGTCCTGGCGACGCCGAACTTCTTGCCCAGCATGCAGGCGATCACATTGGACTCATCGCTTTGGGTGACGGCGATCAGCATGGCTGCTTGTCTGATGCCCGCCTGCTCCAAGACGCGGGCGCTCCCGCCATTGCCGAGGAGAGTCATTACATCGAGCGCGTCGGCCACCCGCTGCAGAGCCCTCTCATTGCGGTCGATCACCACCACATCTTTTCCTTCTTCGCTCAGCCGCCCGGCGATGTAAAAGCCGACTTCCCCGGCGCCGATGACAATAACCCGCAAGGGAAACACACCCCTCTTTAATTCTGCACGATTCCCGGCCCCTACCTTACCACATCCCCCGGACAAGTTCAAAGCCCATCAACATGCTCCGACGTCGATAAGGGGGCGCAATTGGCCCTAGGGACCGATCCTACAGCTGGAATTCTTCGTACTCCCGATGAGCATCCTCCTGGACCCTGAGGCGCACCAAATTAACCTCGCCTAAATTATCGGCCAAGACTCCCACCACTCCCTTATCAAGCGCGCCTTCGGCGGCCATTTTCCGCAGCACCGACAGGGCTTGGTCTGGATCCATACCAACACGATAAGGGCGATCTTCCGTGATCGCCGTGAACACATCGGCCACCGCCACGATCCTGGCGGGCAGGGACAGCTGATCGCCGCTTATCTGGAACGGATAGCCGCTCCCATCGAGACGTTCATGGTGGAACGCCGCCCATGCCGTGATGATTTCCAACTCGTCAATAGCTTCGAGGATGTGGTAGGTGTAAAAGGAGTGCCCCTTGATCAAGTTGTATTCGGCATCGGTCAACTGCCCGGACTTTTCCAGGATCTCGGTGGGCACCGCCAGCTTGCCTAGATCGTGCAGGTTCCCGGCCACTCGGATCAACTGGCATTCCCAAGCGGAAAAGCCCATCAGCATCGCCAATGCCTCAGCGCTAGCGGCCACCCCCCGGCTGTGGGTTGCGGTGAAGCGGCTGCGAAAGTCAATAATGCGGCTGAACAGCTGGGATATGCCTAGCAAACCGTCCATGTCCAGCTCTAAGGTTAAGGGTCCGAGTAGCTTGCCCAAGCTCCAATACAAGGAGTTGGAGACTGTATACAACCAGAAATGCTGCCGGGCCGCCAGCCGTTCGAAAACCTGGACCAATTCCGGCTTGAACATTCCCCCGGATTGGCCGGCGATCTTAGCTTTGATCCTCGGCACTTGCTGCAGGATATGTTCGTCTTCATCGATGGAGACGGCAATCCGATCGGCTAAGTGTAAGATAAGGCTGCCGAGGGGGACTTCAGCCCCTTCCTTGACCCTTCGCCAAGATGTGTGGTGATAGCGAATGTATTCGGCTGCTGGAGCCAGGGGAGGAAATGTCCGCAGGAAACGATAAGCCCGCTCTCCATGCAGCTGGTCCTGGGTCTCAAATTCAAGATAATCGAGCCTTTCCTGCAGTGACAAGGCGCCGACATCATGAAGGGCCCCCGCCAGGAACAACGTGTCTTGCTCTTCCGGCGAGAGGCCCATCTCCAACCCGAGGCAAAAAGCTATGTAGCCAACCCGAACCTGATGATTCACCACTTCCTTGCTGATCAAGTCTACAGCCCTTGACAACCCCATGAGCATCTCGAACAGGGATATCTGCCGCTTGCGAATCAATCACTACCCCTCCTGGGAACATGCCTCAGGCTTTGCGCAAGTACTTTCCAAAGGTCTTATCCACCTGGGCAATATGCTTCATCAACCAGTCCACCACTATCTTGTTCGTCAGGACCACAAAACGCAAAGTGGGCCCCGCAGCTTCAAATTCCTCCTTCAGCTTGGCCAGCTCATTCTTGAAGCCGTCATGGAGCCTCTTATGGGCGGCGAATTCGGGGTAGCCCGACTCTTGCTGGAGCTTTTCTTCATCGGCAAAGTGGGTGACAACATATTCCTCCAGGAACCCTAAAAGGCTGCCCACTTCCTCCTTGCCCCGGCCCTGACTGGAGGCAGCCAGCAGCTTATTCACCCGGTCGAAGAGCTCCTTGTGCTGTTCATCGATCAAAGCGACCCCTGTCTCCAGGTCTTTTGTCCACTCAATGGCCATCCCTTCCACCTCCGTGTCCTGCAATATCGTTCACCGTCAGGGACCCTTTCC
>JAAYLE010000116.1 GCA_012522085.1 Bacillota bacterium | reverse complement strand
GTGCCGACCTATCAGGAGATGGGTCTCGATGAGAAGAAATACTTCGAAGTTGCACCCCGCATGGCTCAAGACGCCATCGCCAGCGGCAGCCCCGGCCATAACCCCCGGGCTGCGACGGTGGACGAGATCGTGGAGATCTATCGCCTGGCTTACTACGGCGGCTAAGAACTCTAGGGGGGCCTGGGGCCCCCCTTCCTTGTCCCTATCAGGACAATTCCTCATCAGGGAAAGTGAGCGATGGGCAAGAAGCTTGTCCTTCGAGTCGATGGGTTCTTGGCCAGGCACTTCTTTTGGCTTGGGCTTTTGGCCATGGGCATCGGACTTCTCATCGGGGAGCCCCTGGCCCCCCTACAAAGGGGCACCCCCTATTTTCTGGCTTTCATTATGTTTAACGGCGCCCTCGGCTGCCGGGTGCAGGATTTCAGCCGGGCCTGCGAACCGGGAAAAGTGGCCGGGATCTTGGCCTTGATGTATGGGGTCACCCCTTTGGCCGGCTGGATAGTGGCCCGCATCTTCTTGGGAGCAGACCCCGAGCTGATGGCAGGACAGGTCTTCGCCGCGGTCTTGCCCGCGGGCATCACCGCCTCAGTATGGACCATCATGGCTGGGGGCGATGTTCCCCTAGCTCTTAGCTTGGTGGTGCTGGCAACTCTGCTCAGCGGCATCTTGACCCCCGGTCTATTCAGGCTCCTGGCGGGGACTGGGCTGGACTTCCACCCGTGGGGTATGGCGGCGGACCTGGGCAAGGTGGTCATCCTGCCGGTCTTAGCTGGAGTCTTCATCAGCGAGCGGGGGATCCCGCCGTACCTTGAGCGAATGCGCCCGGTGGCCGCCGTTTTGGTCAAAGGGGGCATGATCCTGATCATGGCCGTCTACGCCGGGATCCTAACCCCCCATCTCGCCGGGCTGGGCTTGGGGACCATCAAGGTGGCTGTGGCCATGTTCCTCCAGTTTCTCCTGTCCTACCTAATCCCCCTTGTCCTCGCTAGGAAGCTGCCCCTTCGAGAGCGGATCGCGATCGCCTTCGCCAACGGGGTCCGCAACATCGTCGGGGGCGCTATCGTCGCCACGGCCCACTTGCCGTCGCGGGTGGTCTTGCCGCTGATCCTGGGCCTTCTCCTGCAAAATCCGATGGGCGCGGCTGTATATAAGCTGTTTGCAAGGAATTGTGCAAATTTACCGGGAGGGAGGGGTCCCTCCTTGAAGGAAGGGAAGCGCCTTACGGCGAAGGAAAATGAATGACAAGAGCCAACAAAAGGAGGTCGTTGCGACGATGAATGGCAAGATGCAGGCGCTGGTCAAAGCCGAGGCAGCTCCGGGGGCCGTCATCCAGGAAGTAGATATTCCCAAGATCGGCCCGAAAGATATCTTGGTCAAAGTGCACGCGGCGGCGATTTGTGGAACTGATATTCACATATTCCACTGGAATAAGTATGCTCAGGACCGGATCAAGCCCCCGATGATTTTCGGACACGAGTTCGCCGGGGAGGTCATCGAGGTGGGCTCTCAGGTGGAGGGCCTGGAGGTGGGGGACCACATCGCTGGTGAAACCCATATTCCCTGTGGGCAGTGTCTGTTGTGCCGGACGGGCAAGCAGCACATCTGTCGGGATATGCTCATCCTAGGAGTGCACACCCCGGGGGTTTTCTCCGAGTATGCCGCGATTCCGGCGGTCTTGGCCTGGAAGATTCCCAAGGAAATGCCCTGGGATGTGGGAGCAGTCTTGGAGCCCATCGGAGTAGCTTGCCATGCGGTCTTCATGGCCGGCACCGCGGCTAAGAACGTACTGGTGACTGGCTGCGGCCCCATTGGCATGGCCGCAGTTGGCATCGCCCAAGCCCTTGGCGCCCGCCAGGTGATCTGCACCGATGTCAGCGATCAGCGTTTGGAGCTGGCCCGCAAAGATTGGGGCGCGGATGTGACCTTGAATCCCACTAAGGTGGACGTGGTGGCCGAGGTTCGGAAGCTGACCGATGGACTGGGCGCGGATGTGGTCATCGAAGCTTCCGGAGCCCCCGCCGGCATCAAACAGGCTTTTCAAGCCATGCGCCGGGGCGGCGAGATCGTTCTCTTTGGTCTGCCCAGTGAAGAAGTGGCCCTCGATTTGACCGAACAGGTCATCTACAAAGAAGCCGTCGTTTACGGTTCCACGGGTCGGGGCATGTGGGACACCTGGTACAACGTGATGGCCTTGATCGAGGCAGGGAAGATCGATGCTGCCAAGATGGTTACCGACCGCTTCCCCATGAGCCAGTTCGAAGAGGCTTTCAAGGTGGCCGCGGCGGGCAATGGCGGCAAAGTCGTTCTCTATCCAGGCCGGTAGCAGACGAAGAAGGGCCTCGGGGTGGCGCCGAGGCCTTTTTGATGAGTGGACAAAGGGGGAAGGGCTTGGTGGATCGACATTTAGGCGAAACGGCCGTAGGCATCCTCAAAGATTTAGTAGCCATACCTACTTATGAGGGGATTGGGGAGGCAGTCAGGTACTTCGAGAAGCGTCTGCAGGCCATCGGGGTTAGATGTCAAGTCGGACTGAAAGACGGAAAGCCCTTGTACCTCTTGGCCGAGCTCGGTGAAGGCGAGCCCTCCCTGATCTTCAACGGTCATATCGATACGGTGCCCCCCGGGCGTGAGGATGAATGGCAGCATCCGCCCTTCGCCGGGGTTTGTCAGGATGGGCTCCTGTGGGGCCGGGGAGCGGCCGATGCCAAAGGGCCCCTGGCGGCGCAGGCGGCAGCCTTTGAGTCGTTGGCCGGAAAGCTTTCCCGAGGGCGCTTGGTGTTCATGGCCGTTGGCGAAGAGGAGCGGGGCGGCCTTGGCACCAAAGCGGCTCTAGCCGCGGGGGCGCGGGCCCAAGGGGCGGTGGTCGGCGAACCAACCTCCCTGGAGATCCATGTGGCCCATAAAGGCGTCTTGCGAGCGGCCATCAGTGTCCGGGGCAAGGCAGCCCACGCCAGCAACCCCCAGGGCGGCTCCAATGCCATCATGGGGATGGCTAGGGTTCTCCCCAGGCTGCAGGCCTTGCACCAAGAACTAACGGCCCGGTGGGAGGACTTCACTGGCAGTCCCTCCCTGGTGGTGGCGACTATCGAAGGGGGCCGCGCCTTGAACATGGTGCCGGATCTGTGCCGCATCACCATCGATCGGCGCTTGATCCCCGGGGAAACGGGGGGCGAGGCCTGGCGAGAGCTGGAGAAGGTGGTGGAAGAGGAGCGGTCGAAGGGACTGAAGATTTCCTTGGAGGAGATCCGCACTATCCAGCCGGCCTACACCGATCCGGGCGCGCCCATTGCCAAGGTCCTTCAGGAAGCCATTGCCAAGGTGCTGAAGCAGCCAGCGAAGGTAGGGGGCTTCAACGCCTGCAGCGATATGAGCTATTTGAACCAGGCCGGCATCCCGACCGTCATTTTTGGTCCGGGCAGCATCCAGCAAGCCCATCGCGTGGATGAATTCGTCGACCTGGAAGCTGTCAAAGCAGCCGCAGGGGTGTATCAGGAGATGGCCCT
>JAAYLE010000115.1 GCA_012522085.1 Bacillota bacterium | reverse complement strand
GTCGGGAGGCATGTCACATTTTCTACATCGTTTGAGTCACGATTGCAACATTTGATAATCATCTTTGACAGCCATTCGGGGATCGGGAGACTTACCCACAAACTCTTGACACAGTCGCAGGAAAATGAGCGCTTGTGTTAGAATACACAAAGTGTTACAATACACACGATGGAAATCTAGCCGAATTGCAGGAGAGCTTGATTTTTCATCGTTCCCTGGATGGGGCGCCCATATGTAGTCCCCACTCCGTTATGGTGTATAACTGTCTTTAAGGGGGGGTGGAGTCGGCTTAGTCTGCCGGCCGCTTATGAAAGTATTAGTTCTAAACTGTGGAAGCTCGTCTGCGAAGTACAAGCTGTATGATATGACCGACGAGACGGTCCTAGCCGAGGGCAGGGTTGAACGAATCGGCTTGGATGATGCTTTGATCACCCATGATGCCCGCGGCAAAGAACGGTATCATACTACTACCCCGGTCCGCAGCCACCAGGTGGCTATCGCCCGGGCGATGGATCTGCTCACCGACCCGAAATACGGGATCCTAACCAGCGTTCAGGAGATTGACGCCGTGGGGCACCGCATCGTCAGCGGCGGTGCGTACTTCACCGAACCAGTCCTCGTCGATCAGCGGAACAAAGAGCTGATCGCCGAGTGCGGAGAACTTGCCCCATTGCACAACCCCCATGCGGTGGTGGGCATCGAAGCGGCCCAGGAGCTGCTGCCTGAAGCATCGCAGGTGGCCGTTTTCGACACGGCTTTTTTGGCCACCATGGAGCCCCATGTCTACCTGTACGCCCTTCCTTATGAACTGTACGAGAAGTACAAAATCCGGCGCTACGGCGCCCATGGCACATCCCACAAATACGTGGCCATTCGGACTGCCCAGCTCCTTAACCGGCCTTTAGAAGAATTGAAGATGATCACCTGCCATCTCGGCAACGGCGCCAGCATCACCGCCATTAAGGACGGCCGCTGCGTCGATACCAGCATGGGCATGACTCCTCTAGAGGGGCTCATCATGGGCACCCGGTGCGGGAGCATCGATCCTTCCATTCCCCTTTACATAATGGAGCGGGAGGGCCTGACAACCCAAGAGTGCAATGATCTGATGAACAAGCAAAGCGGATTGAAGGGCATGTCCGGCATCAGCCATGATATGCGGGATATTGAAGCGGCCGTGGAAGAAGGCAACGAGCGGGCCATCCAAGCATTTAAAGCTTATGTCCACAGCATCGTCAAACATATCGGCGCCTACACTGCAGTGCTTGGAGGCTTGGACTGCCTGGTCTTCACCGCCGGTGTCGGCGAGAACTCGCCTCTATTGCGGTCTCACGTCTGCAGCCAGCTGGCTGGCCTTGGCGTGCAAATCTCGAAAGAACGCAATGAGGACAAAGACAAGGAAAAGGAAATCTCGACGCCAGAGTCCAGTGTCAGCGTTTGGGTCGTACCCACCAACGAAGAACTGATGATTGCCAGAGAGACCGCCGAGTTGTCCGCCAAGGCAGTTCAACAACGAGGCTGATTCACCCCCCGGCCTTTGGCCGGGGCTTTTTCATTCAGGCATATAGGGAATCGGCTCTTCTTCGGGATGAGCCAGGGTGAGCAGCTCCGCAAGGGGCACTATCTGATATCCCCTCTCCCACAGCCCTTCGATAATCAGAGGCAGCGCCGCGACCGTCGACTCCCTGCTGGCCCCCTCCTTGCGCAACAGAGCCCCGCTATCATGGAAAAGGATAATGTCCCCCGGACGGACCCTGGTTAGGATGCGCTTGACAATCCGGTCAACGGTCATCAGCTCCATCCAGTCCTGGGCCGAAAGGCTCCACAGGACGATTTGATGCCCCAAAAGTTCGGACAAACGCCGGAAGCGTCCATCGTAAAGGCCCCGGGGCGGACGTATATACAAAGGATAATCGCCCGTTGCGTTGAGGATAGCAATATTCGTCTTCAAGAGCTGCGCGGAAAGCCGGGCCGTGGGCAGGGTGGGCACATTGACATGATCATAGGTGTGGCTCCCCAGCTCATGGCCTTCGGCGGCGATGCGCGCCGCAATGTCGGGATACTTGTCCACGTGGGCGCCTACCATAAAGAAGGCGGCCGGCACCTGCTTCTCTGCCAAGATATCGAGGATCCGCGGCGTATACAAGGGACTTGGGCCATCATCGAAGGTCAAGGCGACAATTTTCCTGTCCGTCTTTGCCTTCCGGAATATGTCGCCCTGATAGCCAAAGCCGTAGTAAACGTAGAACCATGATGCCGAGAGGATGAGCCCGACGCTGAAGAGGACGGCGAGCATGCCGCTTATCCACCGGCAGGCGCGAGGACCAGCGAATCGGGACAGACCCCGGGAAAGCAGCCGGCTTAAATTGAAGCCTAGACCGCATAAGAGGCCAATAATCGCCAACCGTATCAACAGCGTCCCCAACGAGGCGCCTCCCTTCTTGCCAGCGCCGAATCGGCCTTAATTGTGCTATACTTGGACTGGAGAGGAGCTGAACCATGAGACTGGCCAGCTTGTTAAAAGAATATGCTTCAGAAATCGGGATTGACCATTTGGGCATCAGCCCTGCGGCTAATTTGGAGGCGATCGCCCCCTTCTTGGAGGAGCGAAGGGATCAGCTTCCGCCCTTCCTGCCCCGCGATTGGGGGCAAAGCCCAAGCCAGCTTCTCCCCGATGCCCGCTCCGTAATTGCCATCGCCATACCTTACCTCAGGCCTGCTCCCGCCCCCCCAGAGTCTCTCCACGGGGTCCTGGCCCGGTATGCCTGGATCGGAGATTATCACCTGCTGCTCAAGGAGAAGCTCCAGCAGCTGGCCAACTTCCTCGTTAAGGAAAGGGGCAGCAGGTTCATCATCTCCGCGGACACGGGCCCGATCATCGACCGCTTTGCCGCCTACAACGCGGGCCTGGGCTGGTACGGCCTAAACCGCAGTCTTTTCGTTCCCGGCCGCGGTTCATGGGTTGTCTTGGGTGAAATCCTGACAGATATCGAGCTTGAGCCCGATCCCCCGACGGCTTCCCGCTGCACGGAGTGCCGCCGCTGCATCAAGGCCTGTCCCACCGGGGCCCTCACTCCGTCAGGGTTGGACTATAACCGCTGCGTCTCCCATCTGACCCAAATGAAGGGGATGATCCCCCGGGAGCTGCGCCCATTGATGGGCAGCGCCCTGGGGGGATGCGACCGCTGCCAAGAAGCCTGTCCCCATAATCAAGGAGCCCCGACGGCGGCGGGAGACATCTTGCCTGGGGCTCCCTATCCGAACCTGGTCGAAGTCCTGACTATGGACAAGGAGGCATGGGCGGCAGGCCTGGGGAGGAGCGCCATCGGCTGGCGGGGGCTGACCGTCTTCCAACGAAACGCCATTATCGCCCTGGGGAACAGTCAACACCCCGAGGCTGTCGCCCCCCTGGCCGAGGTCCTCCACGATCCCCGGCCCGTTATTCGCGCCCATGCGGTCTGGGCCTTGGGGCAGCTGCCGTTTCCCGCTGCCCGCCGCCTCTTAAGCTCCCTGGAACCGCAAGATCCCTTAACAGCTGAGGAGTACGCCGCACTTCAGGCCTAGATTACCTGGGCATTTCCCCAACGACGATCTTCACCAGCCGCTCCCTGCCATCCCGCAGGACGATGAAGAAGAGGGTGTCGCCCGGCTTCAGGCCCTTGATGGCCTCCCTGAACTGGTCGGCATCCTCAATGGGCTTGCGGTTAACCTCAATCACCACGTCGCCGACCCGCAGACCCGCCTTGGATGCCGCACTGTCGGGGTAGACATCGACGATGGCAATGCCCTTCGTGCTCGAAGGCAGCCCGAAATACTCCCTGACCGAATCATCGACGGGCAAGTAGCCAATCCCGATCCAGGGCCGGACCACCTTGCCCTTCTGGATGAGGTCGTCCACTACTTCTTTGGCCACATTGATTGGAATGGCAAAGCCAATTCCCTGGGCGGCGGCCCGCACGGCGGTGTTGATCCCGATGACTTCGCCCTTGAGGTTGAGCAAAGGTCCGCCGCTGTTGCCCGGATTGATGGCCGCGTCAGTCTGCATCAGGTTCTCATAAACCTTCGCCTGGCCCCGCTCCGTATCCTGAATGGCGATCCGGCGGCCCTTGGCGCTCAAGACCCCAACGGTGACCGTGTGGTCGTACTCATACGGGTTGCCGATGGCCACCACCCACTCGCCTACCCGGACCTCGTCGGAATTGCCGAGCTCAGCTACGGGAAGCTCTTCCTCCGCGTCGATCTTCAAGATGGCCAGGTCCAGATCGTAATCCCATCCTATAAGCTCCGCTTCGAAAGGCTCCTCATGATTCAACACGCTGACGTAAATCTTCTCCAGCCGCTCGGGCGGATCAAAGATATGCTGGTTCGTTAAGATATAACCATCTTCACTGATGATGAAGCCCGTACCAGCGCTCTCCCTGGGTCCTGGTTGAGGAAAAGGAAAGAACCACATCGGGTCCGTGAAGGGACTGCGCCGCTGGGTAACGGCCTGGAACTCAGCCTTGATAAAGACAACCGCAGGACCCACCTTGTCGACCACATCCGCAACCGCATAAGGCTGGGCAAAAACCGTCTCCCAATCCCGGGCCAGCCCCAGATCGCCGACGGGCATCAAAACCAACAACATCATCAATGCCAAGACTAAGCGGGAAGAGAAGCGAAGTCTACTCCTTTTCATTCTCGACCGGCGCAAAAACCATGATAACGGGTTAATAGCGCCATTCCTCCTCTCAGCGAATAATCACCAAACATCCTGTCGCCTTGTCAACCGACCCCAGACTACTGGCGATATCCGCAGCGTATACCTCCTTTCGCCCTGTACAAAGCATTGCATACTCATATTATACAAGGTTTATTAAGCGACCAGTAGCTATTTTCCTCGCGGGAGATGATCCCACAATTGCCAAGGAGGCCGACAGCTGGCCTCCTTGGGGTGAGTTCTCCGGGTCTGAGTTCGGTCTTATATACTTGTCCATCACCGGCCGTCAGGCATATTTCGGCTGTCCCTGGGGGCCGCTGCTCTCCAAGAGCTCCAGGATTGAATCGTTCAAAATCTGGATATAGGTCCCCTTCATCCCCAAGGAGCGAGTGTGGATGACATTGGCCGATTCCAGCTTGCGCAAGGCGGAGGCAAAGATCGACCTGGTAATGCCTGCCCGATCGGCGATCCTGCTGGCTACCACGATGCCTTCCCGGCCGGGAAGCTCCTCCAAAATGGCATTTACAGCGATCAATTCGGTGTACGACAGATTCTCCATGGCCAGTTCCGCCATGAAGCGCTCCCGCGACTGCTGGAGCTCCCGCCGCCGCCGTTCGTTGAGCATGGTCATGCCTAGGATCACTGCCGCCATCTCAGCCAGGATCAACTGGCCCTCGTTGAGGCCCCCCTCCCCGGCCATCACAGCCAAGGTGCCAAGCCGCTCTTCGCCCAGCCACAGGGGCACATACACGCCTTCCTGAGGTACGTATGGGCAGACCTGTTTCTCGTTGGTGAATGGGCATGTCCCATCTGTATTGTCAAAGCTCTCCGTTTCGCTGGCCACCAGAACCTGGGCAGCCATCCGGGCGGAAAGTCGTCCTTCTTCCATCAAAGGACACTGCTCGCCATCGGGGATTGCAGCTTCAATGATCTCGCCCTTGTTCCCAAAAACATACACGGTGACGTCGCCCAACAGGTCAGCCATAGCCCTGGTGAGGCTTTTCATGCCGCCGCCCTGGGCAGTCTCCCGGGCAGTCACCTTTGCCAACTCGCGGGTCTTCTCTAGCAGTTTCTCCAAGACTTCATTCCCCCTTCAAATGTGCCCTCTGCAATATCTATACTATTTCGTGAACATTATACACTAAATATATGACGAAAGTATTAAGGATTTATGAAAAACCTATGAAAGCAACGAAACTTCGACACTATCTCACGACCCCAACTTCTTGGCGAAGGGGCAAGGAGACTATGAATACTGCACCACCCTCAGGAGGACATTCGACATCGACAAATCCGCCGTGCTTTTCTACCAGCTGTTTGACAATCACCAGCCCCAGACCCGTTCCCCCGGGCCCGGACCGACGGGACTTGTCGCCTTTGTAGAAACGCTCCCAAATCAAAGGCAATTCCTCCGGATCGATGCCCGGCCCCGTATCCCTGACCCTGATCACAGCCCGGCCGTCTTCCACAGCCGCCTGGACTAGGATCCGACCCCCTTTGGGAGTAAAGCGGACAGCGTTGTCGATAATGTTAAGCATCACCTGAGCCATCCGGTCCCGGTCCACAAGCAGGGGCGGGAAGCCCGGTTGAATACCAAGGCTTACTTTCAGCTCCTTGTCATCAATGGCCGGCAGCAGCCGGTCGAAGATTTCCTGCACTAAGGGACCAAGCTCCACCTCTTCCCGATAAAGTTCGATGCTGCCCCCTTCAATTCGAGATAGATCCAACAGGCTGTTGGACAACCTGATGAGGCGGAGGCACTCGGCCAGCATGATGCGCATGTACTTCCGCACCGAAGCAGGGTCAGTCACCACCCCGTCAAGGATTGCCTGCAGGAATCCCCTGATTGAAGTCAGGGGAGTGCGCAGCTCATGCGAGACGTTGGCAACAAACTGGCGTCTCATCTCCTCCAGCTCCCGGCGGCTGCTGATATCATTCAGCAGGGCAACTGAACCCCAGTTCTCCCCCCCCGGACCGGTAATCGGCGAAATGCGCACCAGGAAAGCCTTGCTGCCCCGCTCGACCTCAAGCTCGCATCTTCGGCCGCTAGCCAGCGTCTCTTGAAAACTCTCCACCACCAGTGGATCCGGGATGACCTCCCGCAAGTCCTCGCCGATGGCCGATGCTTCCGGCCGACCGCAGAATTCCACGGCCTTTGGATTCATGAGCATGACCCTGCCTTCGGCATCACAGGCAATCACCCCGTCGGTCATACTCACTAAGATGGACTCGCTCTTGCTTTTCTCCTGAGTCAAGGCATGGATGCTGCGGCCAAGCTCCTCGGCCAAATGGTTGAAGGCCCTAGCCAGTTGGCCTACCTCATCCTGAGAGACTTCCTGGACCCGCTTGTCAAAATTGCCGCGAGACATCTCCAGGGAGATAGCGGTCATCTCCTGCAAGGGCTTGGCGAGCTTGCGGGACATGAAGAATCCCACCCCGACGGATAGGAGCACTGCCCACATCAACGTCCGGTAAAACAAGGGTCTAACCGCCCGCAGGGTTCGCGCAATGCCCCGCACGGGGTAATGGAGCAGTACTCCCCCTCCCACCCCATCGGCTGTTCTGATGGGGACGGCCACGGTAATGATCCCCTCCGCGAGGGGGCCTTCCCCCCTCCGGTAGACAACAGTCCGGCCAGCGGCCAGCTCCCGCTGCAAAGACCCCTCTATCCGCGCCCCCCGCCAATCGGCGTACCGCTCGGAGGTTTCCCGCACTATGCCTAGGTTGTCCACCAGCCAGACGCCGACCCCGATACAGTCTTCAAAGGAATCTATCATATATTCTACGTCGACTTCCTCATCCAGCTCCAACGGAATCGCCAGGCGGCTGGCTAATTGTTCAGCCTGCTGGGTAAGTTCTTCTCCCAGCACCATCCTGTAGTAATTTGTGAAAAAGCGGGAAAGACTGAACCCTACACTGAGGGCTGTCAGTAGAATGATGATCAAGTAGCTGCTCAGGAGTCTGCCGAAGAGGCTGCGCATCTGACCACCTCAAATTTATAGCCCACACCCCAAACGGTCTGGACATAGCGGTAGGGATGGGACTCGGGTTCGATTTTCTGGCGGAGGCGCTTCACGTGCACATCAATGGTTCGCTCATCGCCAAAAAAGTCATATCCCCATATCTGCTCTAGAAGCTGCGCCCGCGAAAAGGCACGCCCTTGATTGCTGGCCATGAGCCACAACAGGTCAAACTCCTTGGGGGTCAAAGTCACACCTTTGCCGTTCAAACGGACCTTATGCTCCAGCGAGTCTATTTCTAAGCCCGGGAACCACATGGCCCTGGCCGGCTCCGGCTCTTCCGGACCTGCTCGCCGCAAGACGGCCTTGATCCTAGCCACCAGCTCCCGCGGATTGAATGGTTTGGTCAAATAATCGTCGGCCCCAAGCTCCAAGCCCAAGATCTTGTCAACATCCTCGCCTCGGGCAGTCAGCATGATGATGGGCGTCGACATAGCCTTGCGCACCCGTCGGCAGACCTCCCAGCCATCCACCTCCGGAAGCATCAAGTCGAGCACAATCAAGTCGGGCGTCCGACTGAAGATCATGTCGAGGGCTTCCTGCCCGTCGTGGGCTAAGTAGACTCGATAACCTTCTTTCTCCAGGTACAGCTGGACCAGCTCGCAGACATTGGGCTCATCGTCCACAACCAAAATGCGTTTCAATGCGCGCTACCTCCCAAAGCGGAGCCCTTGCTAACAAGCGCATTGTATCATAGAATAATGTCAAATCTGTGAAGCTAGAACGCACGAAAAAGGGCCCTGCTGCGCAGGGGCTCCCATCGTCGTCCCTAACGATATTATAGCACTCGTTTAAGGATCCCTGCAAACAGCCCTCCGGAAGGGGCCTTGGCAACGGTCTGCACAACGTGGACACAGCCAGCCGCCGGTGGTACAATATTACTCACTCCAGAAAACCTGAAAAGAGAGGGAACGAAATGTGGAACAAGTTGCTGGCTTTAACAACATGTGTACTGCTGATGGCAGGCGCAGCATGGGCCCAGCCTAAGGATTTGCCTGTCGGGCCGGAGGTCGGGCAGCGGGCGCCTGACTTTCAGCTATCCGACCTGGACGGCAATATTCACCGCCTCAGCGATTTGCGAGGACAACGGGTTCTCCTGAACTTTTGGGCGACCTGGTGTCCCCCCTGTCGAGCGGAGATGCCCGCGATCCAGGAATTCGTCGACGCCCACGGGGAAAAAGTAGTGGTTATCGGCATCAACGCCCAGGAGAGCCGCGATGCGATTGCCAAGTTCATCGAGGAAGGCGGCTACAGCTGGCTCCAGCTCCGGGATGAAAAGGGCGCCGTCTTCGCGGATTATCTGGTTCGCTTTATTCCCACCAGCTTCTACATTGACGAACTGGGAGTTGTCCGCAACAAATACATCGGCCCCATGGATCTGCCGGCCTTGTTGAAATTCACCGGGATTGACTCCTAGGAGGTCTGCCCATGCCGCAGGTATCTTTGCTCATCGCTTTGACCGCCGGCCTGTTGTCCCTGGCCTCGCCGTGCGTCCTGGCCCTGCTGCCGGTCTATGTGACTTATCTGGCCGGCCTGTCCGTCAGTGAAGGCAAGGAAGCCGACCGGACTTCGGTGGTGCTCAATGCTTTTCTTTTTGTCGCCGGCTTTTCTCTAATCTTCATCCTCTTGGGCGCGTCGGCCACCATGCTGGGGCAGCTCCTCCTGCGCCATCAGCGACTGCTTCGCCGAGCAGCTGGGCTTTTGGTGATCGTCCTTGGACTCCATACAGGAGGCTGGCTTTCCCTGCCCTTCCTAGGACAGGAGCGGCGACTGCGCGTCTCCCCGCCGAGGGGCGGCCTCAATTCCTTCCTCATTGGAATGGCCTTCGCCGCGGGATGGTCCCCCTGCGTCGGGCCCATCCTGGCAGCCATTCTACTCTATGCGAGCACTGCCCAGACCCTCGGCCAGGGAATCGCCTTGCTGGCCGCCTACTCCCTAGGCATGGGAATTCCCTTCATGCTTATCGCGCTCTCTCTCCAGTATTGGCAGCAACGTTTGCGGACGCTCCTGAGCAAAGGCCGCACCATCACCATGATCAACGGCCTGTTTCTGATCATCATCGGCATAATGCTGTACACCGACGCCTTCAGCCGTCTAGCCATGTTGTTTTTCTAAGCTTAATCGATGACGAAGATGACCCGACCTTCGCTGAGGAAATCATAGACCTGGGTCCAGCGCTGTATCTGGTCGGCGCCTTCATTGCTGATGACTACGCTGGACCTGGTGGGGCCAATAACCTCCAAGGCAGGCAGGATTAGTCCTAAGGTGTAGGGAAACTCGGGACTCACGGACAAGAGGGGATGGAGGACTGCTTCATCGAGGCTCCTGCTGTAGCCGGCGATGCCCCGCTCTAAGAGGACATCGGCGCTGACATGGGCGGTCCCGTATACTTCCCGCCCGTCCTTGGCATAGACCCGGGGCGACATGCCCCGCTGCATCCGCAGTCCCCGGGCATCAATGATCAGCCCTGTGTAGACGCGGCCATGCTCATCCCAAAGGGCCTGCAAGCGCCTGGCGATGGCCTCGGCTTCCGATTCGACGCGCCTTAGTTCAATTGCATCCCAAAACATCCCTCCGACAAAGGTTCCCCCGGCAAGAAGCTTAACCTCCTTCGCCTCCGCTCCCGGGAAGATGTGCTCGAGCATCACCCACCCGTCGGCAGGACTGACCTGCATCATGGCGCCGCGATAGGCGGGCGTGCCATCCTTCCCGGTGATCTCCACGCCGAGATATGCACTTGCCGGCTCCTCCACCCGCACGTACCCCGTCAGCCGGTAGCGGGCTGAGGGATCAAACTCCTTTATCTCCTGGCTCCAGAAAGCTTCGCCCCGATCGCCGCGCCAAAGCCGCCCGCAGCCTGGCCCGTCCCAGCCGTCCCCGCTGAACTGGCCTGCTTCATCAGCTCCTATCGCCTGCCAGGGCGAGTTTTTGGCTATGAAGGAACCGTCTTCAACCAGCTCAAGCTCGTTGGCGCAGGCCCCTCCGGCGAGCAGAACAAAACACAATAGTAGACTAATAATCCGCACCATCTACCCCTCATTTAAAGGAGGGAGGGGGACCCCCTCCCTGATTAATAGTTGTCACAGGCAACTTCGTAGTGACTTTGCGGATGGGCGCAGGCCGGGCACACCTTGGGCGCCTCGAGCCCTTCGTGGACGTAGCCGCAGTTGCGGCAGCGCCACCTGATGGGGGCGTCCTTCTTGAAGACCTTGCCGGTCTCCAGGTTGCTAAGCAGCGCCCGGAAGCGCTTCTCGTGCTCCTCTTCCACCTCAGCGATTTCATGGAAGAGTGCGGCTATCTCATCGAAGCCCTCTTCCCTGGCGACCTGTTCAAATTCCTTGTACATGTCGCTCCATTCTTCGTGCTCGCCGGCAGCAGCCGCCGCCAGGTTGGCCGCCGTATCGCCAATCCCATTCAGCTTCTTGAAAAACATCTTGGCATGTTCCCGCTCATTGTCCGCTGTCTCCAAGAAAATCGCGGCTATCTGCTCGTAGCCCTCTTTCTTGGCGACACTGGCAAAATAGGTGTACTTGTTGCGGACCTGGGACTCCCCAGCAAACGCCGCCCACAGATTAGCCTCAGTCCTTGTGCCTTTGAGGTCCTTCATCCCTGATCCCCCTTCAAAGAGAATTCGGTTGCTCCCCTACTTCCACAGAGGAGGGAGGACTTCCTTCTCTGCCCCCCAAGAGCAGCCGCACCGCCTCCCGGGCCCGCCGCCGATCATCGGCGGTTAAGTCCCCAACGGCATCGACCCCGGGGAAATAGAGCCCCCCTCTGTATTCCAAGCCTAGGCAGATGCACCAAATCTTGAAGATTTCCTCCGCGTTGCGGAAGAAATCAGGTCGATTCCGCATCCCGGCAACGACCAACAAGACCGCCTTCACACCCCGGGAACGCTGCATAAGATGGCGGCCGGCCCATGCAAATTGCGCTCGATCGATGAACACTTTGGCCTGGGCGGCAAGGCTGCCGAAATAGACGGGTGAGGAGAAGATGATCCCTTCGAAGTCGTAAAGGCGATCATAAAGGGCGCTGATTTCATCCTTGAAGACGCACCCCGGCCTTTTCTCACAGCGACCGCAAGAAAGGCAAGGATTCAGCTTCAGTTTCCGCAGGTTTACCTTCTCCCCTTGGATGTGCTTCGCCGACAGCGCTTCATCAAGCAAGGCTTCGCTGTTTCCCTTGCGGGGGCTGGCCCCTATCCCCAGCACCCTCATTGGTCTTTCGCTCCTTCCGGCAGCTCAACATAAAAGCTAGTCCCCCGCCCTAGTTCACTTTCCACCCATATCGTGCCCCCATGGGCCTCGACATACGCCTTGGCTATGGCCAGTCCCAGCCCAACCCCCCCGGGGTCCTGGGCAGGAGCCCGATAGTACCTGTCAAAGACCCGGGGAATCTCCTCGGGCCCGATGCCCGGTCCGGTGTCGCTGACTACCAACCGGACGCCTCCATCCTGCCGATGAGCCCTAAGCCCTACCCGGCCTCCGGCTGGGGTGTGGTGGAGGGCGTTAGTCAACAAGTTGAGCAGCACCTGCCGCAGACGGTCCCTATCCACCCAAAGGGCAGGCACATCCTCATCGATGTCCACCTGCAGGTCGACTCCCTTAGCATTTGCCTCCACGGCGAAAACCATTGATAAGCCTCCCACCAATTCGCCCGGGTCCACCTGCTCCCGGTTCAGCTTCAACTCTCCTGCCTCGGCGACGGCCAGAGACTGCAAATCAGATACAAGGCGAGATAAACGGACCGCCTCATCATGGAGCGAAATGATGAGCTCGGGGGTGGCTTCCTGGAGCTGCCACTGCAGGGATTCCAAGTTGCCCCGGAGGATGCTGATTGGCGTTCTCAGTTCGTGGGCCAAGTCAGCGATCATGTTCCGGCGAAGCTCCTCCGTCTCCTCGAGCTTGGCCGCCATCGCATTGAAGGCCCGAGCGAGCTCTCCGATCTCATCCTCGGATTCTACAGGGACCCGGTAAGCAAGGTCCCTGCCGGCCAAACGGCGGGTCGCCTGCGCCAGGGTCACCAGCGGGCCGACAAGGCGCTTCGAAAGAAGCAGGCCGACGAAAGCCGCTACCAAAACCACTCCTGCGCCCACCGTCCAGGCAGAGCGGCGCAAGGAGAACAAGAATTCTTCTTCCATGTTCCCAAGGGCCATCCCTGCAACGGTCATGAGGAATACGGTTCCCCTCCGGCGGCCGTCGACGATCACTTCGGCGCCTTGCGTTAGCTGCGCTCTGGGGATGATCTCCCCCAGGGAGCGGCCGGAGGAATCGACGATCACAACTCCCCTTTCGTCAGCCAGCACGAGACGCTCCCGAACCAGCCGCCTTCCGGGCGCCATCCGCCCCATGCGGCCGGACCAGCCAAGCAGCAGCTCATCCACATCCTGCCAGCTGCCAACCCGCTCGTAGTAGGCGGCCAATACCTCTGCCAGCTGTTCGGATCGCCCGTAGCGGGTGCGATCCAGGTAGCGGGTGAAGAAAGTCTTGGTCAAGGCCATGCTGCTCAGCATCGCGGCGATGGTCGCCAGCAGAGCGATGAAAACAAGGGCCCCGACTACTTTCCATTGGATGCTATCTTTCCAGCGAATCATCGGCATCCCCTTTGGCGGCAAGCATCCTGTAGCCCACCCCGTAAACGGTATCGATGTACTTGGGCTGGGCCGAGTCATCCCCTAATTTCTTCCTCAAGTTGCTGATATGGGTGTCGATCGACCGTTCATAGCCCTGGTAGGATTCACCCAAAGCTGCATCCACCAGCTGCAGGCGGCTGTACACCCGCCCGGGACTCGACGCTAAAATCGACAGTATCTTAAACTCCGTCGGAGTCAGCTGCACTTTGACACCAGCCTTGCGCACCTCGTACCGATCTAGATCGATCACCAGGTCTCCGAGCCTGAGTCTTTCTTCCCTCCATGCCCCAAAGCTGCGGCGCAGAACTGCTCTGATCCGGGCCGAAAGCTCCCTCAAGCTGAACGGCTTGGTGATGTAGTCGTCCGCACCAAGCTCAAGGCCTAGGAGCTTGTCTACCTCGTCAGCTTTGGCCGTCAGCATGATCAAGGGCACTTTAGACTCGGCCCTGATCCTGCGGCAGACATCCAAACCGCTCATGCCCGGAAGCATCCAGTCCAGGATGACTAGATCGGGAGCAACCTCTGACATCAGCTTCAAGGCCTCCTCCCCCGTCCCCGAACCGTAGACCTCCCATCCTTCACCTTCGAGGAACTGGGATATCATGGCGAGCATTTTCGGTTCATCCTCAACGACTAGGATCCGTCGGGAGGGCGCCTGCTGCATATCCACGTTCCTCCTTCCCTGGTCCTCTAAGGACAGGATTCCTCATTCCAGCCCCTGTTCCTCCCGGCAGGCGATACAAGGAAAAACCCGGTGCGATGCACCGGGTTATCATCTGCGCCTAGGTCCGAAGCCCCGATACATCCGTCTAGGACCCGCCTCTCCATCCTGCAGGAAAAGATTCAGCCGCTCTTCCATCACTTCCAGCATGTAGGCCGCCTTGGCCTCGCTGATGCGTCCGGCAGCCAGCTGCTCCTCAATGAAAGCCCGCGGCCTCTCCAGAAGTTTATCCTTCAGCTCATCCAGCGTCAATCCCTGGTCCTGGGCCAGCTCAGCGACGGACTTGCCTTCCCGACGGGCATTGATGTAATCATCGATGGTCAAACCCAGGGCTTCCGGAATGTCAATACAAACCGCCATCCCCACGCCCCGGCCAAAACGGCCCGGGCCGCGCCTGGCCAGTCCACGGCCGACAACTGCCATCCTCCGAGCGTATCCGCCTCCTCTCCAGTTGCCAAAGAAAGGACCTGCTCCTCCATCCTGCAGCCAAAGACCAACTCGTTCTTCTATCACTTCCAGCATGTAGACGGCCTTGGCTTCACTCATGCGTCCGGCGGCCAGCTGCTCCTCAACGAAGGCCCGGGGCCCCTCTAGAAGCTTAGCCTTCAACTCATCCACAGTCAGTCCCTGATCTTCTGCCAGCTCAGCGATCGATTTGCCTTCTCGACGGGCTTTGATGTACTCATCGATGGTTAACCCCAGGGCTTCCGCAACGTCCACGCAAACCCCCAACCCCGCATCTCGACCCAGAGGGCCCGGGCCGCGCCTGGCCAGTCCACCCCCGGTGACTGCCAGCAGAGCAATCAGCAGCACGCCTGTAATTGTCATCAGCTTGGTTCTCATTTGCTGACCCCCTTGTCTTAGTTTAACTCGAACGGCAAGTTCATGATAACACCAGTTCCTCAAGATAGTTTCAAGGGATTGTCAAGAACTTGTTAAGGACGAGGAGACCGGTCTGCCTGCGGGCAGGTTTTCCTCGGGAGGCAAAGAATTAATATCTTAGCAATGTTTGCCACAATCCACCGGCTGCTAAGGAACATCAACTAACAGGAGGTCAGTTCCATGAGCAAGTACCTAATAAAAGGGCAGCCCCCAAGCCCCGGCTGTTATGTTCTAGTCGATGAGAACAATTCCCCCTTGAAACTGATTAGGCTGAGCCGCATCCTACTCACCCCCGAGCAAGGCATGTACGAGGGCTCTACGGAAGACAGGGAAGCAGCTTTGCACATCTTAGGAGGGAAAGCCGCCGTCCGGGTGTCCACTAAGACCGGCCTTAAATTGGACTATCCGAACATCGGCGGCCGCAGAGACGTTTTTCAGGGAGGCCCCACGACCGTCTACATTCCCAGGGAGAGCACCTTCACCATCAGTCGGCGCTCACCGCGGCTAGATGTCCTGTTGGTCTCCGCCCCAGCCCGCGTGGATACGGCGCCCGCCCTCATTCGACCCGAAGACGCCGCGATGAGCGCGGCCGGGGCAAGCAATTGGCGACGACGGGTCTACAACTGCCTAGGCGACAACATCCAGGCGGACCGTCTGCTCGTTGGCGAGACCTTCGCCGCTCCCGGCGGCTGGTCCAGCTACCCTCCCCACAAACATGACTCTGAGAACCCGCCCTACGAGATGCCGGCGGAAGAAGTGTACTTCTTCCAGGTCAACCCTCCCCAGGGATTCGGCGTCATGCGCGTCTACACCGATAAGGACGATCCCGAGCCCTTCGATGAAGTCTTCGTCATTGAGAATAATGACATCGGGCTCATCCCCCGGGGCTATCATCCAGTCAGTGCGGCCGGGGGCTACGAAGTTTATTACTTCTGGGCCATTGCCGGCGATCAGAGGCTTTATGGAGCCTGGAGGGAAGATCCCCAACACGTTTGGGTCAAGTACTGCGAGAAACTATTAGACTAGCAGGGAGGTGGATGGCGCTCCAAGCCGCTTTGGGGCGCGACAGCTATGAGACTGCAGGGACAGACAGCCATCGTGACTGGAGCCACATCCGGGATCGGCAAGGCCATTGCGCTGCTTTTTGCTCAAGAAGGGGCTCGCGTGGTTGTCGTGGGCCGAAACCAAGAACGGGGCCGCGAGACTGTGTCCGAAATCGAATCAAAGGGCGGAGAGGCCGTCTTCCTCCCCACAGAGCTCACCGACGAGGAGGAGGTCAAGAAGATGGTCGCGGACGCCCTCGACCGATTTGGCCAAATCGACATTCTAGTCAACAACGCAGGGGTTGTGTTCAACGGCACCATTCCAGAGACAGATTTGGCCAACTGGAATGATGTCTTCCATGTCAATGTCACCTCCGCCTACCTGGTCAGTCGTTTCGTTCTTCCCCACATGCTAGAGAGGAAATCGGGAGTGATCATCAACGTCTCCTCGGAGGCGGGACTCAAGGGGCTGCGCAGCCGCGCCGCCTACTGCACCGCCAAGGCAGCCTTGATCGGATTGACCAAGGCGATGGCGGCCGATCACTCCCCCGATGGCATCCGGGTAAATGTCGTCTGCCCGGGCACCGTAGAGACCCCGATGGTCGCTAAAGTCATCGCATCCCATCCCAGGCCGGAAGAGATCCGCAAGGAGTTCATCAGCCGCCGCATGACTCCCTTCCTGGGCACTCCCGAGGAAATCGCCCACGCTGCGCTCTACCTTGCTTCTCCCGAAGCCCGCTACGTAACCGGCGCCGTCTTGGCCGTCGATGGCGGATCATCGGCGAAATAATGCTGCGGGCCGCAACTCGGCCCGCTTCATCTTGACAGGTATCCGGGCGCGTTGTGTCCAAGTAAGATGATAAGCATCAGCATTCTCCGACGGCAAGGGAGGTCCATATGTCTATTTCCCAGAGCACCCGTCGCGGTCTTAGGCCGCCCCTAAAGTGGGCCGGCGGCAAGCGATGGCTTGTTCCCCACCTTCGCTCCCTATGGGAGCCGTATCAAAGCCGCCGCCTGGTCGAACCCCTCTGCGGCGGCCTGGCCGTGACTTTGGGCCTTCGCCCCGGGCGAGCCCTGCTGAACGATATCAACTTCCATTTGATCAACTTTTTCCGCTGGCTGCAGAAAGGCCTTTATATTTCGCTGCCGATGGAAAATGACGAGGAGCTCTTTTACGCCCACAGGGATCGGTTTAACCAGCTCTTGGCCGCAGGCCGGGCCGATTCCAAAGAAGCAGCTGAACTTTTTTACTATCTCAACCGCACAGGCTACAACGGTCTTTGCCGCTTCAACCGGCAGGGGTTCTTCAACGTTCCCTTCGGCAAGTACAAGAAGATCAACTACACCAGGGATTTCTCCCCTTATCGACAGGTCTTTGCCGACTGGGATTTTGTCTGCGGCGACTTTGCGGGCCTGCAGCTGGAGCCTTCGGATTTCGTCTACGCGGACCCTCCCTATGATGTGGAGTTCACCCAATATGCCAGCTCCGGGTTCACTTGGGATGATCAGGTCCGCCTGGTCCAGTGGCTGGCAGGACACCCGGGGCCAGTGGTGCTGTCCAACCAGGCAACCCCCCGAATCATCAAGCTCTACAGGGAATACGGCTTCAGGCTGCGATTCCTCCGGGGGCCGAGGATGATCAGCTGCAGCGGCGATCGGACTCCCGCTCTGGAGGTCTTGGCTTTCCGAAATCTCCCGTCAGAGACCTAGCCAAGCGCCGGAAGGGCAATCCCAGGAATCTATGTGTTGATTTCAGCCTCTAGATGTATTATCATGTAATTACACTCCAGACTAGCAGAGTTTAGGATGAGCCAAGTTGAGCGTGAGCTGAGAGGAGCCTGCCTTATGGCCGTTATCAAGCCTTTCCGTGCTGTTCGTTACAACCCGGAGTTTATTGTTGATTATCGGGGAGTAGTCACCCCGCCTTACGATCTTATTGATCCCTGCCATCGGCAGAAATATCATGAAGCATCTCCGTACAACTCGATCCGTTTGATCCTGGGACTGGACCGGAATGGGGATCATCACGGAGAGAATCGCTTCATCAGGGCCGCCCGGTGCTGGAGGCGATGGCGAGCGGAGGAAATCCTGATTCAGGACGAACAGCCAGGTTTTTATGTTTACGAGCAACAATTCACCTCTCCCCCCGGGAGGATCCGGCGCAGGCTAGGACTGATCTGCCTGCTCAGGCTGGAGGAGTACGAGAACCAGGTCGTACTGCCCCATGAGAGGACTTTCCCGGGGCCGAAGGCGGACCTTCTCCGTCTGCTGGAGGAGACCCAGGCCAACTTTAGCCAGATCTTCTGCTTCTACGAAGACGGTTCCGGATCAGTCGATGATCTCCTGCGGGCCCAGATCCAGATGGAGCCAACAATCGAAGTAACTGACGAGGAGGAGGTCACCCATCGGCTGTGGCCGATTTACAATCCAGCAATTATTAGCTATCTGCAATCCTACTTTGCCCACAAGCAGGTATTCATCGCCGACGGCCACCACCGTTACGAGTCCGCGTTAGAGTACAGCCGGCGGCGGGCAGGCGGCTCCGATCAGCCCTACGATTACATTTTAGCCGCTTTGTTCAGCGCCAATGAGGACTTGACCATCCTGCCCACCCACCGCCTGGTTGGGGAGATGCTGGCGACAGAAACGAAGCTTAACCGGGCCTCCCGCACTTTCAACATCGAGCGGCTGCCAGCGGACGATCCCCCCGGCAAGTACCCGGCCATCCTCGCCCAGCGCCCGGGCAGCTTCATCTGCTACGGGGGCAGGGACCGAAGCTACCTCTTGAGTCTGCGATCGCCGGCGGCCCTCAAGGAGCTGGAGAGCTACGCACCGGCATGCCGCAGGCTGGATGTATCGATCCTCCATGCGGGCCTCCTCGATGGTCTTTCTCAACCGAGCCGCCTTGGTTTTACCCAGGATGTCCATACGGCTGTCAAGTTGGTGGACAAAGGCAGCTACCTGACTGCTTTTCTGCTCAATCCAACGCCAGTTGAGAGCATCATGACCGTGGCTCGCAGCGGCAGCATCATGCCGCCCAAGTCCACCTATTTCTTTCCCAAACTCCTCTCCGGGCTAGTAATGTATACTTGGGCGTAAACGTCCCGGACGAGGGCATAACTAACGGGGAAGGTTAACACAACCTTCCCCTCGAAGTCTTCGCGAGAGGATTCCACGCCGGAGGCCCGCCCAATGCGTCCACTGCTCGTTGCCATTAACTCCATGTACATCCAAACGTGTCTGGCCGTGCGCTGTTTGCACGCCCACTGCCAAGGCGAGTTCCCGGAGATCCAATACCGGGAGTATCAGGTCAGCGAGCCGATAAGCTTCATTGCCGGGGACATCTATCAACAAGGGTGCAACCCCATCGGCTTTTCCTGCAGCATATGGAACATCGTCCCCACCCTCCAGACGGCCTCCATCTTGAAAAAAGTGCAAGAGGATCTAGTCATCGTCCTGGGGGGGCCGGAAGCAGGCGCTGATCCGGAGGGAATCTTAAGGGACCACCCCTACATCGATTGGATTGTATGCGGCGAGGGCGAGACCCCCTTCTTAGAGCTCCTGCGGAGGATGGAGCGGGGAGAAGAACTTGCCGGCATACCGGGCCTTGCGGGAAGGGTGGGGAGCCGCATCGTTTACTGGCCGCCGGCGGCAGCAGCCCCCATCCCTGTGCTCCCCTACGGAAAGGCCGATGACTTAAAGAACCGGATTGCCTACATCGAATCTTCCCGGGGCTGTCCCTTTCGGTGCAGCTACTGCCTGTCATCTCGCACTCCAGGAGTGACCTATTTCCCCCTGGGTCAGGTCAAGCACCGTCTCAACCGGGTCATGACCGCAGGACCGAGGGAAATCAAGTTCGTTGACCGAACCTTTAACCTCGATCGAAAGCGCACCCTTGCCATCTGGAGCCATATACTGGCAAGGACCGGCCCGCCGTGCCATTTTGAGATCGAAGGACGCCTGCTGGATGATGACATGCTGCGATTCCTGGCGCAAGTTCCGGAGGGACGGTTCAACTTTGAAGTGGGCGTCCAGTCAACAGATCCGGCAGTCCTCGCCGCGGTGAACCGCTCAACGGACTGGGGCCGGCCGCGGGACGCCCTGGTCAGGCTTCGCCGGGAGACCAACGTTCACCTGACCCTCGATCTCATCGCCGGCCTGCCCGAGCAAACTCCTGCGTCCTTCGCCCGGTCTTTCAACGAAGTCTACCACCTGCAGCCTCACCGATTGCAGCTGAATTTCCTCAAAGTCCTCCCGGGGACCGACTTGCGGCGGGATGCCCATCGCTTCGGCCTCATCTATGCGGACCATCCGCCCTACGAGATCCTGACAACAAAGGCGATGCCTTACGGGTTCATCCTGGACCTCAAGCTCCTCGAGCGGACGGTGGAACGGTTCTACAACTCGGGCCGCTTCCCGACGACCCTTGCCCATCTCACCTCCCTGCTGCCTCCCTTTGACCTTTTCCTGTCTCTGGGAAAGTTTCGGGAAGCCCAGGGGCTCGATCGATTCGAGCAGCAAGTCCCCGCCCTTTACGACCAGCTATTTCAGTTCGGGCAGACCCTTGGCAGCTCGCCCGCCTTCTTGGCCGCTCTACTGCGATACGATTTTCGGCGCTTTTCCGGAAAGATGGCCCTTCCCCCAGCCATCAAGGGCAGCCCGCTCCCAAGACAAGCCCTGCCACGCCTGTTGGAGCTGGCTCCAGACATTGCTCCCGCGGGAGCCAAAAACTCCCTGCGTCTAGAGATCTTTCCTTTCGATGTGACCCGTCCCGATGCGCCGCTGCGGAAGCCCTTAGGCTTGCTCTTTGACTACCGGGCAGGATGCCGGATCCATCAGATTCCCGATCCGGTCCTCGCCCAGCTCATGGAGGAGTTTGACTTACATTGCGAATATTGAAAATTATTTGCGATTGGTACAATAGCACCGGCACCATCGGCGACGCCAACAAAGCCCTAGTTTGTCCGCCTGGGCTGGAACATTCAGCCCAGGATGGATATGTCCATTCGATAGTTGGAGACGCTAATCCGGGCGGCCCCTCTCCCTGACAGGCGACCGGGGCCCGGCAACTGGCAAGTCTATCTGCTACACTCGTAGGGCATCTGTTCTTGCGGCCTATCCTGCCCTCGGACAACAAGAAAGGGTGACGCTGCTCTATGGAGGCGGGTAGCCGACCTCTGTTCAACAGAGAGACTGTCTTGTTTCTCATCAGCCAGAATATATCGCTGTTCGGCTCTTCGGTTGTGGTCTTTGCCATCATCTGGCACATTACCTTGGCAACTTCTTCGGGAGTATGGCTAAGCTTGTCCACTGTCTGTGCCATACTCCCTGAAGTGGTCATCTCCCTTTGGGGCGGCGTATGGGCAGACCGGTACAATCGCAAACACCTGATTATGGCTGCTGACGCCTTTATCGCGCTAGCTACTTTGGGACTTGCGCTCGCCTTCTGGTCGGGCCTCCAGCGCATAGAAGTACTGCTCGCAGCATCGGCTGTCCGCTCCATTGGCTCGGGGATCCAAACCCCCGCGGTAAACGCGATCTTTCCGCAGCTCGTGCCCCAAGAAGGCCTGACCAGGGTCCAGGGAATCAACCAGACGGCAAGTTCCGTGTTGATGCTATTGTCCCCTGCCGTCGGAGGCCTCATCTTGTCGGTGGACATCACTTGGGCTTTCATGCTGGATGTGGTCACGGCGACACTTGCCATCTTGGTCCTCAGCTTCATCAAAGTGGAGAAAGTCCAGCGGAACGATGCCCCCGCGCCCGTCCTGGCCGAACTCAAGCAAGGCATCAGCTACACCTTCAGCCATCCTTTGCTGCGGGGCATCATTATCTGCTACGCATGTTATTTTTTCCTCATCACTCCGGCAGCGGTTCTGACCCCGCTCCTGGTCAAGCGAAGCTTTGGGGGTGAGATTTGGAGGCTCACAGCCAATGAAATGTTCTGGACGGCCGGCACAATTGTGGGCGGCCTGTTTGTCTCCCTTCGCGGCGAGTTTAGGGACAAGATTCGCACTATCGCCCTCTGTCTAGTCGCCTTTGGTGCGACCTTCGGCTTGCTGGGGATGGCGCGAAACTTCGCCATGTACCTGCTGACCATGGGCACAGCCGGCTTTTTCATGCCGGTCATGGCTACGGCCGCTACGGTGTTGATTCAAGAAGTGGCCCAGTTGACCATGCTGGGACGGGTCTTCTCCATCGTCCAGATCATTTCTGCTAGTGCTATGCCGGTTGCCATCCTTTTTTTCGGCCCGTTGGCCGATGTCGTGTCGGTGGAGGCGATCCTGATCGTTTCCGGGGCCCTCCTCGTTCTCTTGGGCATACTCTACCAAACCCGGTTTCCCCACTAAACAAGGGCCTAGGTTAGGGCTGAGCCTAGTTGCGGCATACGCAATATAGTTGCATATGCTGCAACTAGCCTAAAGCCCGTCTCCGAGGCCCTTTCCAACGTTTCGGCCGTCAACTCGACGAGATGGAGTTTCCTTTTGGAGCAATCTTATTGTATTGTATGCAATATTGTGCTATATGCAATATTGTTTCAATTTTGTTGCCTCTACCTGGCCGCCAGGAGCAGGCGATCGTCCAGGAGCCTCTCTCCCCTGGCCTGGGCGAACCGGCCGAGGAGGTCATCCACCGTCAACTCCCCTCGCTCGGGCTCGCAGATATCTAAGATGATCTCGCCCTTGTCTAGCATGATGGTTCGGTTGCCCATTTTCAAGGCATGGGAAAGGTTGTGGGTTACCATCAACACAGTGAGCCCATGCTTGTGAACGATAGTCTGGGTGAGCTCAAGAACCTGCTCCGCGGTTCTGGGATCTAGGGATGCGGTATGTTCATCGAGGAGCAAGAGCTTCGGCTGACCCAGGCTCGCCATGAGCAAAGTCAAGGACTGGCGCTGCCCGCCGGATAGAAGGCCGACGGGGTCGGACAGACGATCCTCTAGGCCCAGCCCCAAAAGAGACAGGAGTTCTCTGTACTGCTCTCTTTTCTTCCTGTTGACCCCGATCCCCAAGGTGCGCCCTTTGCACCGGCATTCAGCCAAGGCCAGGTTTTCTTCGATGGTCATGGAAGCGGCCGTCCCTTGGAGAGGGTCTTGAAAGACCCTGCCGACGAAGCTGGCCCGCAAATGTTCGGGCAGACGCGTCACATCAGTCCCGTCGATATAAATCGTCCCTTCATCAGGGGGATAGACGCCCGCCGCGATGCTGAGCAGGGTTGACTTCCCCGCACCGTTGCTGCCAATGATCGTGATGAAGTCCTTAGGTTTGACGTGCAGGTTGATGTCCTTCAGGGCGCAGATGCTGTTGACGCCCAGATTGAATGTCTTATAAAGGCCGACCATCCTTAACACTGGTCCTCACCGCCTCTCTTTTCCCAGCTAGGGACTTAAGGCCCTGAACCGCGGGGAGTGCTAGGTTCTCTTTGAGGACTGGCGCCGACAGGGCCAGAACCACTAGAGCAGCTGTAACGATTTTCAGGTCCGTAGGGGCAAAACCCATGCGCAGGGCTAGGAAGACAGCGACGCGGTAGACTACGGAACCGAACAGGACTGATGTGGTGGCCCAAAACACTGTCCGGGGCCGCAACAGCACCTCGCCAATGATAACCGATGCCAGCCCGACGACAATGGTGCCGATGCCCATGCCCACATCGGCAAATCCTTGGTGCTGGGCGACCAGGCTGCCGGAAAAGGCTACCAGGGCATTGGCCATGCTAAGGCCCAACACCTTGACCGCATCGGTATCAACCCCTTGACTGCGGATCATTTGCGGATTATCGCCCGTCGCCCGGATGGCGAGCCCCACCTCCGTATGCAGGAACCAATCGAGGAACAGCTTGACCGCTAGGCTGATGACGACGAAGGCGATCAAAGCCACCTGCAAATCGGACCCGATATACTCGGCCAGCCTCGTTAGAATCGTCGGCTGCCTGAGCAGGGGCAGATTTGAACGGCCCATAACCCGCAGATTGACAGAGTAAAGGCCGGTCATGGTCAATATGCCCGCCAGCATTCCCGAAATGCGCAGCTTGGTGTTGAGCAGTCCTGTGCTCGCCCCGGCCAGGAGACCGGCTCCCAAAGCCATCAATGTTGCCAGCCAAGGTGCGCATCCCCGGGTGATCAAAGCTGCGGTCACTGCCGCCCCCAGGGGGAAACTCCCGTCCACGGTCAAATCGGGGAAATTTAGCACCCGGGACGAAAAGTAAACACCCAGGGCCATGATGGCAAAGACCAGACCCTGTTCAATCGATCCGCTTATCACACTAAAGGACATCCCTCTGCCTCCCTATCCGAAAGGGAGGGGCGTTAAACCGCCCCTCGATGCTCGCTAGTTTACGATCTCCGCTTCTGCTAGAAGCTCTGGACTCAGCTCAACGCCCATGCGCTCCGCTGCGTCCAGGTTGACAATCAAATTGATGTCTTCCTGATACTCAATAGGCATTTCCGCCGGATCTTCTCCCTGGAGAATCCTGAGAGCCATTTTCCCCGTTTGGTAGCCCAGTTTGTAGTAGTCGATCCCGACTGTCGCCAGGCCCCCTCGGCGGACTGCGTCTCCTTCGCCGACGATCAAGGGCAGCTTGTTGCCCTCGGCGACCATCATCACCGATTCAAGCCCGGCCACCACCGTGTTGTCCGTCGGCACGTAAATGGCATCGACCCGGCCAATTAGACTTTGGGCCGCCTGGAGGACCTCTCCGGTGGTGCTCACGGTAGCCTCAACCAGGGCCAAGCCGACTTCGGGGGCCGCCTGCCGGGCAACTTCCACTTGAACCACCGAGTTGATCTCCCCCGCGTTGTAGAGCACGCCGACCCGCTTAGCCTCGGGGGCAATTCTCTTCAGAAGCTCCAACTGTTTGGCAACAGGCGTTAAATCGGAGGTCCCCGTCACGTTGGTTCCCGGCTTTTCAATCGACTGCACCACTTCCGCGGCCACCGGATCGGTGACAGCAGTGATGAGGACAGGTATCGTCGATGTTGCTTTGGCCACGGCCTGGGCAGTGGGCGTAGCAATGGCCAGGATCAAGTCCACCTTGTCGGCGACGAACTTTTCGGCGATGGTCAAGGCAATCGAGCGATCCCCTTGGGCGTTTTGGATGTCGTAGATGACCTTGTCAGCGCCATAGCCTGCATCTGTCAAACAATCAATGAATCCCTGCCGGGCAGCATCCAAGGCAGGATGCTCCACAATCTGGGTGATGCCGATCTTAATGGGCGATGCCCCAACCCCAAAGGCCAGCATCAAGACTATCATCAAAGACGCCAATAGTTTCCTTGTCACAACCCTTTCCCCCCTGCTTGTTCTCCTTGATTTGCGTTTTTCTTATCCATAGGACTATATTCAACGAAAACAGGGAGTCTCCTTCTACTTCTATGTGATTCTTCGTCCCAAAATGAACAAAAAAACACGAAAGCCGTTAATCAAAGTCCGGACAAGTTCCCCTCCCTTTCAAGGAATCCTAATCCCATACGGCTAAGTCTCATGATCAAAGAGCCAGGAGGTGGTTGTGTGCAGAGAAAGACGAACACTGCCCTTTTCTTCATTACAGCCGTCCTGTTGGGCTATGCCTTGTGGAAGGGCGGGCCCTCCCTTGCCGGGCGCGGCTTGACCGTTGGTCTTAAACAGCTCCTTCGGGTTGTCCCCATGGTCACCGCCGCTTTCCTGGCCGCTGGTCTGATGAAGCGCTTGATCACTACGGAGCTGATCAACCATTGGCTTGGGCACAAGGCAGGCTGGCGGGGGCTGTTCATCGGCTGGCTGGCCGGTTCTTTGATCCCAGGCGGGCCGTACGTCTACTACCCGATCGCCCTATCGCTTCTCCAGTCCGGCATCGGCATGGGACCCCTCATGGCCTTCGTTCTGGGCAAGCAGCTCTCGAGCCTGGAAAGGCTGTTGGTGGAGTTCCCCCTATTGGGGCCCCGGCTCACCATGGTCCGGTTTGGACTTACGTGCTTCTTTCCACTGCTGCTGGCCGTCGTCGCTTCCTTGATCGCGCCAACGGCCCCCGGACTGCCCGACAAGGAGGCTTCCTGATATGCTCACTATCACCATTGTTATGTTTGCCGCCGCCGCCTTGTTGACCCTAGCGGCCAACAAGAGAGTCGGCCCGGAGCAGACTCGCCAGGGGCTTGCGGAAGGTCTTCGTCTTCTGAGAATGATGGGGCCAAGCCTACTCCCGGCTTTCTTGATTGTCGGCTTGTTGGATGCCCTGATCTCCCCGGAGCTGATCAGCGCCTGGCTGGGCCAGGAAGCGGGGCTGCAGGCGATCGTCATCGCCATTGCGGCCGGGGTCCTCGTTGCCGGACCGCCCTACGTGATCTTTCCTATCATTGGAGGACTCTTTCGCGCCGGAGCAGGTCTTGGGCCCTGCGTTGCCTTCGTAACGGCCTGGTCCATAGCCAATCTGTCCCTGTTTCCCTTTGAGCTTCCCCTGATGGGGCCGAGATTTACCGCGCTGCGGCTTTCTTTGACCTGCCTCCTTCCCCTCCTGGCGGGGCTGGCCGCATCAGTCTTGGGATAAGAACGATAGCGGGGCCTGTGACTGGCCCCCTTCCCGGCGGCGATCAACTCTCCCATCGGAGGGCTGCATGGACACCGCGACGCGGAAATAGTCTCCCTCAGTTCCTGACGGCGAAGAAATCTTTCCTGCGCGCCGGTTACGCGCCGATCAACTTCAGTGACGTTCCCATTCTAGAGGAGCTTTTTTCAGGAGTGGGATTGACTTCGCCGATTCCTCGCGACGCGGGTCAGCTGCCAGCAGAGAATGCCGCCTCCGACGACCAGAAGCAGATCCCCAACGCTGACCACATTGGGAAATGGGAAAGGAGGGGGCAGATAGAAGATGTCCCCCAAGAACCACAGACGCGTCCCCTCGGACATGGCGATTCCGTTATGGAGCGTGCCGCCCCCCTGCAAGTACTCGGCCACTTCCAATAGGCCTGCGCCCCGCAAAGCATCTAAGGACATGGGCATGAAGCCGCCGTTGTACGCGATCACCAGGAAATTGCTGAGAAGACCCAACATCATGACCTTCATGCCGGGCAGGTGGAGATTGAAGAGGACCGCAGCCAAGAGGAGCACATAGGTTCCTATATGACCAATAGCTACATGGTCTTCGCCCCATCGAAACAGGACGATCTGGAACAAAAGGGGCAGGAAAAAAAGAACGCTCCCCCGGATTTTGGCCTGGACGAGCCCTTTGAGGGAGCCTCCAGTCAATAATGACGCAGCTAGGACTGCACCCACAAGGAATGGAATGAACACACAAGTCCTCCTAACCGGTTTCGTCTTAGCGGGCCAGCCGCAGTTGTCCAGAGGGCTCGAGGGATTTCTCCTCGGCTGCCCAAACCTGGCAAAAGGCCTCCACCACTTTAGGGTCGAACTGAGCGCCCGCTCCTTCCCGCAGCCGCTCCAAGGCTTCATTGGGGCTGCAGGCTCCCCTGTATGGTCGGTCGGTGGTCATCGCATCATATGCGTCGGCCACCGTAATGATCCGAGCTCCTAGGGGGATCTCCTCGCCCTTAAGTCCATCAGGATAGCCCCTGCCGTCATATCGTTCATGGTGATGACGAATCAAAGGCACTCCATCCCGGTAAAGGCTCAAGTCCTTGAGCATATCCACCGCAACTAAAGGGTGCCGTTTGACAAACTCCCATTCTTCCGGCGTCAACGGTCCCGGTTTAGCTAAGATGTCGTTGTCCCAGGACACCTTGCCTAGATCGTGAATCCGGGCTGCCGACACGATCAAGCTCGTGTCTTCCGCCTGCAGACCCATCGCCTCCCCTATCCGCTCCGCCCACTCGGCAACCCGTTGGGAGTGTCGATATGTATAACCATCCCGCATATCAATGCTGTCGGCTAATGCCTCGAGGACTTTCCTGGTCTCCACCTGCAGATTGCTGAAGGTTCTAAAGGCATAGTGGATGATGAGCAGAGGCAAGAACAGCAAGGCAATGGCCAAAGGCTCCCGTTGGTAGACGAAGGCAGCCATGGCGCCCAAAGGATACAGGGCAATGTCATGGACCACAACCGTCTTGTTGGTCATCTGCCAAATCTCAATCAGAGACCTTCCCAGGGAGAGAGAGACGGCGCCTAGGGTGAAAAACACATTCAAGCCCATGAAAACCAGCGCCGCAGCCAAGAGTCCCGGCCAATCCTCCGCGAGCATAAAAGGACCGGGAGCGGCAAACAGTTCATAAGCCCGTCCGGCGGCCGCCGTACAGATAACATACTGACTCACGTTGAAAACAGTCTTCATGAATGATTTGCCCCGGAGTATCTCACCGGTGCAAACCGCGAGCGCAGCCATCAGGACAGCAGTATCGGTCCCAAAGACAATGATGGCTGCGAAATAAAAGGCTGTCGACACTGCAACCGCTTGGCCTTCTTGGTCGCCCAGATTCCTCAGGGGCATAGTCACAGGCCATTTCTCGGCGACGGAGGTAAAAAACCAGAAAAACAGAAAGCTAGGGGTCAACACCCCGGGCAGAGCAGGCAGCGCGTTGACCAGAAAAGGCAGCGCCACCAAAGACGTCAATGAGACGTATAGGGTCAACAGCCGAGTCGATGCATCGGACACGAAGCCTAACCTCCCACCCGATCATATTGCGCACTTAGCGGCAACAACCTCCAAGAACGAACGTCAAGGAGGGAAAGCCCGCAGGAGCGCTCCCTATTTCGGGCAGGTCTGATCGCTTCCTGCGGGCGCTGGTGTGCTGTGGCGGCTCACCTCATGTGATCGGGCTGGCACCCCGTCCTAGTTCCACTTCCAACCGGCTCCCGAAGCAATCACGAAAGAAGCAATAGCCATCAGATAATACATGATGCGCCACTTCATTTGGTTTCACCTCCCTGTAAGAACTTAAGCCGTTCTAGATAAAGATGCGTGCTGCTCCCCAGAGCGGCCTGATTGATATTGTACTAATTTATTCTCCTTTCGGAAATAAATTCCTTCCATCTCAGGCCGTGTAAGAAAATATATCTGTAATTTTTATCTCAAGTCTCTCGGCAGGCTTGCCGATAATCCTAGTGCGAACGGTCGGCTGTGGCGGCTGACGTGATGGGGCGGGCATCAGCGTTTAAACCTGCCCCGAAAACTGGTACGGGACGAACCGACGTCCCGTACCAGTTTTCGTTTAATAGCGTCCGTACTCCTGCAGGGTTTCCCACATCGCCACAATATTTTCCGGAGGCACATCTCCCTGGATATTGTGCACCGTGGCGAACACAAAGCCTCCTCCTGGCGCAAGATCGTCTATCCGCCGCTTCACTTCGTCCCTAACCTCTTGGGGCGTGCCATAGGGAAGCACCCGCTGGGTATCAACGCCGCCTCCCCAGAAGACGATGTCATTGCCAAATTCTTTCTTTAGCCGCTTTGAGTCCATGTCGGCTGCCGCTACCTGCACGGGATTGAGGATGTCAACACCTGCTTCGATCAGGTCGCCGATGAAGTGGTAAACGCTTCCACAGGAGTGGTAGAAAATTTTTGCATGGGGAGCTCGCTTCTTAATGAACGAGTACAATTGCTGCTGCCGCGGCTTGATCAGCCGGCGATACATATCTGGAGAAATCAGCGGTCCGCCCTGGGTGCCCAGGTCGTCCAGTTCACACACGATGTGGATGAGATCGCCTATCTCCTCCAGCACCATGTCCCAATACTCCAACTTGAGCTCCAACACCTTATCCATCAACTTGCATGCCTTATCGGGGTCACCGGCCAGATCGGAGAAGAAGTCCTCGTAGCCTTCGAGCCAATTCCCCGTATGGAGGAAGCCGTTCCCGATTGTTCCGCCCATAAGCACGGCGCGGCCAGATTCCCTCGCCTTGATCGCCTCATCCCTAAGTCCTTCAACCCGCGCCGCGTCGCGAGGATTGGGCCAGGGGAACTTATCCAAGTCTTCAATGGTGCAGCCCTGCAGAGGGTGCTCTCTCATGTCGTAGTAATGGCCGCCCTCTTTTGGCATCATCCACTTAATGCCCCATTCATCGTAGTAGCTCAGGTAGTCTCCCTCTTCCTCTATCTTGAGCTTCCACGTCGATGGGCTGCGGGGGAAAAGCCCCTTGGTATCAATCTTCCACCGATCGCGGAGCTGATCCCCAACGTCGGCCAGCTGGGAAGAGAGGTTGGTGAGTTTCACCTCGTCCTCTATGCCCAAATGCTTCAGCAGAGCACTATAAGCGTGAACATTGATCCCGGTGCTATGGGTAGCCCCCAAATCAAAAGGAATGCGATCCGGTTCCTTATGGTCGAGGGCCGTCAAGATTCGTTCGGCAGAGTTCATGGATCGTAGGCCTCCCTCGTCTAGTAATTCCATGGGTACTTCTGCTCGCCGACTCGGAATTCCTCCTGGAACGAGGGCGGGGGACGAGATCATCCCGCACCTTCCAGATCAAGGTGCTCAAGGCATCATGAAGGAAATATCCAATTTGAAGGGGAAGACGGTTCAGCTCTTGAACGGGATCCGCCCTCAATGATAAGGGGTCGAATCGCCGGGTCGTAATAAGGAAATCATTTTAGCCGCCTTAGCAAAGCAATGCAAGATTTTGAAAGTCCACAATCCGCTTGCAGGCAAATCAACCTCCACCGTAGAAGTTGAGGTGCGGATGAGAACAATCGAACCTAAGACTTGCCAAGGGGACTGATATGGACTTGCCCCAGGAGAACCTCTCATTGCAGAATGCGCCGGCCCCGCGAGAGATGGGCCGCCAACTGCTGCTGATCAACCTCATTACCGTCCTGAGCTTTACTGCCCTTACTGCGGTTAAGCCCTTCATCCCCCTTTATGCTGCATCCTTGGGGGCTTCAACCCTTGCGGTGGGGCTAGTGGTCTCATCTTTTGCTGTTCTGCCCTTTTTTCTTGCCATTCCCACGGGCATTCTAACAGACTTATGGGGTACGAAGCGGTTGATCCTCTTAGGGTCCATTGGGGGGGCCGCTGGGCTGTTCTTGGCCTCATCCGTCCCGAACCTGGTGGTCTTGAGCATCAGCCAGGCAATCATGGGGATCTCCCAGCTGCTAGTGATAGTTGCCATCCAAACCTTCATCGGCTCTATAGGGGAGGGCAGGGACAGGGACGCACATTTCGGCCTGTTTACCACCGCATCTTCCGCCGGACAGCTGTTCGGCCCCTTGATCGGGGGCCGGCTGGTGGATGCTCTGGGATACCGGCCGACAATCGTCATTAGCGCCTTGATCTCGGTCATACCGATCCTCATGGCGGTAAACCTGCGGGAGACAAGGGAGGTCCACGCCGCAAGTCGAAGCTTTGTGGGCGATTTGCACCAAGTGCCGAGGCTGCTGGCCAATGATGGGGTGAAAACAGCCATTGCGTCTAGTTTCGTAGTCCTGTTCGTCGAGGGCCTCCGAGACGCTTTCTACCCCCTTTATCTCGACCACCTCGGCTTCTCGGTGACTATTATCGGCGTTCTGCTCTCCGTCCGCTCTCTAATGGCCATCACCATCCGGTTGTTCATCCCCATGATCTGTGAACGCTTTGGCCACTACTTCAGCCTGCTGGGCGGCATGGCCCTGATGGCTGCCGGGGTCTTGCTGACGCCATTGTTGTCCAGCTTTTGGCCCCTCGCCCTGGCCTCCGGCCTAATGGGAGCAGGGATGGGGCTTACCCAGCCCCTCAGCATGATCGCGGTTGCCGCCAACACAGATCCCCATGAACTTGGTTTTGCCATGGGGATCAGAATGACCGGCAACCGCCTGGCCCAATTTGTCAATCCAGTCTTTTTTGGCATTACCTCCCAGCTAGTGGGCATCGACAACTCCTTCTTGCTCGCCGGGGTTCTCCTCCTCTCGACCACCGGACTGCTGCTCCGCTGGCGAGGCACTTTTCAGGAAAAACAAGCGCCAAGCAGCTAGACACCGGAGGAGGCTTCCTGAGACTTGAGCGCATCCAAGTGAGGATCCGGCACCACTAAAACAGTGATGATCGCGGGAATAAGAACGACTACCAGCGTCAGGAGGGCCGTATGCAAGCTGTAGACATCCGCGATCCGGCCGCTGAAAGAAGCGCCAATCCCGCCCAGTCCATAGACCAGCCCCATCATCAAACCGGCTGCCATGCCCGTATGACCAACCATGAGCTCTTGGGCGTGAACAGTGGTCACCGACATGGAGGACAAGAGGGTGAATCCCGTCGCCGCCAGCAGGATGATTTCCGCAGCACCGCTACTGTGCAGATAGCTGGCTAGGCAAAAAAGAGCCAATACCAGCGAGCCGGCAGTAACCGGACGCCGCCCCCACTGGTCGGACAAGCGCCCGCCCAGCAGAGTGCCGACAGATCCCGATATTAGAAACAGACTGAGCATGTAGCTGCCGTATTCAGGGCTGTAGCCCCTCGATACATAATAGATGGGGAGGAAGTTGACCAGCCCTACGTACGCCCATGATCGCAAGATGGCAGTAGTGCTTAGCATGAGGACCTGCCCCGAGGAAGCAAGCCATTGGCTGCGGTCAAAGATCGACTTCGCCCCATCTTTCTCCGAAGCCGCTTCAACGGGTATGGCGGTTTCCCGGCCCAGCCTGGCATCGAGAACGCCCATGGCGATCAGAACAACGGCAACGGCCAGTCCCGGGATACATAAAAAAAGCGTCCCGGGCAAACCCAGTCGGGAGACAATCGCGACAGACACTATCGGGGCAAGAGCATAGCCAACGCTGCCCGCCACGATGTATAACGAAGTCAAAGTGCCAACACTCTCCGGTGCACTGCCTTCACGCAGCAAAGCCGAACCGAGGGGATGATAGAGAGCACAAGCGAGGGGGCCGAAGGCGGTGATCACCAAAAGCCACCAGTAGCCCGGGGCAACCCCGATCAAAGACATGATGACCGATGTCCAAATGAGACTCAAAATCAGCGTCCTGCCGCTCCCCTTCCGGTCGACGAACAACCCAAACAGCGGCTGTGTGAACGAACCGGCCGCGGCCCTCACCGCAATGATTAGCCCAACCTGGGTAAAGGTTAAGCCATACTTCGTCATAATGAAGGGCATGAGGGAAGGAAGCATGTTCATGTAGAAATCGATCACCGCATGCCCAAGAGAAATGATAACATTCTGAACCAACGACCGACCCTCCTTACCTTTTCCTGGGGAAACCTGTACTAGGCACCCCGTGCTCCATCATCACACGTATTCAATGCCCGCCTACCCCATTCCTTTCCCCCCGGCGATTTCTCCTGCTGCCCTCCCCCCGGCACCTTCAGGCTATCAACCGCCGCGGTAGCGCCACCGGAAGGCGCCCTTTAGATACAGGATCCGCCAAAGGCGCGGCGAATCGATGACGGAACTCTTCGGGATCGCCGCGTAAACAGCGTCTGGTGCGGTGTGCTCAACGCCAGCCCCGATCGCGTCCAACCTGCAGGGCGTTCGACGCTCGCCAGGCATATAAAACATGGCCCCTCGAGTTTACCCAAGGGGCCAAAAGACCAAGCTGGCAATAAAAAATGGCTCCCCGGGCAGGACTCGAACCTGCAACCACCCGGTTAACAGCCGGGTGCTCTACCATTGAGCTACCGAGGAGCAATTATTTTCCCGGCGACGACCTACTCTCCCACCCCGTCTCCAGGGCAGTACCATGGGCGCTGGAGGGCTTAACTGCTGTGTTCGGAATGGGAACAGGTGTGGCCCCTCCGCTATCACCACCGGGAAACACCCT
>JAAYLE010000012.1 GCA_012522085.1 Bacillota bacterium | reverse complement strand
GAAGGGATGGAAAAGGCCGCTTTGGCAGAACATATAGAGCTTTATCGCCGCCCGCGCCGCTTGCTCTTCATTAATTTTTGGGCCGGTCTGATGCGGGGTTTTGGCATTGCCGTCGGCTTTTCCGTGGTCGGTTCGATCTTTTTGATCGGCCTTGGGCGACTTGCTTCGCTGAATCTGCCTGTCATCGGCCGCTTCATCGCTGAGATCGTTAGGATCGTCCATGAGACTCTCACCCTCCGACAGATTTGAGGAGGTTAATCATGGAACAAGAACGCAAGAGGGAGTTTCGGCGTCTCCTGGAAAGGGAAGAAGGGCGACTAGAGGAGACTTTGGCCAATTTGGAGCGAAACCTTGCCCAATCCCAGAAAGACTCAGTCCAGGAGCTGTCTAGTTATGATCAACATTCAACAGATCTGGGCTCAGAGACTTTTGAGCGGAGCAAGGACGTGGGGCTGAGGGATAATGCTCGACTCGAGCTGGCCATGGTCCATGAGGCCATGGAACGACTAGAGGACGGTACCTATGGGATCTGTGAAAGCTGCGGGCTGCCCATCGATATTGACCGACTGCGGGCATTGCCTGCTGCCACCACTTGTGTACGCTGTCAAGAGCTGGCTGAAGATGAGGCCGAAAGACGTCGCCCCGTAGAGGAAGAGGTCCTATCTTTTCACCGCAGCTTTACCGACCGGCAAGACAGCGTCATCTACGATGGCGAGGACACGTGGCAAGACCTTGCCCGCTACGGAACGGCCAATTCGCCTCAAGATGTCCCCGGGGCCATCGATTACGAAGATGTGTACATCGAAGCTGACGAAGCTCAAGGATTAGTCTCGGCCATCGATGGGATCGAGGATTTAGGTGAAGGAGTCACCGACTTAGACGATATCTATCCTCCCCCGAGCGAAGAAGAGTCCCGGCGCGATTGAGAAAAGATGCTTGTTATGGTACGATGTGACGGGACTGATCGTCAGGGGGCTGAGTACTCGTGCGCTATCTTGGCCTGGGCTTTGGTATCGTTGCCGTCGATCAACTGACTAAACTCTGGATCCAACGCCATGTCGCCCTAGGGGATGCAAGACCCTTGTTGGGGGGGCTTGTCTACCTAACCCATGCGCAAAATCCGGGCGGCGCATTTGGCTTATTTCCCCATCAGAACTGGCTGTTCTTCGGCGTGATGGTTCTGTTGGTAGTCTTGGTTGTCAAACTGGTCTACCCAATGACGAAGCGAAGTCCGCTTCTGTGTTGCGGCTTGTCTCTTGGTTTGGCCGGGGCGGTTGGCAACTTGATTGACCGTTTGCGTGTAGGCAGGGTGATTGACTTCATCGATGTAGGTTTTTGGCCGGTGTTCAATGTGGCTGACGGAGCCATTGTCATTGGTGTGGCGCTGCTTTTTTGGGAGCTTCTCGGCGGGAGAGCAGCGAAATGAGATGGGAGTTTCGCATCAAAGAGGGCGGCGAACGCCTAGACAGCTTCCTCCGGAGAGAGCTGGCCGAGTTTTCCCGGACTTTTATTCAGCGCCTCATCGAAGAAGGAGAAGTACAGGTCAACGGCAAGCCCGTCAAAGCCAGCTATCGAGTGCGGGAGAATGACTTGATTCAAGTTGCGCTGCCTCCGCCTGAGCCATTGGACCTTGAGCCCGAGCGCCTGCCGTTGGACGTTTATTTCGAAGACGATGATCTGTTGGTATTGAACAAGCCGAGGGGGATGGTGGTCCATCCCGCCGCGGGCAATCTGCGCGGGACTTTGGTTAATGCCCTGTTGGGCCGTTGCGGCAACCTATCGGATATCGGGGGGACTGACCGGCCCGGGATCGTTCACCGACTAGACAAGGATACTTCGGGGCTGTTGGTGGTGGCCAAGAATAATTACGCCCATTATCGCCTCGGAGGTCAGTTTCAAAGGCGAACGGTCAAGAGGGAATACCTTGCCATTGTCTATGGGCATTTACGCGCGCCTAGGGGCTGCATCGACGCTCCCATCGGACGGCATCCTCGGCATCGCAAGAAAATGGCTGTTCTTCCTGAGGGGAAAGGACGACAAGCAATTACTTGCTTTCAAGTCCTGGAAGAGTTCAAGGGGTATTCGCTGCTGCGGTGCCGGTTAGAGACGGGACGCACCCATCAAATTCGGGTGCACCTGGCCCATCTTGGTCATCCCCTTGTTGGTGATGCGGTCTACGGACCCAAATCCAATGAGTGGGATTTCCAGGGCCAAGCTCTTCATGCCGCGGTGCTAGGTTTCAAGCATCCCCGCAGTGGGGAATACATGGAGTTTGAGTCTCCGGTCCCTGAAGACATGGCCGCGCTCTTAGAGTTAATGCGAAGTAGGGACAAAGGTGATTGAATATCCTCCTCATACCTGTTATAATCTATCCAGATATCCATCGGTTTCCTTTAATCCAGTCCGGCGAGACTGGCAAGGAATTGGCATATGGTATGGACATCCTAGGCTTGCCGGTAATGGCAAGCTTTTTTTGTGACAGCAAGGGGGCGACTAAATGACAATCAAGGCCCACATAATGGACGAGGAGGGCGTCAGACGCAGCTTGAGGCGCATCGCCCATGAGATCTTGGAACGAAATAGGGGTGTGGAGAACCTTGCCTTGGTGGGCATCCGTACCAGAGGTGCTCCCTTGGCCGAACGACTAGCGCGCAATATTCAGGAGATCGAAGGAAAGCCGGTCTTAGTTGGCATCTTGGACATCACCCTTTACCGCGACGATCTTTCTCTCGTTGCTCCCCAGCCATTAGTCAGGAAGACGGAAATCCCCTTCGATGTAACCGATCGACGTTTGGTCCTCGTCGATGATGTCCTCTATACGGGGCGAACGGTGCGGGCTGCCCTCGATGCCTTGATGGACTTGGGTCGACCAAAATCGATTCAGCTCGCGGTTCTTGTGGACAGGGGACATCGAGAGCTGCCCATTCGGGCGGACTACGTGGGAAAGAATGTTCCTACGGCCCAGCGGGAGAACGTACAGGTGTTGCTGCGAGAAGTTGACGGCGAAGACAAGGTTCTGATCACAGAACAGGTCTAGAGGGAGGCGCACTCATGTCTTGGACACGCAAGCATCTCTTGGGTCTGCAGGACCTCAGCAGAGATGAAATCCAACTGATTTTGGATACGGCAGAACCTTGCAAAGAGATTTTCACCCGACCCATCAAGAAACTCCCCACTTTAAGGGGCCGGGTAATGGTGAATCTTTTCTACGAACCAAGCACTAGAACCCGTACTTCCTTTGAACTGGCGGGCAAGTGGATGAGTGTCGATGTAGTCAACATTTCTACCAATCTGAGCAGTGTAGCCAAAGGAGAGTCCCTCAAGGACACTGCCAAGACCATCGAGGCCCTAGGGGCCGATTTTGTTGTTATCCGTCATTATGCTGCGGGCAGTGCTAGATTGCTTGCCGAAACAGTCCAAATCAGCGTGATCAATGCGGGTGATGGGGCCCATGAACATCCCACCCAAGCCTTGCTTGACCTGTTTACCATCAAGGACAAGAAGGGCTCCATCGAAGGGTTGCATGTGGCCATCGTGGGCGATATTCTACATAGCCGGGTGGCTCGCTCCAATATCTGGGGCTTGACGAAAATGGGAGCCAAAGTAACGGTGATTGGCCCTCCCACCTTGATTCCCCAAGGAATCGAGGAGATGGGCGTGGAGGTAAGCCATGATTTCGATGAGGTCATTCCCCGCGTGGATGTAATCAACATGCTTCGCATCCAAAAGGAAAGGCAAGTCGCCGGTCTGTTTCCATCTCTACGGGAGTACTCGGCCCTCTACGGACTTAATCGCAGGCGCCTCGACCGAGCTAAAGATGACGTGTTGATTATTCATCCCGGCCCCACTAACCTGGGGGTGGAGATCACCTCCGATGTAGCTGAGGATCCCCGTGCTAGCATCAATGAACAAGTCACCAATGGGGTGGCTGTCCGCATGGCTGTACTTTATCTCTTATCGGGGGGGAAGGATATCCCATGAGCCTGTTGATTAAAGGGGGACGGGTCGTCGACCCCGCCGGGGGAATTGATGCTCCCGCCGACGTTCTCATCGAAGGTGGCCAGATCGTCGGCGTGGGAACAGATCTACCGGCAGCCGAGGAGGAGATCTCGGCCCAGGGGTTAGTTGTTGCTCCCGGATTCATTGACTTGCACGTTCATTTGCGGGAGCCGGGATTCGAGTATAAGGAGACTATCGCCAGCGGCACGCGGGCTGCAGCCCGCGGGGGATTCACCTCGGTCGTCTGCATGCCGAACACCAACCCCCCAGTGGATAACAGGGCGGTGGTGGAGTTCATCCTGGCGGAAGCGGCCAGGAACGGTGCAGTGAGGGTCTACCCCATCGGGGCGATTACGAAAGGAAGGCGAGGCGAGGAGCTCTCGGAAATGGCGGACCTGGCCGCGGCTGGTGTTGTCGCTTTCAGTGATGACGGCAATACGGTCATGAATGCCGCAGTTATGCGCCGAGCGTTGGAGTATGGGAAAATGCTGGACTTGCCCCTGTCGGTTCACTGCGAAGATGTCCATCTTGCCGGGCAGGGTTTGATGAACGAAGGGCGCATGTCCACCCTCTTGGGCCTGCCGGGTCAAACCCGAGCAGCGGAAAGTGTGATTATCGCCCGGGATGTGGAGCTTGCTCGCTTGACAGGCGGACGAATCCATTTCGCCCATGTCAGCACTAAAGAGGGCGTTGACTTGATCCGCAGGGCCAAGGAGCTGGGACTACGAGTGAGTGCGGAGGCAACTCCCCACCATTTGACTTTGACCGACGAGCAAGTTGCCACCTACGACCCAAATACGAAGGTGAGTCCTCCCCTGCGCACGAGGGAGGATGTGGAGGCTTTGCGGGCTGGGCTGTTGGATGGCACCATTGACTGTATTGCAACCGACCATGCACCCCACTCCCGCGATGATAAGGATGTTGAGTACGCCCATGCAGCCTGGGGGATGGTTGGACTGGAGACGGCTTGGCCCGTTATCTATACTCACCTGGTGCTCACGGGAGCTTTGTCCCTCCTCCAGGCCATCGATCTGTTCACTCGCCAACCGGCAGACCTTTTCAACTTGCCCGGGGGACGGATAGCGGTTGGAGAGCCTGCGGACCTGGTACTGTTCGATCCGAATAAGAAGCAGCAAGTGACGGAGGAGCTCCTGGTCAGCAAGGGCAAGAATTCTCCCTTCATCGGACAGGAACTGCAAGGCTGGCCAGTCTACACGATTGTCGGTGGACAGATTAAATGGGGCGATGAGAGCGGGAGGTGAGGTCGTGGCAAGCTTTGCCGATAGGCTGATGTCAGCTATCCAGCGGAAAAACAGCCGTGTTGTGGTTGGACTCGATCCCCACCTCCAATTGATGCCTCCCCACCTGCTCGAGGATGCGTACCTAGAGCATGGGGAAGGGGCCGAGGCCGTAGCACAGGCAATCATTCGCTTCAACGAAGCCATTATCGAAGCCATTGCCGCAGATGTGGTGGCCGTCAAACCCCAAGTGGCCTTTTACGAACGGCTCGGCGCATGGGGATTTCTGGCCTTGGAAAAGACGTTGGCCATGGCCAAAGAGGCAGGACTATTAGTCATCGTCGACGGCAAGCGCAACGACATTGGCTCAACGGCCGCTGCTTATGCGGAGGCTTATCTGGGCGACGGCCCGTTGGCCGGGGATGCGCTGACGGTGAATCCTTATCTGGGCGAAGACGGCCTCAAACCCTTCATTGACCGCTGTCGGGACGGGGACAAGGGACTGTTCATCCTGCTGCGGACTTCAAATCCCTCCGCAGGCGATCTTCAGGATCTGCTAGTCCAAGGCCGACCCCTTTATCTTCATCTAGCGGACCTGATCGATGGTTGGAGCCAGGGAACGGAAGGGGAAGGGGGGTACCGATCGGTGGGAGTGGTGGTGGGAGCCACCTATGCCGACGAAGCTCGTCAGCTTCGTCAGCAGCTGCCCAGACTGCCCTTCTTGGTGCCAGGCTACGGGCATCAAGGGGGAACAGCAGAGGATGTGGCTTGCTGCTTCCATCCTGATGGGACGGGGGCGATCGTCAACTCCTCCCGAGGCATCATCTTCGCCTATCGAGAAAGATATGGGGCGAAGGAGTTTGCCCGAGCGGCAAAGGATGCGGCCAGAGACATGAAGGTGGACATCAACCAGGCCTTAGGGCTTGGCGCATGACTGAGAGGAGGCTATCCGGCTAGGGTCTGTCCATGAAAGGATTCCTCGTTTTGGAAGATGGTGAAGTGTACGTGGGCACTACTATCGGCGCCCCCAACGAAGTATGGGGTGAAGTAGTGTTTCACACGGCAGTGACTGGATATCAAGATATCATTACCGATCCGGCCTACCTGGGCCAGATCGTTGTCCTAACATACCCCTTGGTCGGCAATTATGGGATCGATCCAACCGAATTGGTGGAAAAACGCCCCCATGTGCGCGGCCTGGTCGTGAAGGAGTTCTGCGTTTTTCCCCATAATTGGCGCTCCCAGGAGAGCTTGGCGAGTTTCTTGCGTCGAAGCGGCGTCGTTGGTCTGCAGGGCCTAGATACCAGGGCCTTGACCCGTCATTTGCGCGACAAGGGCCCCATGCGGGGAATCATTACCCGCAACATCGATAACTTGGCAGCCGTCTTGGAGCGCTTGCGGAGCCTGCCGACTATTGAAGAGCAAGACCTGGTAGACGAAGTGGCCACCAAACATCCGTACGTAGCCCAAGAAGGTTCGAGGCAGATCAACGTGATCGATCTTGGCGGAGCAGCGGAGATCTTGGCGACTTTGAGGGACTTTCCCGTGGGAGTGACCGTGTTTCCGCCAGCCTTTCCGGTAGAGGAAGTAGTGCGGAATAATCCTTTGCTTACGGTCATCTCCAACGGCCCTGGCGCACCTCAGGCGGCCCCTATCGGGGACTTAACCCAAATCTTGTCGAAAACGCCCCTTTTCGGCGTAGGGCTGGGACATCAACTCTTGGCCATGGCCGCTGGGGCGAAAGTGGTCAAGATGGCTCAGGGACATCGCGGGCATAACTTGCCGGTCAAGGAAGAAGGGGGCAGAGTGTTTATTTCCAGACAAAGCCACGGCTACGTGGTTGAGGAGGAGAGCGTCGTCGGCACTGACTTAGCCATTACCCATCGCAACCTCAACGACGGCACCATCGAGGGACTGAGGCATCGACGCCTGCCGATAGCGTCGGTCCAGTATCGACTGCCCCTCGGCCCCATGGCCCCTAAGGAAGAGAATCCCTTGACCCGTTGGCTGCATGAGCTGGGCATTTCATCGTGAAGGGGGAGTGGGGTTGCTGACCACCGTTCGCAAGAACACGATGCTGGCTGATGGTATCTATCGATTAATCTTGTCGGCCCCACAAGTGGCAGCCGATGCTGAGCCCGGACAATTCGTCCATGTGCAGACGGCTCCGCAGATGTCTAGGGATCCGTTTTTGCGGCGTCCCTTGAGCATCCATGAATGCAGCCCACAGGAAGGGACGATCGCCTTGTTGTATGAGGTGGTGGGCAGGGGAACCCATCTGCTCAGTCACCTGCAGCCAGGGGACGAGGTGGATCTTTTGGGACCCTTGGGGAGAGGGTTTACCCTAGTTCCCGGGCGTCGGCCGGTTTTGGTCGGCGGCGGCATGGGCCTCGCTCCTCTCCTTTTTCTCGCCCGGAGGCTGCGAGAGGCTGGACAAAGGCCGGCGGTGCTGGTAGGCTTTAGAAGAGGAAGGGATGTGGTTGCCAGCGAAGATTTCGCGGCTTTGGGCTGCCAGGTGGAGATCGCAACGGAAGACGGCAGCGTCGGCTTTCGCGGCGTAGTAACCACCCTCCTGGAAAAACACTTAAGCAGTGAAGATGCTGTCTATGCTTGTGGTCCAAGGCCGATGCTGTCGGCCCTAAAAGATGCTTGCCAACAGGCGGGAGCGCCCCTGCAGGTCTCGTTGGAAGAAAGGATGGGTTGTGGGATCGGAGCTTGTCTTGGCTGCGCCTGCCCCACCCCGAACGGGTACGTACGGGTTTGTACTGAAGGGCCCGTGTTTTGGGCTGAGGAGGTGGACCTGCATGGCTGACTTGACCACCGTCCTGGGACCGCTGAAGCTGCCAAACCCGGTTCTGGTGGCTTCGGGCACCTTCGGGTACGGCGAAGAATATGGTACATACATTGATCTTAATCAGCTGGGTGGATTGGTGGTCAAAGGCACTACCCTTCATCCCCGAGGGGGCAACAGGCCGCCCCGGATAGTGGAGACCCCTGCGGGGCTGCTCAACTCCGTCGGATTGCAAAACCCAGGCGTAGATGCTGTCATCAGGGAGGAGCTGCCAAAGCTCACGGGTCTTAAGTGTCCCGTCATCGTCAATATCGCTGGCAGCACCGTCGGTGAATATGCTGAGGTTGCCGCCCGGTTAAATGGCCAACCGTCGGTGGCGGCGTTGGAAATAAACATTTCCTGCCCTAACGTTGAAGAAGGGGGGCTAGCTTTTGGAACCGATCCCGTCATGGTCCGGGACGTGGTCCAAGCCGTCAGGGAAGCGACTACTTTGCCCCTGATCTGCAAACTCAGCCCCAATGTGGGTGACATTGTCCAGATAGCCGAGGCGGCCGTGGAAGGCGGAGCTCAAATCCTGTCCCTGATTAACACAGTCCTCGGGATGAGCATTGATGTCCAGGCCCGGCGGCCTGTTTTGGCCAACACCTTTGGGGGGCTGTCAGGTCCGGCCATCAGGCCCATTGCCCTCAGAATGGTCTGGGAAGTCTATGCGGCCTTGCGGGTGCCCATCATCGGCATGGGGGGAATTACTAGCGGACAGGATGCCTTGGAGTTCATCTTGGCTGGGGCCGGGGCTATCGCGGTGGGCAGTGCCAATTTTGTTGACCCTAGGATTAGCGTAAGGATTATCCGGGAACTTGAGGCATACATCGAATCACAAGGATTGGATGGACTCTCTTCGCTGGTGGGAGCGGCCCATCCCTAAAGGAAGGTGATGATCGTGAATCCACTCACTCCCCAGGAGGTCCTGGACATCTTCGCGGATGCAGGCGGCCTGCTCAAAGGACATTTTCTTCTCACCTCCGGTCTGCACAGCGACACATACTTGGAAAAATTCCAGGTCCTCCAGCATCCCAAGCATACTGAGCGTCTTTGTGCGGAGCTGGCCCGCCGCTTCGCAGACGAGGGTGTGGATGTTGTGGTCGGCCCAGTGACCGGCGGCATTATTCTCGCTTATGAAGTGGCCCGTCAATTGGGGGCGCGAGCCATCTTTACCGAGAGGGAAGATGGAGTGATGTGCTTGCGGCGAGGGTTTGCCATCAACCCAGGGGAAAAGGTCCTGGTGGTTGAAGATATCGTCACAACAGGGGGGTCAGTCAAGGAAGTCTTGGCGGTTCTGGAGAAGACGCCCGGTCAGATTGCAGGAGTCGGCCTCCTCATCGACCGCAGCGGCGGCAAAGTCGATTTTGGGGTGCGGACAGAAGCGCTGCTGCAACTGGACATTGAAGTCTGGCAGCCGTCCGACTGCCCCTTGTGCCGAGCGAACGTGCCCATCACCAAACGGGGCAGTCGGCAAATCGCAAACGAGCCCCATTGAAGGGAAGAATGGCGTGGATTGGAGAGCGGTTGGCCTAACCTTTGGTATGCTGTTCCTGGCGGAAATGGGGGATAAGACCCAGCTGACCGTCTTTACTCTGGCGGCTAGAACCCAAGCTCCTTGGTCCGTATTCTTTGGAGCTTCCGCGGCTTTGGTGCTGGTGACCCTGTTAGGAGCGCTATTGGGGGATGTCATTACCAAGTATGTGCCTATCAAATACATCAACATCGCGGCTGGACTGTTGTTTCTGGGCTTTGGCACTGTGATCCTATATCAGACGCTGATGGGCTAGCCTTGTTGAAAGGAAGTTGGATTTGGACTGGAAAGTGTTCTCCTTGACCTTTGGCATGCTCTTTCTTGCGGAACTTGGCGACAAGACCCAGCTGGCAGTCGTTACCATGGCCTGCAGGACCAAGGCTCCCTGGTCAGTCTTCGTCGGCGGGTCGGTAGCCATAGTCTTGGTCACTCTCCTGGGGTCTTTTGTTGGCGGCTACATTACCAATTATGTTCCGGTCAAGTACCTGAGCATTGCCGCCGGGCTACTTTTTTGGGTTTTTGGGGTGATGATTCTCTATCAAAGTCTACGCAGCAGCACTGATTAAGGGAGGTGCAGACCTTGGTAATCCAGCTATTGTACTTTTTTCTGATTATGTCGGCTTTCCTGCCGATGATCAGACAGCGGCAACTGGCGATGGCCCGGCTGCGTTTAATCCGCAAGATCGAAAAGCGACGGAAGTCCCGCCTGATTACCCTCATTCATCGGCAGGAATGTGTCAGTTTCCTTGGTGTGCCATTCCGACAGTACATAGACATCGAGGACTCGGAGCTTATTCTAAGAGCTATTCGACGAACACCGGATGATACGCCAATCGACATCCTCCTCCACACGCCGGGAGGACTTGTCCTCGCGGCCGAACAAATCGCCCATGCAATTCGCCGCCACCCTGCTCCGGTCACCGTCCTGGTCCCCCACTACGCGATGTCGGGGGGCACTTTGCTCGCCCTGGCCGCCGATGAAATTATCATGGATGAAAACGCCGTCTTGGGTCCCGTCGACCCCCAGCTCGGCTCGTGGCCGGCGGCTTCAATTCTCAAAGTAGTTGAGCAAAAGGATCGCAATCGAATTGATGATGAGACACTTATCTTGGCCGACATGGCTTCGAAGGCCATCGCCCAGGTGCGGGAGCTGGTCTATGAGCTGCTCCTGGACCGGATGGAAGAAGAGAAGGCCCGGGCGATCGCCCAGGCTTTGACCGAGGGACGGTGGACCCACGATTATCCCATCACCTGTTCCAAACTGGCCAGGCTGGGACTAAAGGTGAAATGCGGGCTGCCCTCGGAGGTATACGAGTTGATGGATTTGTATCCCCAGCCGGGCCGACGACGACCGTCAGTCCAATACATTCCCCAGCCCGGCGAAGGCTATGGCGATGATGAAGCATCATGAGAGGTGAACGATAGGTGAAAGCAGAGCCTTTAGTTGGCGTGGTCATGGGCAGTGATTCGGATCTGCCTGTAGTGAAAGACTGTCTGCTCATCCTGGAGGAATTGGAGATCCCGGCTGAGGTGCGGATCATGTCCGCCCATCGGACCCCAGCCCAGGTGATGGAGTATGCAACCCAGGCCGAAAAACGCGGCCTTCAAGTCCTGATTGCGGCGGCCGGTGGAGCTGCCCATCTAGCTGGGGTGCTGGCGGCCTACACTTTATTGCCGGTAATTGGGCTGCCCATCCTCGGCCGGTCTCTAGCAGGCATGGATGCCTTGTTTTCCATGGTGCAAATGCCGCCAGGAATCCCCGTAGCCACTATCGGAGTGAATAATGGTCGCAATGCTGGACTGCTGGCGGCCCAGATTCTAAGTCTAAACGACCCAACAATTAGAGAGAGGCTGCTTGAGTACCGGGAGTCCCTGGCCCAGTCAGTGGTCGACAAGGATCGTCGCTTGCAAGACGAGGGATTCCGGGGATACTCGACGTAAGCCAAAGGCTGCCTTTCCCTCTGGAAATTGCCTGAAGGGTTCTTACCAACCGACACGAAATCCTGGAGAGATTGACAAAGTCGGAGGGAGGACCCTTTTTTGGTTTATGGGAGGAGACTGGAGGCCAACCCCCTGATCACTTTGCTGTTGCTGATCATCTTTTTCCTGACCGGCATGTCGGGACCGTCGGGAAAGAGCACCCCCCAAAGCAGTTCACCGGCCGGTGGAGCGTTGACCGGCAAAGTGATCGTCATCGACCCGGGACATGGCGGTCCGGACCCTGGCGCGGTGGGCGTCAGCGGTCGGACCTTGGAGAAATACAATGTCATTTGGATCGCCCGCGACCTGAAGAACTTGTTAGAGAAGGAAGGGGCGGAGGTAATCATGACCCGGGATGGGGATCATTATCTAACATTAGATGCTCGGGTTCGTCTAGCCAATCAAAGGGGGGCCGCCATTTTCGTCAGCATCCACAATGATGCCAATCTGAACAGGCAAATTCGGGGGACGACCACTTATTATTACAATGCAGTCAGCAGGCCCCTGGCGGCCTCAGTCCAGCGGGAACTAGTCAGGGCATTAGGCTCCAACGACATCGGCATCCGGCAAGCTCCCTTTTACGTAATTCGTAAGACCCACATGCCCGCCGTCTTGGTGGAAGTAGGCTTCATTACGAATGCTAACGAAGAGAAGTTGTTGGTGGATCCTTCCTACCGGCTGCGAGCGGCTCAGGGGATCTACAATGGTATTGCCAGCTACTTCGGTTCGAAGGCGGGGGTATCTGTCCGGTAGGGGCGCCAAAAAGCGAGGCAATGGTCGATTCTTACTGGAACTACCATCCGCGTATTCGATCTTGGCGAGGGACAAGCCGTCCCTTTAGTTGACACCCGAGGCGGGATCTGCTAAGATCCAAACTGACATAACCCATACAGCTTTGAAAGTGCATCTAGGGTTCCGCCCAGTTGGGGTCCGCGACCGAGTGATGCAGGCGCCTATGGGAGGCGCTACACCCTAGAGGGATAAAAACCCTGGCGGGCAGGTTTCATTGGCATGAACGGTGAATCCTGCCCGCTCGTTGTTTATGGCGGGGAAACGTGTGACATTCCATCGTCGGAGAAAGACTTATATAAAGGCGAGGTCATGCAGAGGAGGGGTCTAGATGCTAAGGGAAGAGATCATTCGCATTAAGGCTTGGCGTCAGCTGGGACTCAAGGATGAGGAGTATGAGCGGATCGTTTCGTTGCTAGGGCGGGATCCTACTTGGACGGAGCTGGGGATGTTTTCCGTCCTGTGGTCAGAGCATTGTTCCTATAAACACTCTCGCCCACTACTGAAGCAGCTGCCCACGGAGGGAGAGCATGTTCTTGTCGGCCCTGGAGAGAACGCTGGGGTGGTAGACGTGGGGACGGATACAGCGATTGCTTTCAGGATCGAGTCCCACAACCACCCTGTTTTCGTTGACCCCTACGAAGGGGCTGCAACCGGCGTTGGCGGGATGCTCCGGGATATTATGTCCATGGGGGCTCGTCCCGCAGCCTTGCTCGGTTCGGTGCGCTTCGGACCCCTTGAGGAATCACGGGCCCGCTGGCATTTCACTGAAGCGGTGGCGGGCATGTCCGATTACGGGAATACGGTGGAGGTGCCCACCGTTGGCGGCGAGGTCTTTTTCGCCCCTACCTTCAGCGATAATCCCTTGTGTAATGTCATGTGCTTAGGATTCCTGCCGAAAGAGCGGCTAACCAAGGGAGTGGCGACCGGGAAAGGCAACCCCATCTTCCTGGTGGGAGCGCCCACCGGTCGGGACGGCATCCACGGCGCTACCTTCGCCTCCGCCGACCTTGCGGAGGAGACGGAGCTGACTTCGATGCAAGTCGGCGACCCGGCATACGCTAAACGGCTCATTGAAGCATGTCTGGAATTGGTGGCCAGCGGCGATGTGGTGGGGATCCAGGACATGGGTGCAGCGGGGATCACATCCTCCTGTGCGGAAACAGCCGCCCGGGCCGGAAGCGGCGTGGAAATCGACGTGGCGCAGGTCCCGGTCAGGGAAGAGAACATGACCCCTTATGAGATCATGTTGTCGGAATCCCAGGAAAGAATGCTGGTTATCGCCCGGCGAGGAGCCGAGGAGAGTATCCAGCGGATTTGCCGCAAATGGGATGTGAATTGTGCCCAGATAGGTGAAGTGACCGATGACGGCTTTCTCCGGGTTAAGGAAAAGGGAGTGGTAGTGGCCGAGGTTCCTGCCCGAGCCCTGACGGAAGACGTGCCCACCTACACCCCCCCAGCCAAGGAACCAGCATATCTGCGCAAGATCCGTTTGTGGCGACAGACGGATTTGCCCCTCCCCGAGGATTACCATGCCGTCCTCACGAAGCTCTTGGACAGTCCCAACATTGCCAGCAAAGACTGGGTCTACCAGCAGTTTGATTATGAAGCCCAAGGCAACACCGTCGTTGGACCTGGCTGTGATGCTGCGGTTCTAAAAGTTCCAGAGACGGACAAGATGATCGCCGTTAGCGTCGATGGGAACAGCCTCCACTGCTACTTAGATCCTTACCAAGGGGCCGCCGGTTCGGTAGCAGAGGCGGCTCGGAATGTAGTCTGCGTCGGTGGTCGCCCTTTGGGGCTCACCAACGGATTGAACTTTGGCAGCCCAGAGAATCCAGAGAGTTATTGGCAGCTTAGCCAGGCCGTTGAAGGAATTGCTGCCGCCAGCCGCGCCTTGGGAATCCCCGTGACCGGTGGAAATGTCAGCCTGTACAATGAGACAGGCGGGGAGTCCATCTATCCCACCCCCATCATCGGCGTTGTCGGCGTGATTGAAGGCGAATCTTACTGTCCGATGGGGTGGCAGCAGGCCGGAGATGTCATTTTGCTCCTTGGCAAAACCCAGGAGGAGCTTGGAGGAAGTGAGTATCTGTCGGCCGTCCACGGTTTGGTGGCCGGCAAGCTGCCGCAGCTGGACTTAGACGCGGAAAGACGGCTGTTGACTTTATTGCTGGCTGCCCACAAGGAAAACCTAATAGCTTCCGCCCATGATTTGAGTCATGGCGGCCTGGCCATAGCACTGGTGGAATGCTGCCTCAGCGGCGGGATGGGAGCCCAGATTGACCTTCCGCCGGATGATATCAGATTGGATGCACTCTTGTTTGGCGAAACGCCTTCCCGCGTGGTTGTCAGCTGCCGTCCCCGATTAGTGGACAGGGTTCAGGAATTGGCTGCGGCCCACGGTGTGCCGTGTGTGACCCTCGGGAAGGTTGGCGAACAAGAACTGGTTATCTGCCAGGGACAACGGGAGATCATTGATATGTCCTTGAAACGGGCCCGGGATATTTACAGTCAGGCTATCTCCAAGCGGCTGCAAATAGGTTAAGGGGGTCAGAGAATGGATGGCATACGGATAGACAAGCCCCGGGAAGAATGCGGGGTGTTTGGGATCTACAGCACCGATGAGGCGCTGCAGGCCGCCCATTTTACCTACCTGGGGCTGTACGCCCTGCAGCATCGAGGGCAGGAGAGCTGTGGGATCGCCGTTGGCGACGGCAACACAATTCGCTTGCACAAGGGCATGGGGTTGGTATCGGAGGTTTTCGGTGGGGAACAGCTCCGGGATTTGCCTGGTCCTCATGCTGTGGGCCATGTCCGCTACTCCACTACAGCAGATGAGCGTATGGTGATCAATGCCCAACCCCTATTGGTAGAATGCTCCTTCGGTCGATTGGCTCTAGCCCATAATGGAGAACTGACCAATGCAAGGAGTCTGCGTCGGGAACTGATGGACCAAGGCTCTGCTTTCCAGACGACCACCGACAGTGAAGTGATCATCAACCTCATTGCCCGGCATGGACGCATTCCCTTGGAAGAAGCCCTGAAACGTACCTATGCTCGCCTGCGGGGGGCCTTTGCCGTTGTGGGCATGACCCCGGACAGCATGTTCGGTTGGCGGGATCCGTCGGGGATGCGCCCCCTGGCCATGGGTCGACTGCGGTCAGATACTTATCTGTTTGCCTCGGAAACCTGCGCTTTGAGCAACCTTGGCGCAGAAGACATCCGGGAAATCCGACCAGGTGAGATGGTGATCATCACCGACAAGGGCCCCCAATCTTATCAATTGGCGGAGGAATCAACCCAAGCCTTCTGCGTCTTCGAATACATCTATTTTGCCCGGCCGGACAGCGTCCTGCAAGGTCGCAACGTTCACCTAGTCCGCAAAGCCATCGGGCGTCAATTGGCCATCGAACAACCGGCCCAGGCCGACCTGGTCATCGCCGCACCCGACTCTGGCACATCGGCCGCCCTAGGATTTGCCGAACAAAGTGGGATTCCCTTTGAAATCGGCCTGGTCAAGAATCGTTATGTGGGACGGACTTTCATCCAGCCGGAAAGGTCCCTCAGGCACCTGGGAGTCAAAATCAAGTTTAATCCCATCGACGCCCTGTTGCGGGGCAAACGGGTGATCATCATCGATGACTCCATCGTCCGGGGAACAACCAGCGTCAAGACGGTGGAACTGTTGCGGGAAGCAGGAGCGGCTGAGGTCATGATGTACATCGCCTCACCTCCTTACATCCACCCCTGCTATTACGGCATTGACACCCCTTCGCCGCGGGAGCTGTTGGCCAACAACAAAACGGTGGAGGAGATCCGGCGGTACGTTGGGGCTGACAAGCTTGCCTATCTCAGTATGGATGGACTGATGGCGGCGGTTGGTCTGCCAGCCGATAAGTTGTGCACCGCGTGTTTCACTGGGAGCTACCCCCACCCCAAAGAAGACAAATGATCGTCCTGCGGGAGGTTGAATCAGCATGAAAGAGCCAGAAGGAATGACTTATCGCCGGGCAGGAGTGGATATTGAGGCGGGTTATGAAACGGTTCGCCGCATTCGGAGCCATGTCCAGTCCACTTTTCGGCCAGAAGTCCTGATGGATATCGGCAGTTTCGGAGGCTTGTTCGCCTTGAGGGATATGCGGGAGCCCGTGTTGGTTGCGGGCACCGACGGAGTAGGCACCAAACTGATGATTGCTTTCATGATGGATGTACACGATACGGTCGGTATCGACCTGGTGGCTTACTGTGTCAACGACATCATCTGCCATGGCGCTGAACCCTTATTCTTCCTCGATTACCTGGCCGTGGGCAAGTTGGATCCGGAAAAAGCAGAACTCATCGTCAAGGGTGTTGCCGAGGGTTGCCGGATGGCCGGATGCGCTCTGATCGGTGGTGAGACTGCGGAAATGCCCGGGTTTTATCCGCCGGACCACTATGACTTGGCCGGTTTTGTCGTAGGCGTTGTTGACAAAGAAAAGATCATCGATGGCAGCCGCATCGAAGCCGGGAACGTGATCGTGGGCATCAGGTCCACAGGGCTGCAAAGCAGCGGTTATTCTCTGACCCGAAAAGTCGTGGCTGATGCGAAGCTGTCCTTAGACGCGTATGTACCCGAATTTGGACGCACCCTTGGGGAGGAACTCCTGGAACCAACTGGAATCTACGCCAAGCCCATCTTGAACCTCGCGCGGGAGTTCTCGTTGCGCGGCATTGCCAACATTAGCGGGGGAGGGATGCCGGAGAACATCCCCCGGATCCTCGGACCGAATCTAGGGGCGGTCATCCGCACTCAAAGCTGGGAGCCCCACGCTATTTTCCCCTTCCTCCAGCACCACGGCCAAATTGGAAACGACGAAATGTACAAGACATATAACATGGGCATTGCCATGGCTTTGATCGTCCCCTCGGACCAGGCCGATGGTGTAGTCGCCGCTTTGCGTTCCATGGAGGAAGAGGCCTGCATTATCGGTGAAGTAGTCCCCGGGAGAAGGGGAGTGGAGCTAGTATGACCGGGCTCAAGATGGCTGTGCTGGTCTCGGGACGAGGCAGCAACCTACAGGCCATCATCGACGGCATCCAGGCAGGGGAGATAAATGGGGAAATCATCGCCGTCATCAGCGATAAAAGGGAAGCCTATGCCTTAAGAAGGGCTGAGCGGGCCGGCATTAGAACCATCGTCATCGAAGAGTCCCCCCCGGAGGCTTTTCAACAGGCTCTCCTGAACTGCCTTCGTGCTCTAGGGCCCGATCTCATTCTACTGGCCGGGTTCATGCGCTTGTTGTCTTCCTCGATCATCAACTCTTTTCCTGGTCGCATCATGAATATCCATCCCTCCCTGCTGCCCAGCTTCCCCGGGCTGCAGGCCCAACGTCAAGCCCTCGAATACGGGGTGAAGGTGACGGGCTGTACAGTTCACTTCGTCGATGAGGGGATGGACACAGGCCCCGTCATTCTCCAGGAGGCGGTGCCGGTCCTAGAGGGAGATGATTTGGACAGCTTGTCGGAGAGGATCCTTGAGGCGGAGCATCGCACTTACGTTAAAGCCGTTCAACTTTTTGCCCAAGGCCGATTGGAAATCGAAGGTCGCCGAGTGCGCATTCTGCCCCCGGCGCCTGGCAAGGAGGAGATTGTGTGATTAAGGTTCGCACCGCGCTGCTTAGCGTCTATGACAAGGAAGGATTAGAGGGCTTTGCCCGAGGGCTTGCTGAGTTGGGGATCCGCATCCTATCTACTGGCGGCACCTACTCCAGGTTGGCCGCAGCTAACATTCCAGTCACAAGCGTCTCTGAGGTAACGGGCTTTCCCGAGATCTTAAGGGGCAGGGTAAAAAGTCTGCATCCAAAGATTCACGGCGGCATCTTGGCTTGTCGACAGACTCCTCAGGACATGGAAGATTTGGCTCGCCACGGCATTGAGCCAATCGATTTAGTGGTCGTCAACCTCTATCCCTTCGAGGCTACTGTCAGTCGACCCGGTGTGACCATGGATGAAGCCCGGGAGAATATCGATATCGGTGGTCCGGCCATGATCCGGGCCGCCGCGAAGAACTTTCCCCAGGTAGCTGTGGTCGTCAGCCCCTCCAGGTATCAGGCTGTTCTTGAGGCTTTGAGACAAGACGGTGGCATCCCCCTCTCACTGAGTATGGAATTAGCCTTGGAGGCGTTTGAACGCACAGCCGCCTATGATGGTCAGATCGTCTCGTTCCTCGCCAAACAAAGGGGGGACTCGGAGCCCTTCCCGGCCAAGCTCAACTTGCAGTTGGACAAGGTGGCGGAGCTTCGCTATGGGGAAAACTCCCATCAACGGGCCGCTTTCTACAGAGAATCATCCCTTCCCGTGCCTTCTTTGGCCGCGGCGCGCCAGCTGCAAGGCAAACCCCTGTCATTCAACAATATCAATGATGCCAGTGCGGCGCTTGAAATCCTGTTGGAATACGATGAACCAACTGCGGTAGCGGTTAAGCATACTAATCCTTGCGGAATTGCCAGCGCTCAGGAGATTGAGACTGCTTTCATCTGGGCCAAGGAAGGGGACCCGGTCTCGATCTTTGGCGGCATCGTGGCCCTAAACCGGCCGGTTGACAAGGAGCTGGCGGCGCTACTGACGGAGATCTTCCTCGAAGTGATCATCGCCCCGTCTTTCACCCCGGCGGCCTTGGAGACCTTGGCCGCAAAGCCGAATTTGCGCCTCTTGGAGCTCCCCGCCGATGTCAAGCGTGAGCCTTACATGGACTACAAACGGGTCCCCGGGGGACTCCTTGTCCAAGAGGCGGATGTCCAGCTGCTCGGGGATGCGCCCCAGGTGGTAACCCGCAAGGAGCCTACTGCCGCCGAACAAGAGGACTTGCTGTTCGCCTGGCGGGCAGTGAAGCATGTTAAATCTAACGCCATCGTGGTGGCCAAGGGCAAGCGGACGCTCGGGGTTGGAGCGGGCCAGATGAACCGGATCACTGCCGCGCAGCTTGCCTTGAAACAAGCGGGGGATGAAGCACGTGGAGCGGTGCTGGCCTCCGACGCGTTCTTCCCCTTCCCTGATGTGGTGCAGGCAGCGGCAGCCGCTGGGATCACGGCTATCATCCAGCCGGGAGGATCCCTGCGGGATGAGGAGTCTATTAAGGCCGCCGATGAAGCGGGGATCAGCATGCTGTTTACGGGCATGCGGCACTTCAAGCATTAGGGAGGTAATTGGTGTGGCTCGCGGCAAACGTGTACTCATTGTGGGAGGAGGGGGGCGTGAGCATGCCTTGGCTTGGGCTCTAGACAAAAGCCCCTTAGTCGAAACCATCTTCTGTGTTCCAGGCAACCCCGGGATTGCCCAGATTGGCACCTGCCTCGAGGTGGATGGAGGTATAACTGGGCTTGCCAAGTTTGCCGAGGAAAAGGAGATCGACTTGACGGTGGTTGGCCCCGAGGCCTATCTGTCCCTAGGCATCGCCGATGAGTTTCAGCGGCGGGGCCTTAGACTGTTTGGACCTACCAAGGCGGCCGCCGCTTTAGAGACTAGTAAAGTCTTCGCCAAGGAGTTCATGACCCGCCATGGGATCCCAACAGCCTCCTACCAGGTGTTTTCCGATTACGAGGAAGCCCTGGCGTATGTGCGGAAGCAGCCGCTGCCTTTGGTGATCAAAGCCGATGGACTTGCGGCCGGCAAAGGCGTCACTGTCGCCGGAGATTTGGCCGAGGCAGAGGCCGCTCTGGACAACATGATGGTTCAAGGTGTTTTCGGTGAGGCGGGGAGCACCGTCGTGATCGAAACTTACCTTGAAGGCGAAGAGGCCAGCGTCCTCGCCTTTTGTGACGGCGACAACTTCGTCACCATGGCCGCCGCCAGGGACCACAAACGAGCCTATGACGAGGATCAAGGGCCGAACACTGGTGGGATGGGCGCTTATTGTCCCACTAGCATCATCACAGACGCAATGCAGAAGCAAGTCGAAGAACAAATTATCGGGCCCGCGCTGAGGGGAATGGCCGCGGAAGGTCGACCTTATGTAGGGGTGTTGTATGCCGGTCTGATGATCACCAACACTGGACCTAAGGTAGTCGAGTTCAACTGTCGCTTTGGCGACCCCGAAACCCAAGTCATTCTTCCCCGGCTGCGAACTGATTTTTACACCATCTTAGCGAAGACAGTTGGGGGAGAGCTGGAAGGAACGGAGTTAGAGTGGGATCCTCGCTCGGCCGTTTGTGTCATCCTCGCTTCCGGCGGCTATCCGGGGGACTACCAAGTCGGCTACACCATCGAGGGGTTAGAGGCGGCGGAAGGGATGGAGGACGTGATCATCTTCCACGCGGGTACGACCCGCCGCGGTGGTCAGATCCTAACCGATGGGGGGCGCGTGTTGGGGATCACAGCCCTGGGGAACGATTTAGCCCACGCGGCAAAACGCGCCTATGCGGCTTGCGATTTAGTTCAGTTCAAGAATTGTCATTTCCGCAGGGACATCGGGCGCAGAGAGGGAGGAATCCACCGCTAGGCAACGAATAGAAAGTTTAAGCTAGAGCTAGGGTTCTGCCTCCACAGGGGGCAGATCAGTCCGACAGGGGATGGGTGCAGAGTTGGTCTCCGCCCATTTCCTGTCATTTTTGTTCCTTGGGGAGCAACTCTTCCCGGGGGGTGACGAACAGGGTCTTGTGGTTATCATAGATGACCATGCCGGGGGGAGCTCCCACTGGCTTTCGCACATGTCGGCGCTGGACATAATCTACCGGTACGTTGCTAGAAGTGCGCGCAGGGCTGTAATAGGCAGCGAGCATGGCTCCTTCCATGAGTGTGGTGGGGGGCACCTCCTTGCCTTCTGTGCGGATGATGACATGGGAGCCGGGGATGCCCTTGGCGTGCATCCAAATATCGTCCGGATTGGCCATCCGGTTTGTCAATTGATCATTTTGCCGCCTATTGCGACCAACCAAAATCAAGTAGCCGTCCTGCGAATAAAAGTGACGGGGTTTGTTGGCCGGACGGCGCGGCGCTGCCCCTTGCACGGGCCAGTATCCTTCAGTCTCCATCTCGGCCTTGATCGCTTCCAGGCCCTCGAGGGATTGTTCATGTACGATCTCCCCGGCAAGGCTTTCCAAGACCTTCATCTCCACCTGGGTACGATCGAGTTGGCGGCGGATAATCTGTTCGCCCTTCTTGGCCTTACGGTAGCGCCGAAAATAAGCTTCGGCGTTCTGAACAGGACTTAGGCGGGGATCGAGGTCGACTTCAACTAACTCGTTGGGCGCATAGTAATTGGGTAAAGAGACGGTTTCAGCACCCTTGGCCACTAGGTGCAAGTGGCTCATGAGCAGCTCACCCTTCAGCCGCATCTCCTCCGCCCGCCCGGCCTTCACCAGGGCCGCCGACTGTTTGACTAGGCGCGACTTGACCTTGGCCAAATGTGTGTTCACGTGAGTGAGCAATTGCCGACGGATCTCCTCGAGCTCTACGGCTGTCAATCGGGCTTCGTAGTAAGCCTCCAGGGCCTCGCTCGGGCTAGCAAAAACCCTAACTTCATCTTGCGGCAAGTAGGTTGCATTGATGGCGCAGACTCCCAAAGGATCACCCTCGCGGCCCAACACTACGGGAGTAAAGGAGCTCTCCCGGAGCCGCTGCGCCAGTTCCAGGAGACACTCTAAGGGACCTATTTCCTGGCTGCGATGAGCCAGTTCCTTCGCGGTGAAGGGGCCGATACCAGCTAAGGCAGTGATGAATTCGCGGTCGGTTGGGCCCGCCATCGATGCAGCCAACGACTCGATTTCCTCCTTCGGCGCCCGGGTCAGGTCCAGCTTGCCGTGGGCCGGGGGAGGCAAATAAGGCAGCCCAGGCGCCACTTGCCGATAGCGGCTCATGGTCCCCGTGATGGTGCGCTGAGCTCCTAGGATGCTATTAGTCAGCTCATCAACTAGGATGAGATTGCTGTGGCGGCCCATGATTTCCAGGATCAGGGCCGGTTGGACCTGTCCTTTGCCCGACCAGCCGGGTTCAAAAACCAGCTCTAATACTCGGTCAACCCCAGGCTGGCGAATGCTGAGCAGGCGAGCGCCCTCCAAGTGTTTGCGCAGCAGCATACAGAAGGCAGGCGGGGTCTTGGGGTTTTCCCGTTGGCGAGTGGTCAAGTAGACGCGGGGAAAATGGGGGCCTCCGCAAAGGAGCAACTGATAGTCTTCACCGGGGCGCCGCAAGGTCAAGATGACCTCGCCGCTAGGGTGCTGGTAGATCTTCCCTACACGCGTGCCAAGGATCTTCTCTTGCAACTCCCGGGCCAGGGCAAACAACATGATTCCATCCATTGGCCTGCCTCCCTTGCACGATCAAAGTATAGCACATTGGAGGCGCCAGTCAATTTGAGCCCCGCCGGCAAGACCTTCTATTGCCGGCAAGGTCTTTTTTGACTCCCGGAAAAGACCATGGTAGAATGCTATTGAAGGCTTGTCTAGCAGAAGGGAGCAGGCGGCAGTGATTGATGGAAGGATGCTGGGCTTAGCCCACCGAGTCTTAGGGCCGTCTTACGTTGTTAGTAGCTAAATGGGGGCTGCCACCAATTAGCCAAGGCAGCCCGTTATTTGTTCCCAGTCATTATTCGCCCCCAAGGGGAAGGAGGTGTGGAGAGTGAGAACCAGAATTGTCTGGTCCTTACTCCTTTTGCTCTCCCTTTCAGCAATAGTCCTCGCCCAAGGGGAGCCTAGTCATCTTTATCTAGGTCTTGCCTACTATTTCCAAGGCGTTGAGCGCGACAGCGAAGCACTGAAATCCCTGGCTCTCTTGGAGCTAGAGCGAGCCGTCAAGAAAGAACCGGAAGCTGTTGAACCGAGGCTCGCCTTGGCGATGGCCCTTCATTCATGGGGACGTTATCAAGAGGCGGTGGAGCATTACAAAGCTCTGATCAGGGCAACGGGGGAGGCGGAACTGCGGGTCTTGCTAGGTGATGCCCTTTTGGCCCAGGATCGCCTGTTAGAAGCTTACAACCAATACGATCAAGCCTTGACTGAGGCGGAGGACTTGAGCCGGGCCCATTTTGGCAGCGGTGTCATTTTGGAGCGCTGGGGCAGGACGGAGGAAGCCCTTCGCCGCTATGAAAAGGTTCAAGAATTGACCCCTGATCTGACTGCAAACAGCATTCGTCTCGGACGCTTGCTGTTGGAAGGGGGCGAAACGGAGCGGGCCGCATCGGTCCTGGAAGAAGCCGCCCGCTACAACGAGAGTCCCGAGGTGTTCTACGAGCTTGCTTGTACCTATTACGCGGCGGGCGACCCCAACAAGGCCCAGCAAGCAGCCCAGCGGGTGATGCAGCTGGCTCCCAATCATTCTGGGGCAGCCGCTCTCCTCGACAAGATCTCCCCACAGTAGTTCATTATCCCCTCCCTCCCGTCATAAGGATTAGAAGACCTACGGGAAGTGGAGGGACTTTTCTGTGCAGACTAGGCCCTGGTTTACCATGGAAGTTGGTGAAGTTGAACGCAGGCTGAAGACCAGTCTGAAGACGGGCCTGACGGAAAAGGAAGCCCAACGAAGACTTCGACATTACGGCGACAACAAGCTGGAGAGCGGGGGCCGGCGGTCCCTGTTGGCCAGCTTCGTCCTTCAATTCAAGGATTTCATGGTGCTCGTCCTCCTGGGGGCAACTGGTATCTCCTACTTATTGGGCGAGACCTTAGATGCTATTGCGATCATAATGATCGTTATTCTGAACGCCGTCTTGGGCTTCACCCAGGAGTATCGTGCCGAAAGGTCCCTCGAAGCCCTGAAAACCTTGTCACCGCCCAGTGCAACCATCATCAGGGGTGGCAAGTTCCTTCAGCTGCCCGCCGCCGCGTTGGTGCCCGGCGATCTTGTCTTGCTGGAGACGGGCAATCGGGTCCCCGCCGACATGCGGCTGGTGGAGACCTTGAACCTGGAAATAAACGAGGCTGCCCTGACGGGCGAGTCGGTGCCCGTTGAAAAACGGTCGAGCTGGATCGGTGAGACTGATTGCACCTTAGGCGACCGGTGCAACATGGCTTTCATGGGCACAACGGTGACTAAAGGCCGCGGGCGAGGGTTGGTCGTCGCCACGGGGATGGAGACGGAAATAGGTCAGATCGCGGGGATGATCCGAGAGACCGAAGAGGACTTGACGCCTCTGCAAAAACGCCTCAAAGGGCTGGGCCGCTGGCTGATCGCCCTTTGTCTAGTGATCGTCGCGGCTGTGGTCGGAACCGGAGTTGTCCGCGGCTACTCGATTTATCAAATGTTCATGATCGGGGTGACCTTGGCTGTTGCCGCCATCCCCGAGGGGCTGCCCGCGGTGGTGACGATTGCCCTAGCGGTCGGCGTTCAGCGAATGAGCCGCCGCAGAGCTATCATCAGGCGACTCCCTGCGGTGGAGACCTTAGGGTGTACAACGGTTATCTGTTCCGATAAGACAGGCACCTTGACCCAAAACGAAATGACGGTGACACACCTGTGGTTCGCCCACGGCACTTTGACAGTCACAGGGCACGGGTATCGACCGGAGGGGCAGATCAGTTTGAAGGGTCGTTCGGTTTCACCCGAGCAAGATAGGGTGCTCCAGCTCTCCTTGGAAGTCTGCCTCCTTTGCAATAACAGCCACATCCAATCGACAAGGAACGATACCTGGGAAGTGATCGGGGACCCTACAGAGGGCGCCTTGCTGTCACTAGCCATGAAAGGGGGTCTTGACAGAACCAAGCTGGAGAGGGAGCATCCGGTGCTGGCGGAGATCCCTTTTGACTCCTATCGCAAACTGATGACGGTCATTGTCGGGGACAATCATAGTCGGCGGGCCCTGACCAAAGGGGCCTTGGAGATGGTGCTTCCCCGTTGCGCGCACATCTTAACCGGTCAAGGTTTCCGTCCCCTAACCTCTGCCGAAAGGGAGAGGATCCTGAGAGCTAATGATCATCTGACCGATCAAGGACTGAGGGTATTGGCCTTGGCCTATCGCGATGTGCAGCCAGGAACATCCCCTCGGCAAGTAGAGGAGAAGATGGTTTTTCTAGGCCTTGTGGGGATGATCGATCCGCCCCGGCCCGAGGCCAAAGAAGCCCTGCAAGTGGCAAATCGTGCGGGGATTAGGACGGTCATGATTACAGGGGACCACTACCGGACGGCCGCGGCCGTGGGCAAAGAACTCGGCCTGTTAGAGGGAGAAGGAGAGATCTTAACTGGGGTGGACCTGGACCGAATGACGGATAGGGAGCTTAGTCAATTAGTAGAACGCATTACCGTCTACGCCCGGGTCACACCCCAGCATAAGCTGCGGATAGTCCGGGCTCTGAAGGCTAAAGGACACGTGGTCGCCATGACTGGGGACGGGATCAATGATGCCCCGGCGGTCAAAGAGGCAGATATTGGCATCGCCATGGGTAAAACGGGTACAGATGTAACGAAGGAAGCCTCTTCTATGATCCTCGTCGATGACAACTATGCTACCATTGTTGCTGCCGTGGAGGAGGGGCGGGAAATCTACGAAAACATCCGCAAGTTCATCCGCTACCTCTTGAGCTGTAACGTGGGAGAAGTCTTAACCATGTTTGGTGCGACCCTCCTTGGCATGCCCCTGCCGTTGATTCCCATGCAGATCCTCTGGATGAACTTGGTGACCGATGGGCTCCCGGCCATCGCCTTGGGCGTAGACCCGGGGGATCAAGATATCATGCTTCGGCGGCCAAGATCGACGAAGGAAGGAATCTTCGCCCAGGGACTCCACTGGAAAATAGTGGTTCGCGGAGTCTTATTTGCTCTTTGCGCCCTCATCGTTTTCTCCTTGAGTTTGCACTGGAAGGAAGGAGATCTGGATAAAGCGCGAACCATCGCCTTTTCCACGCTTGTCATGGCCCAGTTATTGTACGTCTTCCAATGCCGATCCGAACGCTACTCGGTCTTTGAGCTCGGTCTTTTTTCCAATCCCCAATTGGCTCTGGCCGTCCTCTTTTCGACCGCTATGCAGGTAGCCGCTGTTCATGTTGGCCAGCTGCAGCCCGTCTTTCGGACTGTTCCTCTCGACTTGAACGACTGGCTGATGGTGTTTGTCTTTTCCTCCTGGTCCGTTATCTTGGAAGGGTTGCTGAGGAGCATGCGCCGTCAGACCCTCAAACGCTTTGCCCCAGTTAAGGGGTAATTCGGCTCTAGGGGTGAAATACGGCATATAAGGGCTTTTCAGTTTACTTTCCGGCGAGATTGTAGTACAATGGGCTTAAATCCAAGACCAGGGGGCTTGGTGGATGCTTTGCAGCATGACTGGCTATGGGGAAGGCGAGTACAGTGACGCCCAAGGTTACTGGAAAGTTGAAGTCCGCTCTTACAATCACCGTTTTCTTGACATCCAGATTCGGATGGCCAGGGAACTGAGCGTCTTCGAGGACCCCTTGCGCCAAAAAGTCCGATGTTATCTGTCCCGAGGCAGGATAGAGGTTGTTGCTTCCAGGGAGGAATTCGGCGGCCGAAAACGAAGGGTTACCTTGAATGAGGGCCTTTTGGCCGGCTATCGTGAGGCCTTGGAAGGGCTGCGCGACTTTCTAGGCCAAAGGGAGCCGTTGCGTGTCCAGGACTTCTTGGCCTTTCCCGAACTGTTCGTTTTGGAAGAGGAGGCTTGGGATCGAGAGCTCCTCTGGTCTTCTTTGGAGAAGGCTGCCGAGCAGGCCCTCGATGGGCTCGTGATCATGCGACAAGCCGAGGGCGAACAGCTCAAGGCGGATATAGTACATAAACTGAAAGCTGTCGAGGGGTTGATCCGAACATTGGAGGTACGAGCTCCATTGCTGCCGGAGACTTACCGTGAACGGTTGACAGCGCGTCTCGCTGACCTGGTTCCAGACGGAGTCTCCATCGATCCCGACCGGTTGGCAGTAGAGGCAGCCATCCTCGCTGACCGTTGTGACATCAGTGAGGAACTTGTCCGGCTGAATAGCCACATGAATCAGATGTGGGGCGAACTTGAAGAAGGGGGATCGGTGGGGAGAAAGCTCGATTTCCTCTTGCAGGAGATGCACCGGGAAATCAACACCCTCGGAGTAAAGGCCAATGATGCTGTTAGCACAGCCCTGGCGGTGGAAGTGAAGAGCCTGTTGGAGAAAGTTCGGGAGCAAGTGCAAAACATTGAATGACAGGCAAATCTGATCTACGGGAGGAAGAAAACTAATGGAGATCAAACTGGTCAATATAGGTTTTGGGAACATTGTTTCTGCCAACCGGATCATCTCGATCGTCAGCCCGGAGTCGGCGCCTATTAAGCGGATTATCCAGGAGGCTCGGGAGCGAGGTATGCTCATCGATGCCACTTATGGTCGACGGACGCGGGCAGTCATCGTCACCGACAGCGGTCACATCATCTTGTCTGCAGTTCAGCCGGAAACGGTAGCCCACCGCGTGGCGGCAAAAGAAGCAGGAGGAGAAGCTGGGGATTAATGCAACTAGCACTTAAGAAGGGGATTTTATTTGTATTGTCGGGGCCGTCGGGGGCCGGCAAAAATACCCTTCTCAACGCCGTACTCGAAAAGGTCCCCGAAGTCCACTATTCCGTATCGGCAACCACCCGTCCGTCCCGTCCAGGGGAAATCAATGGCCGTAATTATTTTTTCATCTCGCCGGAAAGATTCCAACAGGGTATCGAAGCCGGCGAGTTCCTGGAATGGACGGAGTTTTGCGGACACTATTACGGAACGCCCCGTCGTTTTATTGATGAACGACTAGCCGAAGGCAAGTCTGTCATCATGGATGTGGATATTCGTGGGGCTGCCCAGATCAAGAGCCAGCTGCCGGAGGTGGTCTCGGTTTTTCTCTTGCCTCCCAACATGGCGGTCCTCCATCAGCGTCTGGTGGGCCGGGCCAGCGAAGAGGAGGAAGCCATCCGAAGGCGTCTGGAAAAAGCCCTTTGCGAAGTACAAGCCCTCACGGATTATGATTATGTGATCGTTAATGAGGACCTGGACTTGGCAGTGGAGAGAATGAAGGCTATAATAATTGCGGAAAGACAACGCGTTACCCGTATTGACTGTCAACGGATCATGGACCAAGTACTAGGGGGAATGCTTGAATGATGAACCAACCGCCGCTGGAGCTGCTGCTGGAGAAAACAGACAGCCGCTACACTTTGGTGGTGGCTTGTGCCAAGCGAGCCCGTCAGCTCCTGGAGGGGGCGGTCAGCCTGGTGGAGGTGGATTCGGACAAACCCGTCACCGTTGCCCTACATGAAATCGGCGATGACAAGATTCGTTACGAACGTACCAAGACGGGGATCAAGTAAGTGCCACGGCGGAACGCTGCCTGCAGTGCATACTGCAGGCATTTTTGCCGTTGCCGCCAAGAAGGGGGCAAGGGCGCCGCAGGATGGATGTGTCGGACCGATCATGAGCAAGGAATACGCTGAGATAATCGTCGATGTTGCCGCATTTCCCGTCGATCGGGAGTTTCACTACCACGTCCCCCCCAGCCTGCAGCCATCGCTCAAAGTGGGACATCGGGTGCTGGTCCCCTTTGGCCGTCGCCGGGTAGTGGGTTATGTGGTGGGTTTTTCCTCGCCTCCCGAAGATGTCCGGGAGATCAGAGATATCCTCCGGATCCTGGATGAAGAACCCCTCATCACACCGACTCTGTTGGAGCTGGCCCATTGGATGTCTGACTACTACGGGTGTCTGTTGGTTGAGGCGATCAGCTGCATGCTGCCCCCGGGAGCGAGGGCAAAGGGTCCTGCACCCGTGCGAACGTTGAAAGCTGTTCGCTTGACTGGGCGCGGCTGTCTTGGGGGGCTGGGTCCGAAGCAGGAATTGGCATTGGAGCTGATTCGCAGGGCGCCCGGTCAAACACTAACCGTCGTTTCCCTAGAGGAGCAAGGAATTGGCCGGACGACTGTTCAATCATTGGTTAAGAGGGACATTTTGCAGGAGACAAGGGTCGTCATCACCAGACGGCCCGACGATCAGGCCCTCGAGAGAAGCAGCCAAGAGATCACATTAACCCCTGAGCAGGAGAGGGCCCTCGCGGCTATCACGGACGCCCTTGGTCAAAACCAAGTGTTCGTGCTCCATGGGGTGACTGGCAGCGGCAAGACAGAAGTGTACCTGCGGGCCATCGCCTCTGCCCTTCGTGCAGGACTAGGGGCTTTGGTGCTGGTCCCGGAGATAGCTTTGACAGCCCAGATCATGGGCGAGTTTCAAGCCCGCTTCGGCGATGAGGTTGCCCTTCTCCACAGCAACCTGTCGTTGGGAGAAAGGCATGATGAATGGCTGCGCTTGCGGCGGGGGGAAGCTAGGGTCGTCGTCGGTGCCAGGTCAGCAGTTTTTGCGCCGGTGCAGGATTTAGGACTGATAGTCATCGATGAGGAGCACGAGCCGAGTTATAAACAGGATGATAGGCATCCCCGCTATCATGCCCGGACAGTGGCCATGAAAAGGGCAGAGTTGGAGAATGCGGTCGTCGTCTTAGGTTCGGCGACGCCGGGCATAGAAAGTTACTACCGAAGTAAAGAAGGTTCGTCGAAGCTGCTCATCCTGAGCAAAAGGGTGGAGAACCTGCCTTTGCCTAAGGTAGAGATAGTTGACATGCGCGACGAGCTGAAGCGGGGCAACCGAACGGTGTTCAGCAGACGGCTGCAAAGGGAGCTTGCCCGCTGCTTGGGCCGAGGAGAGCAAGCCATCCTCTTCCTTAACCGGCGGGGCTACACGACCTTCATCTTTTGTCGCGAATGCGGCGAGGTGATGCGGTGCGCGGACTGCTCGGTGAGTATGACTTATCATCAACCGGAAGGGGAGCTGCGGTGCCACTACTGTGGGAATACCCGGCGGCCCCCCCAGACCTGTCCGGCCTGCGGCAGCCAGGCTATCCGGCATTTCGGTGCAGGGACGCAAAGAGTGGTGGAAGCCTTGCAGGAACTGTTTCCCCGAGCCCGGGCAGCCCGTTTAGATGCTGATGTCACGAGCCGTAAGGGAGCCCATGCTGAGATTCTGCGTTCTTTTGCCGCCCGAAAGCTCGATGTCTTGGTGGGCACCCAGATGGTGGCCAAAGGATTCGACTTCCCAGGAGTAACCTTGGTCGGCGTGGTGGCGGCGGATACCATTCTCAATCTGCCGGATTATCGCAGTAGTGAACGCACCTTTCAATTGCTTGTCCAAGCGGCTGGACGGGCGGGACGAGGACCAGACGGTGGCGTTGTCGTCATCCAAACGTACAATCCGCAGCACTATGCAGTGTTGAAGGCAGCTGAGCACGACTATGAAGCCTTCTACCGACGGGAGCTGTCGTTTCGCGAATCCCTTCATTACCCTCCCTTTTGCCGTTTGGTTCGCCTGCTGTTTCAAGGTGAAAGCGAGGCAGAGGTGCAAAGGACGGCCCACCTTTGGTCGCGGCTCCTGGGGCCAAAGGTCCGTCCCCGGGGTTGGGAAATGTTTGGGCCGGCCCCTGCTCCCCTGAGTCGACTGCGGGACCGATATCGGTGGCATTTATGGTTGAAAGTACCTCCGGAAGGCCCGCTGCCCATCAAAGAGCTGCTGGGCGATTGTGCTGCGCAAGGCTCCTTGACCGAGGTGAATCTGTCCATTGATGTCGAGCCCTCATTTATGCTATAGAGAGGATGATAGTGATGGCTCAATTAGAGATCCTCACTGAAGGGCATCCGCTGTTGCGGCAAAAGGCCCTTCCCGTGAAGAAAATAACCAAACGTCTACTGAAACTGGCAGGCGACATGGAAGAGACCATGCGGGCCGCTTCTGGTGTGGGTTTGGCGGCGCCCCAGGTAGGGGTGGGCGTGCGGCTGATCGTGCTCGACGTAGGCGAGGGTCCCATCGTTGTTTTCAATCCTGAAATCATTGACCGGGATGGTCAGGATGTGGATGTGGAAGGCTGCCTCAGCATACCCGGAGTAAATGGTTATGTGGAAAGGTCGGCGTGGGTGAAAGTGGCAGGCCTCGATGCCAAGGGAAAACCGCTGGTGATCGAAGGGACTGACCTGTTGGCGCGGGCCCTCCAGCACGAAATAGACCACTTGGATGGCGTCCTGTTCACTGACAAGGCAACGAGCATCGTGGCTGTGGAGGAGGAGGAGAAGGCTGATGAAAGTGGTGTTCCTCGGCACACCTGATTTTGCTGTGCCGTCCCTGCAGGGACTTGTGACAGATGGACACGAGGTTGCCCTAGTAATCACCCAGCCGGATCGACCGGCAGGGCGCGGCCAACGCCACCGGCCTTCACCGATAAAGAAGTTCGCCAGCCAGTCGGGCCTTCCCCTTTTCCAGCCCCAGGATGTCAACGCCGCTGAGTCCCTGGCAGCCATCAAGGAAGCCGGTCCAGATGTAATTGTGGTGGCCGCCTTCGGCCAAAAACTCGGGCGCGCCATCCTTGAGCTGCCGCCCCATGGCTGCATCAACGTACATGCTTCCTTGCTTCCCCGCTGGCGGGGGGCGGCCCCCATCCAACGGGCCATCATGGCGGGGGATGAGATCACGGGCGTGACCATCATGCTGATGGATGAAGGCTGGGATACGGGTGATATCATCTGCCAGCGGGAAGTACCCATTGAACCAGATGAAACAGGGGGCAGTCTGCACGATAAGCTGGCTAAGGAGGGAGCGGAGCTGCTCCTAGAAGCCTTGACAGCTATAGCTTCGGGCAAAGCCGTTCCTAAGCCGCAAAACCACCAGGAAGCCGTCACGGCCCCCAAGCTGAGCAGAGAGGAGCAAGTGATCAACTGGTCGGCTCCTGCGGTCGTCATTGAGCGCCTGGTGCGGGCCTTGGCTCCCTGGCCCGGTGCCCAGACTTGCCACCGCGGACGGCCCCTGAAGATTTGGGCAGCATCCTTGCATCCCTGTCCACAAGCCAACCCGGGAGAAATATCTTCCATCGAAGACGAAGGATTTGTCGTCAGCTGTGGCGAAGGTGGCCTCTTAATCACAGGGGTGCAGCCGGCAAACAAGGAGCGCATGAGCGGCCGGGATTACATCAATGGTTATCAACTGCAGGTGGGGGAGATCCTCGGCCGAGAAGGGAGTTAGGTTGGTGTCGCGGGGACGGAAACGTGTGTTCTTAGGTTTTAGCATCATCGCTTTATTGGTGCTTTTCATGGGGTCCTTGGCCATCCTTTATGTGATCAGCAAAGGAAGGCCCCAGCTGCTTGCCTGGGGACTCTTAATCGTCCTCGGGGCAGTCTTTGTTTTCTTAAGTACGGGCATTCTATCTCTGACGGGGGCCTTGATTTGGAACAAGGGGATCCCTTGGGGCATCACAGCCCGGGCTGTGGCGGCCATCTTTCCCGTCTCCCTGAAGCTGGCGAAGATGTTCGGCATCGAAGAGGATGTGGTGCGCCGTTCTTTCCTCCAGGTTCACAACGAACTGACTAAGAGGGAAAAATCCCGTCTGACAAGCCAGGAGATCCTTGTCTTGGCGCCCATTTGTTTGCAAAAAGCCGATTGTCGGTATAAAATAAGTGTAGAGGTAAGTAATTGTCGTCGATGCGGGCGATGTCCGGTCAATGGCCTCCTTGCCCTGCAAGATGAGTATGGCTTCCATTTGGCGGTGAGCACCGGAGGGACTAGGGCCCGGCAGTTGGTCAAAGAACTGAAGCCTAAGGGGGTTGTGGCCATTGCCTGTGAACGTGACCTGGCTAGTGGCATTCAAGATACCCGCCCCCTCAAAGTCCTAGGAGTGACGAATGAACGGCCGCGAGGACCTTGCTTTGAGACCGAGGTGAATCTTGCCGAGGTTGAAGAAGCTGTGCGCAATCTTTTGGGGGAACAGGAGAGTATATGCCTCCCAAAGGGTAATATGTTAGAAGAAGGGGCGTCCAGTTAACTACAACTACCCAGACAGGAGGTTGGGTCATGCCTTATTTCATGCCTTTTTACTGGGATTGGACGTATGTCATCTTGATTCCCGCTGTGATCCTGGCAATGTATGCCCAGGCGAAAGTCTCCGGCACCTTCCAGCGCTACTTGCGCATTCCTTCCCGCCGAGGCAAGACAGGCAGTCAAGTAGCCCGGGAGCTTCTCGACAGCCACGGCCTCCACGATGTGCGGGTTGAAATGACGCCGGGCCATTTAACCGATCATTATGATCCCCGCAGCCGAGTGCTTCGTTTGTCGCGGGATGTATATCACAGCACCTCTTTGGCCGCCTTGGGGGTGGCCGCCCACGAAACAGGTCATGCTTTGCAGCACGCCCAGAATTACGTTCCTTTGGGCATCCGCAACAACCTGTTCCCGGTGGCCCATTTCGGCTCCCAAATGGCCTTTCCCCTGTTCTTCCTCGGGTTTTTGTTCAACGGCCCGCTGTTGATGGATCTTGGCATCCTGCTTTTCGTGGCGGCCCTTCTTTTCCAGGTGGTCACCTTGCCGGTGGAATACAACGCGAGCTCCAGGGCGATGCGCCTATTGGAGGTAGGAGGCTATCTAGCTCCCGATGAGGCGCCGAAAGCCAAGAGCGTTTTGGATGCGGCTGCCCTGACGTACCTAGCGGCCACGGCCATGGCCGTTCTGCAGCTGATTCGCCTGCTGGTGCTGCGAGGGCATCGGGATAGACGTTAAGTTATGGCTGCGACCCTAGCCCGACGGATTGCCGTTAAGGTCCTCGAGAGCGCCGAGAGGCGGAAAAGCTACGTTAATCTTGCCCTAAATTCCCGGCTGACGGGGGACATCACCAAAGAAGACCGGGCCCGGATTACCGATCTTGTTTACGGTACCAGCAGGTACTTAGGGACCATCGACCGACATCTCACTCCCCACTGCAAAAGGGACCTGCAAGACCTTTCCGGCCCCATCAGGGCCATCTTGCGACTTGCCCTTTATGAGATCCTTTACACCCAGACACCTCCTCCGGTGGCCGTCGATCAAGCTGTTGAACTGGCCAAGTTGTACGGCCACCGAGGGACTGCTTCGCTAGTCAACGGAGTCCTCCGTTCTTTCTTAAGAAAAGGCAGCGAGCCGGTCCCCTCATTGGCAGAGGACCCGGCCGAGCACATCGCCATTACCTACAGCCACCCCCAATGGCTAGTGGAGAGGTGGGTGGCGCGCTTTGGGGCTGACTTTACGGCAAGCCTGTGCCAAGCGAACAACGAACCAGCCCCGACAACCATCCGGGTCAATACCTTAATCACCACGAGGCAGCAGCTCGCCAGCGACCTTGCCGAGAGGGCAATTGAAGCACTGCCGACTACTCTTTCGCCCCATGGGCTGTCGATCAAGGGCTTCGATCGGCTGGCCGATCTGGACCTTTTCATCCAGGGGCATTTTACGGTTCAAGATGAATCCTCGATGCTGGTGGCGCCGGCCTTAGAGGCCAAGCCTGGTGATTTTGTCGTGGACCTTTGCAGCGGCCCCGGAGGGAAGACTACGCACTTGGCGGCGCTGATGGAAGATCGGGGACGGATTTTGGCCCTGGACATCCATCCCCATAAGCTAACCTTGGTGCAGCAAACTTGCAAGCGCCTGGGGATCCAATGTGTTGAGACCCTACATGGTGATGCTCGGGATCTCCTCACCAAAGTTCCAGAGTTGGCCGGACAGGTGCAGCGGGTACTAATCGACGCGCCATGCAGTGGACTTGGCGTATTGCGCCGCCGACCAGATGCCCGTTGGCGAAAAAACCCGGCGGAACCCGCGGCTTTGGCCAAGCTGCAACGACAGCTGTTGGCGGTAGGGATGAAGCTCCTGGCCCGCGGCGGGCGCCTCGTTTACAGTACCTGCAGCTTTGAACGAGAGGAAACCTTGGCTAATGTGGCTTGGCTGCTCGAAAACTTCCCTTTGCGGCCTGTCAACCTTGCCGGTCTCATTAATGTGGAGCCGGCCGTTGAAGGCCTACCCGGCACCCTGACTTTGTTTCCCCACATCCACGGAACTGACGGTTTTTTCCTGGCCGCCTTCGATTCCTGTTAACCTGCATTTTTCAAGGAGGAATATAGTGAATAGTCGAGAATTGTGTTTTTATAACTAGCCTTGCTATCAAAGGAGCGATAGGTGTGGTCAGGATACTGATAGCGGACAACAATATCGAGCTTTGCCGGATTCTAGAGGAGTTTCTCAATCGACAGCAAGACATGGAAGTGATCGGCCTCGCCTACAATGGGGAGCAGGCACTAGAGAAGATCCAGGAAGCTCTGCCCAATGTGGTCATTTTGGACTTGACCATGCCCCAACTAGATGGCATCGGCGTCATGGAGCGCCTGCAATCCATGGAATTGAGCCGACGACCTAGAATCATCATTCTAACAGCCTTCGCCAAAGATGATATGGTGCGACTGCTGACCGATATGGGGGCGGACTATTTTATCGTCAAACCTTTTGATTTGGAAGTGTTGGTCGATCGGATCAGGCAATTTGCCCCCCACAGTGATTTGACCTTCGTTAAGGAAGACAAATCATCCTACTATGCCTCCCACGGCCATGAGCCGGAAATCTTGATCACAGAGCTTTTGCACCACATGGGTGTGCCACCACACTTCAAGGGTTATACATATCTTCGGGAGGCAGTCTTGATGGTTTGCCGCAACCGTCGGCTGATGGGCGGCGGACTATCTAAGGAACTCTACCCACGACTGGCAGAAAAGTATGGGACAACGGTCGGTGGGGTGGAAGCGGCTATCCGCAACGCCATCAATTCCGCTTGGCGCAAGGGCAACAAGGAGTTTGTGGAGGGGCTCACAGGCAGTCTTAGCTGGCCGGAAGCGGAAGATCGACTCCCGACCAATTCCCTGGTCATAGCGAAACTGGCCGATCGGATTAGCCTGGAGCTGCGAGCTGGTTGATCTTGACGTCGGGTAATAACGAAGGGCATTCGGCGGTGACACCGAATGCCCTCTTATCTGCTATTATCTGGTCGGGGCGAGAGGATTTGAACCTCCGGCCTCATCGTCCCGAACGATGCGCGCTAGCCAAACTGCGCCACGCCCCGACACGATCGTATTTTACCCCATGGGGCTCCTCCTGTCAACCTGGCCTTTGCCCTTG
>JAAYLE010000114.1 GCA_012522085.1 Bacillota bacterium | reverse complement strand
CAATTTCCAGGGCTTCGATGGGTTCCGGCCTGGCGATGTCGTCTTCAGTAGGGAAGAACAGAAAAGCGATGGCCGCCACGATGTTGGTAATGCTCATGAAAAGCAGCGGCAGCCTGGTGTAGCCCCGAGGAATGGGAATTGCCGCCCCGGTGGTGAAGTTCATGGCTTTAGGCAGTCCCCGCCAGGTCCCGATCGCCAGCGCGATGAAGCCGATGAGGCAGCATAAATGAACGAACCTTAAGACGAGCACCCGCATTCCATCGGGAACCCAGCGATCGACAAAATACTCAACATCGATGTGATCGGCAGTCTTGTACAAGGAGCGAGCTCCGAGGAAGGTGAGATTAATCAAAAAGATGTCGCATAGCTCCTCGGGCCATGGCAGGGCTGGGCCCATGAAGGCCCGGGCCAAAAGCTGGCACCCGATGGCCGCACAGCATCCTCCAAGAAGTACGCCGGCAGTCCATGCTTCAATCTTGGCCATCCACGCTATGACTCGGCGCAGAAGCAACGAAAACACCTCCTAATCAGCCGCCAGGGACCGTTGAGCCGGTCCCTGGCCTCCAACACTCTATTTCTTCTCCGTTTACTCTTCCGCCAGCTGGTTCACGTAGTCGCAAAGTCCCGCATCCCAGTAGCCTTCCTTCTCCAGCTGGGGACCCAGGGGAGCGAGCTTCTGCCGGAGTTCTTCCCGCAGATCCTCGTTCCAGAGGATGGTGGTGCCTTCGCTCGCCATGATTTCCATGGCCGTCTCCATGTTGGTCTTGACGATCTGGTCGTAGTACGCTCCGGTCTCCTCCGCTACTTTGACGACGATCTCCTGCAGGTCGGCCGGCAGGCTCTGGAAGAAGTCCTCGTTGATGATGATCACTTCGGACGCGTAGATGTGGTCCGTCCGGTGCAGGTAAGGAGCCTGCTCATAGGTGCGGATGGCCAAGCAGCCGTCCAACGGACCCTCGTGGCCCTCCAAGAGGCCGCCGGTCAGACCGAGATACATCTCGCCCCAGGTTACCCGGTGGGTAGCCGTGCCCAGGTAGTCCCAGACCCGCATGTAAATCGGAATCTCCGGCACCCGCATCTTCAGGCCCTGGAGGTCGGCCAAGCTGTTGATGGGGCGCTTGCTCAAGGTTACCCGCGGAGCCCGCATGCCTTTGTAGTCGAGGACCCGCACGCCGTGCCGAGTGCGGATGTCTTCCCAGATCTCCTGTCCCACTTCGCTGTCCAGGAACCGCCGCAGATGGTCTTCATCCTTGAATTGGAAGGCCAGACCAGTAATGTTCAGATTCTTGTTCAGGTTGGCAAACCAGGTCAGGTCGCCCATGTAAACTTCCTGCGTACCGCTCATGACGCTCTCGATCTGGGCCATGGCATCGCCAATTTCCATCGAGAAGCAGTCGACCTGGATGCGGCCGTTGGTTTCCTCAGTCAATCGCCGGCCGAAATATTCAACCGCCTGGTGCTCCTCAGTGCCGATAGCGCCATTGGTGCCGGCGCTGATTCTGTATTCCGCCTTCTGGGCCTGGGCGGGCAGAGCCAAAGCCAGGACCAAGACTGCAAAGATGGTCAGCCAGATGCGTTGCTTTCTCACTTAAACGCCTCCTAACTTTAGATCTTGCTGCGTACCATACTGCAAGCCCTAATCCCTTCCCTAGCATCCCCTCCCTCTCTCACGCCAACTTCTCCAGAGGGTCATTTCTACACCAGACGGAAAAATCCTGTTTGCGGCAAAACTTTCTCGAGCTTTGACGAGGTTTCTTGGCCAGGTGGCGCCACATGCCACTTTTTGGTCAATCTTGGCCAATTCGCGCACAGTTTCTAGATTTATGCGTGATGGACAAAGATTGGCTAAAAGGATTTACATGCAGGAATGATAGATTTCTTCCACTAGGGTCAATACGCCCCGATAGCCCATGAAGGGACGGACGGTGAACAAAGGCCCCATCGGGTAGTCGACCTCGATGGCCGCCCCCGGAGCCCAGGCCCGCTCCAAGGCAGAACCGAAGACCATATCCGGCCGGGCCTCGATCAAGACCTCCTTGACTTTGAGGGGCGATGGGTGAAGGAGGAGTCTTGTCCTTCCGGCCAAAGGCCCCAGGTCCTGCCGCCAGTTCTCCCACAGGCCGCTTCCTTTCAGGCCCATCACGATCGGCAAGATCCCAAGGTATTCATACAACCACCGGCCCAGGGGGATGACGAGGGACGGCCGGCCAAACAAGGCGGCGGAGGCTCCCCCCAGCCGGCCCCTCCGATCGAGTTCTGCCAGACCGGGAATGATCCGGCGGTAAGTAGACGCACCTTGTTCTCCGGAGAACTCTGTCCCCCGGCCTAAATGTTCTAGAATCGCCCGCAGGAATCCGTCCGTCCCATCGATCCCGTAGGGCAGGGGCACATCTTTCAGGGTGGGAACACCAAGTCGCTCTTCCAAGAGCCCCGCCGCATCCAGCCCGTAGTCCGGAGCCAGGACCACGTTGACCAGCCCCCGCCCAAGGGACTCAACCTGATCCAGGTCGGATCCTGCCGCCAGGACGCAGTTGACTGGCACCCCATAGCCTGCCAGGAGCCGACGAATCTCGGCCAGGTCGTTGGCCCAATTGCCGTGGAGGAGGCTGGGGCCGATGATGTTGATGCCCCCCTCCCCCTCCATCGGCCGCGCCATTTTCATCACTAAGGCCCTGATGGCCCGCTGCCAGCCGATGACGGCATCGCCAAGGAAGCCGGGCGCATCGATAATGATGATGGAGCAGCCCAGCTCCTCCTCCAACCCAGCGGCCAGCCCGGTGAGGTCCTCCCCGATGGCCGCGGCAGCACAGCCGTTCACCAGGGCAATGAGACGGGGCCGGCACCGCTGGTGGACCTCCCTGAGGGCGGCCGCCACCTTGCCTTCCATGCCGAAGATTATGTCTTCTTGGTCGATGTTGGTACAAGGGACCCGCGTCTGGCCAAAACAGCCGGGCCAGCGGGGATCAAGGCGAGGGCCGAAGGGATCCTGGACCTCCACCACCCTGCCGGCGAGGTACTTGCACGCGGTGCTGCCGTTGACCACGGCCACCGCCCCCCGCAAACCCTCGATCGCGCAAACGGCGCCGACCATGGCGCACGGTAAATCAAAACGACAATGACTTGCGACGGACATCAGCTCGCCACCCTTCCATGGCCCTCCCCAGCCTTCGCCGCCAGGCAGCCGCCAAGGCCAACGGCCCGGTATAGCCCGCCGGGGGAACGGTCGGCAGGGGCGCAAAGACGCTGCTGGGGGGATAGTCTCCCAGGGGGCTGACGGCGAGGATGAGATCGGCAGGGAGGGCCCCTTTTCCCCACAGGACCATTTCCATTCCCAGTTCCGCAAGGAGTTCGATGAGCCAGGGCTGAACCCAGGCCTCCTCCACCGCGGCCCGGCGGCCGCCCAGGTCTTTCCTCAGATCGCCAAGCAATTGGTTGTACCTGGCCTCCTCCGCGTCGATGACCTCTTCAGCCCTTCTCCCGGTAAGGCCCGCGACAGTTCGCAGCCAGGCTGCCGTCTCCTTCCGGCCGGAAGGATATCCCCCATCCAGGTAGGGGGTGCCGTAGGCGTTATGGAGTAGCTCCGCCGCTAAAGAGCCGATGGCCGGGTCCCGGACGATGTTCAAACAAGCCCTCCCCGCCTCCTGCAGGCGCCGGCTGCTTGTTTGGCGGACAAAACGCGCTCCGACTCTTAGGCCTAAGAGCCCTAGTAAACGGGCCATTTCCCGGAAGCTGTCTTCTTCATCGACGGCAAGATTCTTCTCCCCCAGGATGTTCACAGTGTCGGTCCTGACGGGCCCCGGGGACTGGGGCAGAAAATCCTTGATCAGGGCCTCCATCGCCCCTTGGATCCCCGCGTAGAAGCCCCCGGTGAGAAAGCCGTCCGCGGGAATGGCCAGGAGGAAGGCCTCGGTCTCAAGCTCCCGGCACAGGGCGACAGCGTCATCCCCGATGACCCCGGCGATGCAGGATGAAATGACCGCGATCATCCCCGGCCGCCGCTCCCCGGCCTGGCGGATGGTCTCCGTCAACAGCCCTTCTCCGCCGAACACAACTTCCTTTTCAGTCATCCCTGTGACCATGACGCGGGCCGGATCGACTATCTGCCCCAGGGGAAACCGATGGCAACAGCCGGGCGGTCCGTGAAGGATAGTGATGCAGTCTTCGATTTCCAGGGTCACCGTCAGCGCTCCCGCAAGGGCGCAGCTGCGATCGCCCGGCTTCATTGGGTCCTCCTGACGATCTCTTCCAGCTCGGAAGGGGTGAGGGGCCGGGGCACGACCCCGCCCTGGCCCTCGGCCAGGATCCTGGCTAGCTCCCGGTAGACTTGGGCCTGGGAACTTTCCGGCGCATACTCCACCACCGTCTGCCCGGCCCGCTCCCCCTCCTGGACCAGGCTGCTTCGGGGAACAAAGGCGACCATCTCAGCACCAACCCCGCGGGCGAAAGCGGCAATCGTCTGCTCCTCATCTGGTAAACCCCGGCCGTTGCCGATGATCCCGCCAAGGCGCGCCCCTCCCCGGGAGGAAAAACTCACCAACCCCCGGCAGATGTTGTTCGCCGCGTACAAGGCCATGTACTCGCCGGAAGTAACGATGTAGACCTCATCGGCAAACCCTCTGCGCATGGGCATGGCGAACCCGCCGCAAACCACATCCCCCAGGACATCGTAGAGGATGAAGTCCAATTGGCCGTCATACAGGCCCAGCTTCCGGAGGACCTCCAAAGTGGCCATGATCCCCCGGCCCGCGCAGCCCACCCCCGGCTCGGGGCCGCCAGCTTCAACACATAACACCTCCCCATACCCGCGGCCGACGATCTCATCGAACTTGACCTCTTCCCCCTTCCGGAGGCAATCGAGGACCGTCCCTGTCATCTGGCCCCCCATCAACAGGCGGGTTGAATCTTGTTTAGGGTCGCAGCCGATCTGCATTACCCGCCGACCCTCACATCCCAAGGCCGCGGACAAGTTGGCGGTGATCGTGGACTTGCCGATGCCGCCCTTTCCGTAGATCGCAATTTGCTTCATAGGTCCCCCTCCCTTACATGGGGCTTTGCTTCTTCTTCAACAGCAGATGGAGAAAAAAGGGCGCCCCGGCCATCGAGGTGATGATCCCAACGGGCAGCTCCATCGGATCCAGCAGAGTCCTGGCCAAGGTGTCGGCAATGAGGAGGAATAATCCGCCCCCAAGGCAGGAGGCCGGCAGGAGCCAGCGATGGTCGGGGCCGATGAGGAGCCGCACCGTATGGGGCACGATGAGGCCCACGAACCCGATGATGCCGCTCACCGACACCGCAGCCGCGGTGAGGAGGCTGGCCCCGGCCACCAGCATCTTCTGGACTCGCTCCAACTCGATGCCCAGTTGATAGGCCCGATCCTCCCCCAGGACCATGACGTTCAAGTCCCTGGCAAAGAAAGCTATCAGGGCGAAGCCCAGGATGAAATAGGGCAAGGCTCCCCGCAGATGGTCCCAGCCCCGGGATGACAGGCCCCCCATCAGCCAGACGGTGATCTGACTGATCTCCTCCCGGTTCATGACCATCAGGAAACTGTTGATGGCCGACATGAAGGCGCCAACAACGATGCCCGCCAGGAGCAGGACGGTCCCCGCCGTCTTGGAGCCGACCCTACCCAGCTGATAAACAAGCAGGGTGGTGCCCAAACCCCAGCTGAAGGCTAGCAAAGGGACAGGCAGGTGGGCGATGTGGGCGATGGTCGCCCCCAGGGCCGCTCCCGCCGAGATCCCCATCACATAGGGGTCAGCCATGGGATTGCGAAAGAGGCCTTGAAACACCGTCCCCGCCACGGCCAGGGCCCCGCCCACCAAGGCGGCTAAGATGATTCGAGGGAGGCGGATCTCAAAAAGGATGAGCTCATCGGCGCCGGTCCAATCGGGCTCCATCAAGACGGCCAAAGGGGAAAGGCGGGAGGCGATCATCCCCAGCACTTGCCCCAGGGGCAGCTTGGCCGGGCCGATGGTCAAGGCCACTCCCATGGCCGCCAGGAGCAATGTCCCCAGGGCGGCAATCAGACCCGCACGCCTTAGGGACCTTCCCATCCCGTCGGGATTCCTCATTGACAAAGGTCCATCTCCCTTCTACCGGCTCTTCGCCAGGAGTTCGCTCAGCTCTTCCAGGACGGCAAAGAGCCTAGGCCCCGGCCGGTGAAAGGCATCCCCTTCCACCTGGTACACTTGTCTTTTTTGCACCGCGGCCAGGGTGGCCAGCAGCCTGTTTTCATAGATCCCTTCCACCGGGGAACTGGTGATGATCACATCAGGGTTTCGCTTAATGATGACCTCCAGGCTAAGCTCCCCCCAACTGCCCTCCAGGTCATAGGCCACGTTTTTCCCGCCGGCCAAGGTGACCGCCTCATCGAGGAAGGAGCCGGGGCCTGCCGTCCACAGAGACTCGCCGCCAAGGAGGATGAGCACCTTCAAACCTCCTTCGGCCCTGGCCTTGACTGACTCAAGGCGTCTCGCCAGATCCTCGACCAGCTGCCCGGCCTCATCCCGATGGCCCGTTGCCTCCCCGACCATCGTGATGGCCTCCAGGATGCCGGTGAAGCCCTCTGCCTCGAGGACCAGGACCGGAATGCCAAGCTGCTCCAACTGATCTAGGGCCTCCTTGCCGTTTAGCCGCTGGAGGAGCACCAGGTCGGGGTTTAAGGCGAGGACCTTCTCCACGTTGAGGGGTACGATGTCTCCGATGTCTTCCTTCGCCTGGGCCGCCTCAGGGTAATTGCACCATCTAGTCACCCCAACCACTTGATCTCCCGCCCCCACAGCAAACAGGATCTCGGTGCAGCTGGGGGTGCCGGAAACGATCCGCCCGGGCCTTGCGGTCAAGAGAACCTGCCGTCCCGCTCCATCTAGGATCGATGCCGGATAGCTGCCCGCGAGGACAGTCCCGTCGATCAGCAGCAGAAGGATCAAGGGAATCCAGAGTCTCCTCACCCCATTACCTCCCCTCCGCCGGCCCGAATACATCTACGGGGACGGGCTTGCCCGGCGCTCCCTGGAAGACGCCCGGCCGCAGGGTGATGTAGACTACCCGGGTGGCGGGGGTCAAGCTAGCAAGGGATGTGCCCCGCTCCAGCCCCACCTCCAGCTCCAACTGCACCGGCCCGCCCTCCCGGAAGCGGCGCAGGTACTTGCCCGCCGAAAGCTCGGGGCCGTCGATCTGCACGATGATGGTCGGCAGGTAAGGCTCTTCATACTCTTTGAACCAACACTTCGCTTTCCCCGCCAGGAGCAGCTCCCCCTGGGGAACGTAAGCAGCCAGCCGCCCAAGGCTCAGGTCGACCTCCGGGTACATGGTGTATTCGCCCACCCGGAAGACGGGGCTGAACCGATCTGGGCCCAGGTAAATCGGCGTATAAACCACATGGAACTGGAAGGGCGCCCCCTCCACAGAGCGGATGTAGACATCCTCCCCCTGGGCCAGGGGAGCCAAATCCCCGATCATTTCCCATTCATCGAGGGTGAAATAAGCGTACTTTTGGGCCGGTCCGTAGTCGAACACTTTGATGTAGGCTGGCCGGCCCAACACTTCTACCACTTCTTGATGGGTCAAGCCCAGGATTTCCACCCCATCTCCAGCTAAAGCGCCGCCCGCCAGGGCCAAGATCAAGAGCCCCGCGATGAACATCTTCCTCATGTTGCTCCCTCCTAGTCAGTCAGTTTGAACTCAATTGTGACCTCGATCCATTCTTTGCCCGGGGCGAACCGCCATTTGGCCACCGCCTCCATGGCCGATGCGTCAAAATCCCACCGCCCTGAGGACTCGGCCAGCTTCACATCCACGGGCCTGCCTTCCCCATCGATCCGGACAGATAGTCTCACAACCCCCTCCAGCCCCAGCTTTCTAGCGGCCATGGGATAGACCGGCGGAACCCGCCTCACCGTCTCCCCGGGCAGGGGCCCTTCCTGGACCCCGCCGATGGGAGGCGCCGGCTCCCCTGACGGGGGCCTCCCAGGAACCAAAGGCTCCCGGGCCAAAGCCGGCGCTTCCCGGGGAAGGGCCGGCATGCTTTCCGGCAAGGGGACGGGCCTTGTCGGCAGCGGCGCGCCCACAACTTGGACCTCCGGAAGCCCGGGTTTTTCCTCCCGGGCGACCTGCCTGGGGGCCAATTCCTCTCCCAAAGACCCCTTTCCAGCTGCTACCTTTGGTGCAGGTTCTGCTTCGGCGGGGGCTGGAGGCAGGGCGGCCCGTCCCGCCGGGACCGGTTCCCGTTCCCCGAATAGAACGGGACGTTCCTCGCCCTCAGCCGGGGCCTGCGGGACCGGCTCCAGGGCCGAAGGTGCGGGGACTTCCTTGGCCGGCGGACCGACCGGCAAGGATGGCTCCTCTTCGATGGCTCCGACGGCAGCCTTGTCTTCCCCCGGAGCCCTCGCCGGCCAGGAAAGTGCACCAACCGCCGTACCGGAAGGTCCTTCTGCCTCCCCCCTGGGAGGCAATTCCTCCTCCGCCAAGACCAAAGTCCCTTGGGGGCAGCTTTCTGGAGCCGGCGGGGGAGCTCCAACTGTTTCCAAGCTGACTCGGGGAGCCGGTGAGCCTGCAGGCCTCACCGCGGCCAGTTCCTCCCTTGGCACGGGGGCCGCCCCTTCTTCGCGGGGCCGGTGATCAGCAGCTTCTGTCTGGACTGCCTTCCTTTCCGAGACCTGGGCCTTCCTTGGCCCATCGTCAAGGTCGGATATTGGGGCAGACTCCTGGGGCGGGGCTTTGGGCAGCTCCCTCGCCGGGGGCATCTGCCTCCGGGACCTTTCCTGGGCCCCCGGTCTTGCTGGAACCTGTGTTGCCCCGCGGTTTTCATGGAGCCTGACCTGGACGATCCTTTCCGTCGGCGCCGGGGCCTGGGGAACCCGTGCGGGCCAAAGGGCCAGGAATACCAGATGGCATCCGATGGACAGGACCAAGTAGGACCAGATGCTTTCCCTT
>JAAYLE010000011.1 GCA_012522085.1 Bacillota bacterium | reverse complement strand
GCCTTAGTTTTTAGTCCATATCCGACTGTGGCCGCCGTCCAGAAGATGCTAACGGGCATCGATTCTTACACATTGTTGGCGATCCCCCTTTTTATTCTCGCCGGTCAGCTCATGAACGTGGGGGGAGTAACCTACCGCATTTTCAACTTTGCCCAAGCATTGGTTGGTCATATACCCGGGGGGCTGGCCCATGCCAATATTGTGGCTAGCATCATCTTCGCCGGGATGTCAGGTTCGGCCGTAGCCGATGCGGCTGGCTTGGGCCTTGTGGAAATGGAGGCGATGACCTCCCATGGTTATGAGGAACGATTTGCCGCTGCGGTTACCGCGGCATCATCGGTCATTGGCCCAATCATTCCCCCGAGCATCCCGATGCTGTTGTATGCGTCCATTGCCGAAGAGTCCGTGGGCCGGCTGTTCCTTGGCGGCATCATCCCTGGTCTAATGATGGGCATATCGATGATGCTCCTTGTGTACGTCATGGCCCTCAAGAGGGGCTACCCTAAAGAGGAACGGGTTCGACTGCGGCAGCTGCTGGCTATTTTCATTGATACGATGCCGGCCTTGCTCAGCCCGATCATCATCATCGGGGGCATGCTGACAGGTATCTTTACCGCAACGGAAGCCGCTGCGGTCACTGTTCTCTACGCATTCATCCTCTCGGCCTTTGTCTATCGGGAACTAAGACTGGAAGACATACCCGGTATGCTGCTCGAAACCATCACCAGCACTGCCGTTGTCACCTTCATATTGTCCTCTGCTTCAGCTGCTGGTTGGATCTTGGTTAGGAGCAGGGCCGGCCACGCAATGGCCGATTTCATACTCTCACTGACGACAAACCCGTACTTGGTCTTGTTGCTGCTGAACGTATTGCTGCTGCTGTTGGGGTGTGTCATGGAGCTAGGAGCCGTTGTGATTCTGACGGTGCCGGTCCTTATCCCCCTCCTGCAGAATCTAGGCATCGATCTGGTACACTTTGGTGTTGTGATGATCGTAAATCTGATGATCGGCTTCATCACTCCGCCCTTCGGCATGTCCCTGTTTGTACTGAGCGGCGTCACAGGACTGAAGGTTGAAGAGCTAGTCAAAGACACAGCGCCCTTTATCGTCCCCTTGGTAATCACCTTGCTTCTGATTACTTACGTTCCCAGTCTAGTGATGGCGATACCCAACTGGGTCATGCCATGAGACATTTGTTGCGGGAGGGAGATGTAATGGAAGATCTGCAGATGAGATTGGAGAGACATCGTCGTTTTTGGCGGATGGAGGAAACGGACAGACCAGCCGTCAGCTTCTCATTGGGGAGCTACTTCTTTGCGCAGCGATTTGAAGCAGCTGTGCCGTTGTTGCAGCACAATAGGGAGATTCGTCCAGAGATGCTCGATCCAAAGGATTTTCTGCCCGATTACGAAAGGCAGTACCAAGAGAGCCTGGAGACTGGTCAGGATGGTTTTTGGGTGGCCGAACCCTTTGCGGCACTGCCTTGGATGGAGGGCATGCTGGGCTGCAAGATCTATGGTGCTGAGGAGAGCTTTTGGGCCGAGCCCTGCCTTGAGGATTGGGACGACCTAGACAAACTAGCCCGCGTCGAAGAAAATCCCTGGTTTAAGAAATACATGGAGTTCATCGAGGCCTTGGTTGAACACTCGAAGGGGCGTTACCCCGTAGGACAGCCCATTTTGCGGGGACCATCGGATATGGCGGGGACGCTTCGAGGTCAATCCCAGCTGGTCATTGATCTCTACGACAGTCCCGACCAGGTCAAGAGACTATTCGAGATCGCGACGAGTGCCTTTCTCAAGGTAATTCAAACGCAAAAGAAGATCATTCCTGAGTTTCATGGTGGCACCTCCATGGGGTTTTACCATGTTTGGACTCCGGGCCAGTGCATCTGGTATCAAGAAGACTTATCCGCCCTCTTTTCGCCATCATTGTATCGGGAGTATCTCCTAGGGCCGGACACCGCTTTGAGCAACGCTTACCCGTACTCGGCAATTCACCTGCATCCGGCGTCGTTTTTCATTCTCGATGACCTGCTCAACATCGATGGACTGACGGCTATTGAGGTTAACCTAGATGTGGGCGG
>JAAYLE010000113.1 GCA_012522085.1 Bacillota bacterium | reverse complement strand
CTTCCGGCCAACAGGCAGTTGAGGTCCGCCTGCCCTCCTTACGCGGCTATTCCGTTGACGAGGCCCAAAGGATCCTGACCCAGATGGGTCTTCTCACCTCCGTTATGGGGGGAGGGGACCAAGTGCTCGCCCAAGTTCCCGCCGAAGGAGCCGACGTTCCCAGGGGAACGAGGGTCATTCTCTACACCGACCCCTTGGCGGTCCTGGAAGAAGGGTTGATTTCCCCCTTAACGGCCCAGTCCAATTGGTCTTCCATCCTGCCATAACTTCCCTAGACCTAAAGAATGTAAGTATGTTATGCTGGCATCAGAACCTGCTTGTCATTCGTATCAAACAAAGGATGTGGGGACTATGAAAGACTATGGTCGGGCAGCGATGATCCTGGGGATTTCCATGGTATTGGCCTCATTAGTATTTGGTCTTTTCTTTTTTGCCTCCCGCAGGCCCCAGCAAACCATCAATGTAGTCGGGATCGCCTCGAAGCAGTATGAGTCTGATACTGTCAAATGGTCCCTGACCTTGACGGAGATCACTGGGCTGGAGGACCTGGCCGAAGGCAGGAGGCGGCTTTATACCTCCCTCCAGGAACTCCTTAGCTTTCTCAATGAGCGGGGAGTAAGAGCTGAACAGATTAATATCATACCCCCCGTTGTGTATGAACGTTACGGCAGCAACGGGGTGGAGGGCTATCGCTTGGAGCAGGAGCTTTATGTGATCTCCGAGGATGTGGAAACGATCGAAGATCTAGCCCTAAACGTAATCCCCTTCCTCGATGAGAGCATCAACATCTATCGGACCCAGCTGGAGTTTTTCTATTCTAACCTGGACGAGCTGAAGAAGGACATGGTGGCCGCGGCGGTGGAGAATGCCCGGGAGCGGGCCATGGAGATGCTCAAAGGCAGCGACATGCGCCTCGGCAAGCTCCAAACACTGCGCCAGGGCGTCTTCCAGATCACCCAGCCCCATTCCACGGAAGTGTCCAGCGGCGGGATTCACGACACCTCAACGAAGAAGAAGCAAATTAGCGTCACCGCCCACGCAACCTTCGCCATCAAGTAGGAGGAAGATGCCATCAACGGGGGCAAGGTCCGCGACCTTGCCCTTTCCCTTTCTATCTTTCCATGGAAGCTCGGGGAAAGCGAACCAAATTGTTAACCAAATACCTGCTCCGAGTCGCAAGTGCCTACAGCGGAATGCCATGGCAGGCGATCGTTAGGGTTCGGAGAGAAATCCCTGAGCCTCCCTTCTTGGAAAGGAGCAATAAGCTGCACCTAGTTCCCAAAGGGGGGCTGGGTGTTTTTCTGCTTGGACCGGAGGGGTGAGGACAAGCGGAGGTGATCGAAGTGAAAAGGCAACACAGATTCCTCATCAGTTTATGTCTAGTGTTAGTAATTCGCGAGCACTGCTTGGGCCAGCTTTTTCGGTCAAGTCCTGATTGTGGTGTAAATTCTCCTCCTAGTTGTTGAGTTCAAGCGGCAGTGTTGCGCTTAGGCTCCATCTCCGCAGGTTTGTTGTCGTTTTCCGAGCTCTTGTGCTCCCAGTAGGCTT
>JAAYLE010000112.1 GCA_012522085.1 Bacillota bacterium | reverse complement strand
TGGAAGGTGATGGTGTAGGCTAAGCTCTTAAAGCCCTCCGGTATCTGCTTCCCTGTGTAAAAGTCGAACAGGGCTGCATCGCGCACCAGTTCGCCCCCAACTTCCCGCAACAGGTCGGTAATCTTCCCGGCCGCCACATCTTGGGGAACCAGCAAAGCTAGATCCCGCCGCACAGCCGGATAGCGAGGCAGGGCCCGGTAGCGCTTGGTCGGCTGGGCTTTGTCGAGCAGGGACTGGAGGTTGACTTCACAGATGTACACTCGCCCGTCGATGTCCCATGCCCTGGCCGTTCGGGGATGGATTTCGCCCATCACGCCAACGGGTTGGCCGTCGATTATGATCTGGGCCTGGCGTCCCGGATGGAAGGCAGGGTGTGAACCTGGCGCCAAAGAGCAGTCGGCGTCTATTCTCGCCAGCGCGCCCTCGACGATGCCTTTGAGATCAAAAAAGTCGACCTCCCTCTGGACAGTCCCCCACCCTTCCCAGGTGCGTCCAACCATCGCGATGCCCAGACAGGTCTCTTCCCTTGGAAGCTCCTTAGGAGGATTCTCGTCGGCAAGGAAAACCGATCCCATCTCGAAGATGGCCAAATCCTCCACGTCATGCTTCCAGTTGTGGGCCACCACATCGAGCAGGCCTGGCAGCAGAGTAGTCCGCATCCTGCTTTGCTCAACCGTCAGGGGGTTTCTCAGGCTCAAGGCCCGCTGGCCCTCTTCCTCCACACCTAAGGCCTGAAAGTCCTCTGGACTGTTGAAACTAAGAGTCATCGCCTCTAGAAAGCCCCGACCGACCAGGTAGTTCCTAAGGCTCTCCAAGGTGCGCCATCCTGGTACATCTTCTCCCCTGGTCAGCCTTCCCTGGGGCAATGTGGGTTCGATGTGATCATACCCGTAAAGACGAGCCACTTCCTCGACGAGGTCGATGGGCCGCTGAATGTCTCCCCGGAAAGTAGGCACGGTTACATGGAGGCGGTCATCGACGAGCTCGACTTCCATGGCCAGTTTCGCCAACAGGCGGACCATTTCTTCAGGCTCGATGTTAGTGCCCAGGATCTTGTTGGTCTTCTTTGGACAAAGCTGGATCTCAAGAGGCAGCCTCGCCCTGGGATAAATGTCTATCACTCCAGGAGCCACTTTCGCCCCAGCCAGCTCCTGCATTAATTGTGCCGCCCTGTTGAGAGCCCAAAGGGTGCCGTTCGGATCCAACCCCTTCTCGAAGCGGCCCGAGGCCTCAGAGCGCAGCCCCAGCCGTTGGGAGGTGCGCCGGATAGACACCGGATCGAAATTAGCCGATTCCAACAGGACGGTAGTGGTCCCCTCATCAACTTCCGAATGGGCGCTGCCCATCACCCCAGCGATGCAAACGGGCCGCTTTCCATCCGCGATGACTAGATCGTCGGTGGTCAGTTCCCTGTCCACATCATCGAGGGTGGTTATCCTTTCTCCTTCTTTAGCCCGTCGAATCACCAAACGCCGATCGATCAACTTGTCATAGTCAAAGGCATGCAAAGGCTGGCCCGACTCGAGCATCACATAGTTGGTGATGTCAACGATGTTGTTGATGGGACGCATTCCGGCTGCCAGCAGACGGCGCTGCATCCACAAAGGGGAGGGCCCGACCTGACAGTTGGTCAGCAACCGAGCAGTGTAACGGGGACAAAGATCGTGATCCTCAACTTCGATATCAACTTGTCCCTCGATTGCCGGTCCTGCCTCGGTAATGTCGATCTGGGGAAGCTGCAAGGAAACATCGGTCAAGGCAACGACTTCCCGGGCTATCCCCACCATGCTGAGCAGATCCGGCCGATTGGGATAAACCTCTACGTCCAAGACCACATCTTCGAGGGGCAGAGCCTTAGTCAGCGGCTCGCCTACGGGCAGGTGGGAGGGCAGCACCATGATGCCTCCTGCATCATCCCCGAGCCCCAGCTCCGCTTCCGAGCAAATCATGCCCTGGGAGGGAACCCCCTGGAGGACGATCGCGTCGATGACGTGCCCGCTCGGCAGCTTGGCCCCCGGCAGGGCCACCGGCACCGTCTGACCCGCGGCTACATTAGGTGCGCCGCAGACGATGCTCAACAACTCTCCGCCGCAATCCACCTTGCAAACACGCAGGGTTTCCCCTTGGGGATGGGGAACGGCCTCCACTACCCGACCGATGACCACTCGCTCCAATCCCCGGCCGATTTCGGTAATAGTCTCTACAGAGGCGCCGACCATCGTCAGTCGATCGGCCAGCTCCACTTCGCTGATGTTGTAATCCGCATAGTCTTTGAGCCAGCGGCAGGATACAAGCATAACACATACCTCCAGCTGATGCTAGAATTGGGTCAAGAAACGGGCGTCGTTCTCGAAAAACAGGCGGATGTCGTCCACCCCGTACTTAAGCATAGCGATCCTTTCAATGCCCATGCCAAAGGCAAATCCGCCTACTTCCTCCGAATCATAGCCGGCCATTTCCAACACCCGCGGGTGAACCATGCCCGCACCGAGGATTTCCAGCCAGCCGCTGTGGGAGCAGACGCGGCATCCTTTGCCATGGCACATGACGCAGGAGATATCGACTTCAGCGCTCGGTTCCGTAAAAGGGAAGTAGCTGGGGCGGAACCGCATGCCAGTATCCTTGCCGAATAGTTCCTCAGCAAAGACCTTCAAGACGCCTTTTAGATCGCCGAAGGTGATGTGCTTGTCCACCGCCAGGCCCTCCACCTGATGGAACATGGGGGAATGGGTAACATCGGCATCACGCCGGTAGACTTTCCCCGGAGCAATAATCCGGATGGGCGGCTTCCGCTTTTCCATCACCCGGGCTTGCACCGGTGAAGTCTGAGTCCGCAGTAAGATGTCGTCGGTTATGTAGAAAGTGTCCTGCATATCCCGCGCCGGATGGAATTTGGGCACATTGAGGGCCTCGAAATTGTAGTAATCGGTTTCCACTTCGGGGCCTTGAACCACATCAAAGCCCATGCCCCGAAAGACATGCTTGATTTCCTCAAGGACCAAGGTGAGGGGGTGTTTATGACCCAGGGGGGGACGCCGTCCCGGCAGGGTGATGTCTACCCTTTCCCTTTCCAGGCGCCGCTCTTCTTCAAGGGCGGCCAGCTTCCTCCCCGCTGCCCCCAGGGCCCTTTCCAGCTCATCACGGGCCTCATTGACCAGTTTCCCCATCCGGGGGCGCTCTTCGGGAGGAACCTTGCCCATTCCCCGCAATAATTGGGTTATCTCGCCCTTCTTGCCCAGGTATTTGACCCTAATTGCCTCTAGTTCAGCACTCGTTTGCGCCTGTCGACAAGCCGCCAAGGCCTCTTCTTTGACTAGACTGATTTGCCTTTCCATTGGAACGCCTCCCCTGCATCTACAAAAAAACCCTCTCACCAAGGGGCGAGAAGGTTTCCGCGGTACCACCCTATTTCAGGCCCATCCATAGGGCCCACTCACGACAGACCACCTGGCCTATCATCCCGTTAACGAGGGAAACCGGCTCGGCCTAATCGCCTTAAGGGCTTTCAACCGGCAACTCCGGAGGGAACTTCCTTCTGCCACCGGTCCGGAAAGCACTCTCAGTCTACGATGCTTTCGCCCTGTCGGTGGTGACAGACCTACTTTTCTCCTTCATCGTTCCTATCAGTATTCTTTTCTAAGCTTCCCTGGAAATATACTGTCGGTAGAGCAAATAGGCTGTGATGGATCCCGTGGCTTCAAAGATCTTCCAGAAAAAGTCAGCCGGTGACATAGTAAGGATCCCCGCCCTTTCCAACACAACTTGCCCTCACTGATTTTGATTATAGCACAAGGGCAAGTTGTTTACAAAGGGAACGGCTGTACGCCCCTTTGCAACTTCTGCCGTACGCCTTCAAAACACAAGATCGCCGCGGCGATAGCCGCATTTAGCGAATCGATCCCCGGTGCTTGGGGGATGGCCACCACCTGGGAGCTCTCCAAGAGAACCGGCGAGAGCCCCCTTCCTTCGCTGCCGATCGCCAGGGCCAATCTTGCCGTCATATCAATTTCAAAATAGGGGATTTTCCCCCTTGGCGAGGCGGCTATGGGGGTGATTTGCGCTCCCTTGAGCTTCGCCAGCAGTTCTTCGGGCAGCAGACCTGTCACAATGGGGATGCGAAAAAGCGCGCCTGCGGACGCCCGGGCTGCCTTGGGATTGTAGGGATCAACCGTTCCCTTGGTAAGCAGCACCCCTGAGGCCCCCGCAGCGACCGCGGTCCTAATCATTGTCCCCAAGTTGCCCGGGTCTTGGATGCCGTCGATAACCAACCACAAAGAACCCTGCTGCAGAACCGCATCCAACTGGCTTTGCGGCTTATCCAAGACGGCGATTAGTTCTTGGGGGGTGGTGGTATCGGCCATGGACAGGAGGACCCGTTCACTAACCGGAACTACTTGCCAGCCTTTCTCCTCCATCAAGGCCAGCAGCCCTTCGGTGGCCGGCGAAGGATAGAAAAAGACCGTTCCAGGGGGACAGCCGGCCAGGAGGGCCTCCTCCAATGCTTTGGGACCTTCCAAGAGGAATTGTCCTCGCTCTTCCCTGTTCTTACGGCGAAGCAACCCCCTAGCTTGTTGCACTAGAGGGTTTTGCAGACTTGTAATCACCCCGGATCCCCATTCCAATTCCTCCGATGTGCTCCGGAAGGTTATTAGCCTTGCAGCTGGGACTTGGCCAGGTTGACTAGGTGATTGAAAGAATCGATGTCGTTGACGGCCAAGTCAGCCAGCATCTTGCGGTTCACCTCAACCCCGGCCTTCTTCAGCCCGCCGATGAAGCGGCTATAGGACAATCCCTGGTCCCGGGTGGCAGCATTGATGCGGGTGATCCACAGCTTGCGGAAGTCCCGCTTCCGAACCCGGCGATCCCGGTACGCATAGCTTAAGGATTTCAAGACCTGCTGATTAGCCGGCCGGAACAGCTTGCTCTTTGCACCATAGTAACCCTTGGCCATTTTCAGGATCTTCTTGTGTCGCCGACGGGTGATGGTGCCACTTTTTGCTCGCGGCATTGAAAACGCCTCCTTCACGTAGGTTCCATTTTAAGCATAAGGGAGCATCTTGCGGATCCTCTTTGCGTCAGCATCACTTACTACTTCGGCCTGGCGCAGGTGGCGTTTCCGCTTCGCCGACTTCTTCTCGAGAATATGGCTCTTAAAGGCCTTGTTCTTAACAAACTTGCCCTTGCCCGTCACCTTGAATCTTTTCGCGGCGCCGCGATGGGTCTTCATCTTCGGCATCTATGTCTCCCCCCTTCTAGTTTGGGCAGATGCAGGTGGTAGTTAGTCCTGTTTGGGAGCCAAAATCATGACCATATGTCGCCCTTCCAATTTTGGAGGAGACTCGACAACCCCATAATCTCGGACTAAACCCGCTAGTTCCCCCAGCCTCTTATCAGCTAGTTCGGCATGAACGATTTCCCGACCACGAAAGCGAACACTGACCTTAACCTTATCCCCGTCCTTGAGAAACCGCTCAGCGTTGCGGGCTTTCACCTGAAAATCATGCTCATCAATCTTGGGGCTCATTCGCACCTCTTTCACGGAGATAACCTTCTGACGCTTCTTGGCTTCCCGATCCCGCTTGCTTTGCTCATAGCGATACTTGCCATAATCCATGATCCGGCAAACGGGCGGCCTCGCCGTGGGAGCAACTTCCACCAGGTCCATGTTCCTTTCGGCAGCCAACCGAAGGCCTTCCCGCAGGGGCATTACTCCTAATTGCTTCCCATCGGGACTAATCACCCTGATCTCCCTTGCCTTAATCTGCCCATTAATCCTTAGTTCTTTAATATTCTACCACCTCCGCGTTTTAGTTAAGCACGATCTGCTCCATACAACAAAAAGCGGGCACTCCACCCGCTTCTTGTTCAGCCACACAATAAACCTATTTGAGTCGGCTAAAGAAAACCTTGTGGACAACCCGCAGGCGTCGCAAGGTGAGAAGCAGATGGCTTCTACTTGTACTATTTCCGCTAACATTATAGCACAGATTGGCCGCAACTAAAAAGGACTAAGGAAGGGGCCAATAGCGCCAAATTCGCCCAGGAAAGCTCCAAAAAGGACAACTGGGCTTCCGGCCCCTCCCTGACTTGCTAATCCCCTTGCTTGCTCCTCGTTTCCTGTTGCACCCGCTCAATGAACTCATCCAAGGACATGGCTCCCAAGTCCCCCTGGCGACGGTGTCTGACTGACAACGCCCTGCTTTCCACCTCTTTGTCCCCGACGATGATCATGTAGGGGACTTGCTGAACCTGGGCCTCCCGGATCTTGTAGCCTACTTTCTCACTCCGGAAATCAGACTCAACCCTGATGCCAGCTCTTGACAGCTCTTGCTCAAGGCCCGAGGCGTACTCAATGTGACGTTCACCAACGGTCAGCAGCCGAACCTGCACCGGAGCCAGCCAGAGGGGGAAAGCGCCGGCATAGTGTTCGATGAGGATGCCGATGAATCGCTCGATGCTGCCTAAGACAACCCGGTGGATCATAACGGGGCGGTGTCGCTCGCCGTCTTCGCCCACGTAGACTAGGTCGAACCGCTCCGGCATCAGAAAATCGAGCTGGATTGTGCCGCACTGCCAGGTCCGACCTATACAATCCCGCAGGTGAAAGTCGATCTTCGGACCGTAAAAGGCCCCGTCCCCCTCATTGATAGTATACTCCATCCCCTGCTCTTCAAGGGCTTCCTTTAGGGCAGCCGTGGCCTTCTCCCACACCTCGTCGGAGCCCATGGAATTCTCCGGCCTGGTGCTGAGCTCCACCCGGTACTCGAAGCCAAAAACTTGGCGGTAGACGTAGTCAACTAGGTCGATGATCCCGCTGATCTCATCCTTAATTTGGGAAGGAAGCATGAAGATGTGGGCATCATCCTGGGTAAAGCAGCGCACCCGCATGAGCCCGTGGAGGACTCCCGACAGCTCATGGCGATGCACAAGACCCATTTCGGCCAGCCGCAAGGGGAACTCGCGATAGCTATGCAGCCGTTCTTTGTAGACCAGCATGGCCCCAGGGCAGTTCATCGGTTTGATGGCATAGGCCGCATCATCGATGGTGGTAAAATACATGTTGTCC
>JAAYLE010000111.1 GCA_012522085.1 Bacillota bacterium | reverse complement strand
TTGCGTTCAAAGTGACTGGCATCGGCAGCGATCCGCGTAAGCAGCTCCCGCAGCTCTTCCCCTTCAGGGGTGAGAGTTAGCCTCTTATTCTCGTACCGGAACAACTTGCAGTCATATTTCTCCTCGAGGTATTGAATATGCTGGGTGACCGCAGGCTGAGTGAGATGGAGATGCTCAGCTGTTCTTGTATAGTTGCCTATGTCGCATAGCACCAAGAATGTCTTATGTCTAAAATCGATCAAGGCGCAGCACCACCCATAAGTCTGTTTTATCGTTTTATAAGAACTGATAATTTCAGTTTATAACACATCCATGGTAGAATCAAGGCAGTACAGGAGGGAATTTGTAGAGGAGGAATGGTCATGGCAAGATACGAAGAAGCTCTCCCTGGAATATTACTGTGTTTGGCAGTTGCGGTCACGGCAGTTGTCATTAATAACATACTACCAGTTGATTTACTCGGCGTTGCCTTGATTTCATTGCTGTTGGGAATGATGCTTAATCCGGTTGTTTCGAAGCACACACTCTTTACAGAGGGTGTTAATTGGACCTCAAGAAGGATACTGCGGGCCGGCATCATACTTACCGGCATCTCCTTGAGCTTTGCCCAAGTAGTGCAGGCAGGCAAGTACGCCCTGCTGCTAATGGTCTTTACACTCTCAACGGCCTTTGGCGTAGGATACATCTGTCGCAAGGTATTCAACGTAAACTGGAAGCTCGCTAGTTTACTATCGGTAAGCACCGCCATCTGCGGTGGTACGGCTGTAGCGACCGTCGGACCTGTGATTAAGGCTCAAGACAAGGAAATAGCCTATGCACTCTCGGCAACCTTCATTTTCGACCTCTTGACCGTGATCGCCTTTCCTTGGATCGGTAAGCTTCTAGGCCTTGGCGACATTGGCTACGGTCTTTGGGTAGGAACATCAGTGAACGATACTTCTTCTGTCATCGCCGCCGGATATGCCTTCTCAGACCCTGCGGGAGCCCTCGCCACAATCGTAAAACTGACGCGCACATTGTTCATCGTGCCAATAACGTTAGTTTTCTCCTGGATCTATGCAAGGAAAGAGATGCAGAACAATAGCCTGCAGGAACGGACTCCGGTTAAACTGACGAAGATCTTCCCCTGGTTTATCCTCGGCTTCCTGATGATGGTGGGCGTGAGAAGCACCGGCCTTCTTCCTGAAGCTACCGTTAGTACGATTGCTAGGTCCGCCAAATTTCTCTTAGCTGCCGCCCTGGGAGCAATTGGTATGAAGACAAGCTTTAACGAAGTGGCTGGAGTTGGGGTTAAACCGGCAGTTGCAGGCGTTGTGATTGACACGTCGGTGGTTATTGTTGCATTGGTCGTGCAGGCTATGATCTTGAGGTTTGTATAGGGAATATTTGTGAAACTAGGGGTACTGTGCTGGTTTGATAGATAGTACCCCTACCCCCTCCTCCTATTGAACTGTTAACGTCCTTACCCGAAGCCGTTGCGTAGTCAGCTCGGCCGCCACTCTCCAATGAAACGCTCGCTGAACCAGACCTATGCTCACAAAGTGCAGGTGAACACCACCTGTACGTGCTAGACTTAAACCACTTGCCCCCCATGAACTCTAGTCTATTCCAGACTAGCACCAAAGGTCAGCAATACTTCTTCCGAGGCACGTCCCTGAATACGTTCTCCCATACATCTCTCAATGGCGTCTAGAATCCGACATTTGCCTCCACTCCTCAGTGTATAGCATACTTTTCATCGGAAAAACAGGAATTCCTGCTTTATATGACAGAGGCGATGATGGACCGTCACACCAGCTACACGTTGATCGTCATTCGGAGGTTGTTGGGTAGACTACCCATGTAATTGCACGTGCTCCACTAAACCTCTTGGTTCTGGTATAGTGGCAGCATGCAATCTTGAGGGAGTGCAAAAATACCCGTTGCACATCTTGGTCGATCCTGTCCCTAGTGACTATTGGCGGGGTTTTGTTCAGTATGGGAGTAGGCTTATATAGAGACTAGTCAGGGAACGATGTCTCCCCCAACGTTACCTGACTAGTCTACTCTTTCGACATTGACATCAAGAACCCGGCCACTCGGCTTTAAACGACTACGGCTTATACGCCTCTATGATATAGGACGCTAGAAAAGATGTAGCCTGCTTCCCAAGGGCCCATCCCGAGATCACTTCATCGCTATTGCCTATGGCAGACATGCGAACATCCACAAACCCCGCTTCCAGTAAGAACGCTTCTATTTCCTCCACTCTCGCCGCGCCGGCAAGGCAACCGGAGATCAAATCTAGTCGCCCCTTAATCTCCGGCGGGATTTCTGCGGTGGCTACAACATCAGCGATGCACAGCTTTCCACCAGGTCTTAAGACGCGGTGAGCCTCCCTAAACACACTGGCCTTATCCGGGGATAGGTTCACCACGCAGTTGGAGATGATCACATCAACAGAATCGTCTTCCAAGGGCAGATCCTCAATTTCACCGAGCAGAAACTGGACATTGTCATATCCTCTACTCTCAGCATTACGTCTCGCCAGCTCAACCATTTCCGGTGTCATGTCTACCCCGATAACTTGCCCCGTTTCCCCGACTTTTTCCCGCGCCAGAAAGCAATCAAAGCCAGCACCGCTCCCGAGGTCTAATACCGTCTGCCCTTCTCTTAACGATAGCAGCGCCAGCGGATTGCCACAGCCTAAACCTAGACTTGCAGCTTTGGGGATATTAGCCAGTTCCTCCGCACTATACCCTAGCTTCTTCGCAACTGTAAGCAAATCTGTCGACCCCGTACTACAATCACAGTTGCAACAACACCCTGTCCCCTCTTGCCTAGCGATCCTGCCATAATCCTCTCTTATCCTTGCCCTAATATCTTCCTTGGCCACTATATCTTTGCTCCCTTCGAATCAGCCTTAGATAGGTGAACCCATCACCTACCTCACAGATTAAGACGATCAAAGTCCAATAAGGTCGCACTAAATAAATGGGGCAAATAATGGTGGCTAGCACAGGCAATTTGCATCTACCTTGGGTCGATAGTCCACTACATTCCCATAGGCATCGAATTCAAAGTCACAGCACTGCCCTAGGGCTTCTCTCAACTGCTTCCTTGCCCTTTGAACCCTAGTCTTTGATCCTGATATGGTGAGACCCAACCGTTGAGCGATTTCGCTATGCTTGTATCCCCAAACATAGTGCAAGACTAAGGGCTCCAAATAGGTGGGCAGTAGCTCTGGGAGCATTGTCTTTAGGCAAGCCGCTGCCTCCCGATTCAGATTGGCCTGCTCCTCCACGTAAGGGGTCACCCCTTCTATGTAGTCTACATCCAATGACAAGTCCTTTTTCTTGCGGTAGTAATCGATGACGCTGTTTCGGGCGACTCTGTAAAGCCAAGGCTCTAATTGCGATTCATCCCTTAGTTTGCTGGTGTTGGCAAGAAGCTTGACAAAGACATCTTGCAGGATATCCTCCGCATCCCAACAGTCAGACACTCTATCGCGGATAAATTGTAGCATCCGTTCGCTTAGCTCAGCCCATACTATCTCTACGTCCACGGGATTTCCTCCCATCTGTAATCGCCGATGCCATGCCAAGAAGAGGTAGAGCTTCCAGCCTGCCGATATCGGATTGTTGACTGGATAATCACCGCGTTTCCTACACTACTATTATACGTCTTCATCGGCTAAAGACCTATAAGCTAGACCCTCTTTGCAGGGCTGATGGCCAACCCATACCAAACGATGCTCATGTACCGACTTAATCGCCCTCAATTTCGTTTCCGGTTAGACAGTGCGCCTGTTGCAAAGGCAGGTATGAGGGCGTGGACACTGCAGTCGCTGATACCACTCCCGCCAGATCAGTGGTATAATAACTTCATTATTATGAGGAGGTGGCACATGATCGCACCACTCAAGATCGCTCATATGGAACCCCGCCTACCCATAATCCAAGGCGGGATGGCCGTTCGTGTTTCAACAGGCAAGCTGGCTGCTGCAGTAGCGAAAGCCGGAGGTATAGGAACCATCGCCGGAACGGGACTTACCCTATCCGAACTAACCGAAGAGATCAGGAAGGCCCGCGCCTTAACGGAAGGCATCGGCTACATAGGCGTAAATGTACTTTTTGCCGTAAAGCAGTTTGCTGAACTCGTCAAGCGGGCCATGCAGGAGAAAGTCGACTTCATCGTCTCCGGGGCCGGCTTTTCCCGCGACATGTTCGATTGGGGCAGGGAATACGGAGTGCCCGTCATCCCTATCGTCTCATCGAGCCGTCTAGCTAAGCTGGCTGAAAAGCTAGGGGCGGCTGCGGTCGTTGTCGAAGGTGAAGAAGCCGGCGGGCACTTGGGAACCGACAGGCCCTTAGCCGAGATCCTGCCCGAAGTGGCATCGTCGGTGAACATCCCCATTATCGCCGCCGGCGGCTTGACGGACGGGCAAGACATCGCCGCGGCCATGAAGCTCGGCGCCTCCGGGGCTCAACTGGCAACCAGGTTTGTGCTGAGCGAAGAGTGCGAAGCCCATCCGAATTTCAAGCAAATGTACCTATCCGCGAATCAGGATGACGTTGTCCTCATCGAAAGCCCAGTTGGCCTGCCGGGGCGAGCCTTGCGCAACCAGCTGACAGATCTCATCCGCCGAGGCGAGGTCCGCGTTAAGAAATGCGATCAGTGCCTTAAGCGATGCAGTGCCAAGTATTGCATCCTTGATGTACTGAAAAAGTCAGTGGCGGGCGATACGGTCAACGGCCTTGTCTTCGCGGGGAAGAACGTTTTCAAGATCAAGAATATCCTTCCAGTCAAAACGATCATGGACAAACTAGCTGGAGAGTTGGCGGCCGCCCTGACCTGACATCTCTGGAAGCTGGCCATGAAAAAAGCTCCGGAGCCAGCAGTTGCTGTCTCCGGAGCTCCTCATTCTTACAGCTGCTTCTACAGCTTCTTATAGCAGAACCACCAGTCCTTACACTCTACCTCTCCGGCCTTCTCCTCTTCCCGCCGCTTAGCGATGGCGGCTTCGGAAGCAGGCGGCGGCACAATTACCTTGTCCCCAAGGATTTCGTTGTTCGGCCAGTTAGCCGGAATCGCAACTTTATTCTTATCGGAGGTTTGGAGGGCCTTCACTGCCCGCAAGACCTCATCGATATTCCGTCCAACTTCCTGCGGATAGTGGAGGATGATCCGAATCACACCGTTGGGGTCAACGATAAAGACGGACCGAACGGTGTTGGACCCCTTCCCCGGGTGCAGCATGCCGAGGGTCTGCGCTACAGTCCCCAACCCGTCGGCAATTACCGGGAAGCCAATCTCCACATCGAGCTTCTCCTTAATCCACTCCACCCACTTGATATGGGAGAAAACCTGGTCGATGGACAGACCAATGAGTTCACACCCAACGCTCTCAAAGTCCTTGCGACGACTCTCAAAAGCGGCAAACTCCGTGGTACAAACCGGTGTAAAATCCCCCGGGTGGCTAAACAGCACAAACCACTTTCCCCGGTAATCATCAGGAAGCCTTTTCACACCATGGGTAGTGACTACCTCTAGCTCCGGGAACTTCTCACCAAGCAACGGCAGCAAAGCTCTGTCCCTCGTCTCCATTTGAGAACCTCCTCTTACTAATGCAATTCGTTATTGATATTTTTAGTATAACTTTCCATTGGCCGCTTGTCAAGTGCTACTGATAATTATTTTTCAGATCGTTCGAGCACAAGCAAGAGGTGTATTGAGGACCGAGCGAGGGCGCTCATCATGCCCCTTCGCTCCCGGTTGAATTGTTGCACATGAATAGAGACGAAAGCTGAGTAGGAGAGTAAGTTGCGGGGTGATCGATGGTCTGTCACCTAGACTACTTGCTGGTTCCAGTCATTGGACAATCGAAAAAGAAAAGGCGGATAGCTTCCGGGCATCGAGGGGTGATGGTTATGTCAGAGCCGCCAGGCTAGCTTCTGCTTAGGTGTATTCCTGAGGAATAGCAAGCTTGAGGCCGCTAAGGGTATCAGCTTGTCGTTTTTAGAAAGCGCCAGAGTTCATCCTCCCCTGGTCCCTCGAGGATGCGCTCCTCCCCTGCCCGGCCGTGTATGACGCGAGGTCCGTCGGTCACCTGACCGATGATGGCCCCTTCGATCCCCTCCGCGGCTAGGGCATCGACCAGTTCTTCGCCCCGGGGAGTTGCAAAAAGCATCGTCCCGGAGGATATGAGCCCCAATGGATCAAGCCCTAGGTGCTGACAGATGAGGGCCGTCTCCTCTCTAATGGGCACCCGGTCGCGCCAGACCGCAAGGCCTGCCTTAGAAGCTTCCGCCATCTCCCAAAGGGCCCCATACAAACCACCCTCCGTCACATCATGCATCGCCGACACGCCGTGGGCAGCGCCAATCCTCCCTTCGGGAACGACGCTTATTTGGGACCAATACTCTTGGCTCCGGGCGATTACTTCCTCCCCCACCAGGGGCCGAAGGAGCGCGGCGAAATCAGAGGCCAGAATGGCCGTCCCTTCTATGCTTATCCCTTTGCTGATGACCAGATCGTCTCCGGGACGGGCGCCGCTGGAGCTGATGAAACCATGGCGCGGCGCCCTTCCCAGGGCAGTGACCACGATCAAGGGCTCTCTTACCTTCGAGGTGATTTCGGTGTGTCCGCCGAGAACCTCGATCCCAAGGTCTCCCGCCGCTTTATCGATATGCTCCATTAGAACCGCCAGTTCTACTTCCGGGAACGATTCAGGCAGCAAAAGAACTACCTGGACCCCAACCGGTCTTGCCCCATTGGCGGCAATATCATTGCAAGAAACATGGACGGCCAGCTCCCCCAGGCGCGCCCCGGCGCCGGTGATGGGATCGCTAGAGATGACACACACCTCATCGCCGAAATCGATGACAGCCGAGTCCTCCCCCACAGCTGGGCGGAGGAGCACATCATCTCGCCGTTTGCCCAATCGCCCTAGAACTAGAGCGTGCAATTGTTCCGCAGGCAACTTGCCGATTTTCACCTGTCCATCCTCCGCTTCGCGGTCAATATCTTGGCGAAGGCCTCGATGGTCTTATCAATATCGTCCGCGGTATGGGCCGCCGAGAGAAAGCCGCCGTTTCGCATCAGATCTACTCCTTCCAGCAGCATAGCCTTGCGTAGTTCACTTGCCTTAGGGCCTTTGGCCAGGCGAACGAGGTGCCTGTAGTCGGCATCATCTGGCTCCACCTCCAAGGCTATGTGGAACATGGACCCCAGCACATACACCCGGCCCGGAATCCCTGCGCCCTGGAGAACCTCGTTCATCCCATCGGCCAACTGGGCGCAAAGCCCGTTGGCCTGCCGGATGCAGTCTCCTTTAGCCACTTCTTCCAACACGGCAATTCCCGCCGCCGCAGAAAGGGGATTGGCATTAAAAGTCCCCTGGTGGGCGATCTTTCGGCGGCGATTCCAATCCGGGTCATCCTTGAAGGCCAACAGTTCCATGATTTCTCTCCGCCCGGCTATAGCTCCTCCTGGCAAGCCGCCGGCAACTACTTTAGCCAGACAAACTAGATCGGGAACGACGCCGTAATACTCTTGGGCGCCTCCGGGGGCCAGCCGAAAACCGGTCACTACTTCGTCAAAGATGAGGACCACTTTGTGCTGCGCGGTAACGCGGCGAAGCTCCCGCAAGAATTCGCCTGTAGTGGGGATCGTTCCCCAAGAACCACCGCCTGGTTCAACGATGACGGCTGCCACATCGCCATCCTGCTCGATGGCCTTTTCCACCAGGGCGGAATCATTGGGAGGCAGCGAAATGGTCGCCTCCAATGAAGACCGAAGGACCCCCGGGGAAGGGGCCTCATCAGGCTCGATGACCGCAGAGGTCACCGCATCGTGCCATCCGTGAAAGTGGCCGGCAAACTTGATGGTCTTCGTCTTCCCCGTAAAAGCCCGCGCCAGCCGCATGGCGAGGTGGGTCGCCTCGGTGCCCGACCCGACGAAGCGCACCTTTTCCGCTGCAGGCATCAACTGGCTGATCAGCTCCGCCCAGCGAATTTCAAGCTCATGGCAGCCGCCGAAATGGGTCCCCCTTGCCACCTGCTCTTGGATGGCCTGCACCAATTTCGGGTGCGCATGGCCCAACAGTAATGCGCCGTGGCCCATCCAATAGTCAACATACTCGTTGCCGTCTACATCCCACTTTCTCGAGCCAAAGGCCCGGTCAATGTAAGGAGGAAAGGGAGTCAGATAGCGGGCATCGTGAGTAACCCCACTTGGCAGGACCTGACAAGCCCTGTCGTAGAGAACCTTGGAGCTTGGCAGCTGCACGTTGAATCTTTCTTCAAGAGCGCTTCGATCCACTAGCGACCCTCCAACTCATCTAACGGAAATATAAATGGTTCCTCGCCTTATCCAATCATAAATCTTGGCCCGGGCCCTTTCCTTGATCAGCTTCCGACTCCCGGGCAAAAGGAGCAAGAAGCCTACAGTATCGGTTATCAGGCCTGGAGTGGCCAGAAGCAGTCCGCCAACGAAGATTAACAGGCCATCGAAGAGCCCCTCCGCGGGAATCTGACCCTCGTTGAGGTCGACGGCCATCCGATACAAAACCGCAAGGCCCTGGGACTTAGCCAGCGCCGTCCCAATCACCCCGGTGGCCAGGACCAAACCGATGGTCGGCCATGTGCCCACCTGACGACCAAGTTCGATCAGCAAGGTCAACTCTAAGGTGGGAAGGAGGACAAGGACGAGGAGAAGGTAGACCATGGTCTATTCACCTTGCATGGTATGGATTTGCAGCAGGTTCGTTGACCCAGGCGTTCCCGTCTTCACCCCCGCGGTAATCGCGGTGACGTCTCCAGGCACGACGAGGCCGCTTTGTAGTGCCGCTTGGTACGCCACATCGATCATATCGTCGATGTGCTCCGTCCGGGGCACCACGATCGGATGGACACCCCAAGTCAAAGTCAATCGGCGACACACTTCCTCGACGGGCGTGACCGCGATGATGGGGCAGCGCGGACGATACTTGGAGACCATTCTCGCGGTGCTTCCCGATTGGGTCGAACACAAGATGGCGGCTAGATCCAAGTCTAAGGCTGCCTCACAAGTAGCATGGCTGATGGCCTCCGCCACCGACGTCCGGGCAAACTCCCGCTTAAGCTCCAAGTTCTTGCGATAATCCAAGGATTTTTCGATATGGCCCGCGATCCGAGCCATCATTTTCACCGCTTCGACCGGGTATTTGCCGACCGCCGTTTCCCCCGACAGCATCACCGCGTCGGTGCCGTCAAAAATGGCTTGGGACACGTCCGTCACCTCGGCCCTGGTGGGACGAGGGTTGCGGACCATGGACTCCAACATCTGAGTGGCGGTGATCACCGGCTTGCCCGCCCGATTGCATAGGGCGATGAGCCGTTTCTGAACCAAGGGCACCTCTTCGGGAGGGATCTGAACTCCCAAATCGCCCCGGGCGATCATGATCCCATCGGCGGCCGCAATGATGCCTTCAATGTTTCGGATCCCTTCTTCGCTTTCGATCTTCGCGATGATGGGCAAATCGCCGCCCCGCTCCCGGATCAGGTCTCGGATCTCATCGATGTGTTCCTCCCGGCGGATGAAGGAGGCGGCTAGGAAATCAACTCCGTGCTCAATGCCGAACTCGATATGCTCAACATCCCTCTCACCCAAAGGGGGCAGGTCGATGTCCACTCCAGGCAAGCTGACACCCTTGCGACCAGGCAGGGGCCCGCCCACGATCACTTCACAGTGGACCTGCTCGCCCTCGATCGCCTTGATCCGCAGTTCGATCAGCCCGTCATCGAGCAAGATCGCTCCCCCAACCTTTACTTGCCGGGGCAAAGGCTCGTAATCGATGCCAATCTGTTGGGGCGTTGTGTCCACATTCCTGGGCACCACCACTATTTCCTGGCCAGCTTCGAGGATGACCGGTCCATTGGGCGCCTGGCCTGTCCGCAGCTTCGGCCCTTGGATGTCGAGTAGGATGCCGACCGGCTTGCGCAAAGCCTCGGAAGCTGACCGGACATTCCGCAGCCGCTGGAGCTGTTCCTCGATGGTGCCATGGGAAAAGTTCAACCGGGCCACATCCATGCCCGCCCGGATGAGTTCAGTTACTTTCTCCAACGACTCGCTTGCAGGGCCAACTGTACAAACAATCTTTGTTCTGCGCATCGGGTCACCTCCTGTTAGACCGAGGCCAAGACATTGGCCAGTTCATACATGTTCCGATCCAACTCCTTTGTCTGACCCAAAATCTCATCTAACGGGGTAGCCCGGAGCTGGTTGTCGATCATCCCGGTGAGCAGGCGATCCTTCCCCGCCAAGAGGAGTTCGACCGCGTAAGCTGCCAGCCGACTGGCAAGGATTCTGTCCTGCACCGTGGGGGTTCCTCCCCGCTGCAGATGCCCAAGGACAGTGATTCTAGTTTCAAAGCCGGTCTTCTCCCTGATGTATTTGCCCACGCGAAAACCGGCGCTTTCGCCGTTCTTAGCCGTCCCCGGAGAGCCATACGCCCCTTCGGCGACGACAATAATGCTATGGGCTTTGCCCCGCTCGTAGCCGTCGATGATCCGACCACACACATCATCTAGGTCGAAGGCAATTTCGGGCACTAGAATCGATTCCGCGCCCCCTGCCAGCCCCGCATGAAGGGCAATGAACCCCGAGTCCCGGCCCATCACTTCGACTACGTAGATCCGTTCGTGGGAGGTGGCAGTATCCCTGATCTTGTTGATCGCGTCCACCACCGTATTGGTTGCCGTGTCAAAACCGATGGACAGATCGGTGCCCACTAGATCGTTGTCGATGGTGGCTGGAACGCCAATGACGGGTACGCCCAGGTCGCTGAGGGCCAATCCTCCCCGCATGGAACCGCCGCCGCCAATGATGACTAGGCCTTCGAGCTGGTGATGCCTGATATTATCCAAGGCCAGCTGGCGACCGGCCGGCGTTCTAAACTCCTCGCTCCGGGCCGTTCTAAGCACCGTTCCGCCCCGATGGATGATGTCGGCGACGGAACGGGGAGTCATTTCTTCGAACTCACCATGAATAAGTCCATGATAGCCTCTTCGAATCCCAATGACCTTGACTTGTGCATGAAGCCCTGCGCGAACCACCGCCCGGATGGCGGCATTCATCCCCGGAGCATCGCCACCACTAGTCAGAACACCAATACACTTCACACCTGGTCCTCCTTACCGCTTACCACACCACCCCAATCTGGCGGTATCGATCAATTCTCTTAGCCACCAGTTCGTCTGCCCCTTGGGCTTCTAACTCCTGGAGATGGCGCAGCAATGCTTCTTTCAATGTCATTGCCACGGTTTCGTGATTCCTATGGGCACCCCCTGGGGGTTCCGGTATGATCTCGTCGATGACCTTCCAAGCCAGCAGATCCTGGGCGGTCAAACACAATGATTCCGCAGCTTCCTCTGCCTTCTTGGTGTCTTTCCACAAGATTTGGGCGCACATTTCCGGTGAGCAGACTGAGTACCATGCATTTTCCAGCATGAGGATACGATCGCCGACCCCGATGGCGAGTGCGCCCCCGCTGCCTCCCTCGCCCGTCACTACACAGATGATGGGCACTTTTAGGAAGGACATCTGGCGAATATTCTCCGCGATGACGACTCCCTGACCACGCTGCTCTGCCTCGATGCCCGGATAGGCGCCCACCACATCGATCAGGGAGATAATGGGCCGGCGGAACTTCTCTGCCTGACGCATAAGCCGCAGGGCTTTGCGGTAACCTTCAGGATGGGGCAAGCCAAAGTTGCGCGCGATGTTGTCCTTCGTGTCCTTGCCCTTCTGGGGTCCGATGACCGTCACCGGCCGCCCTTCCAGGAGGGCAATGCCCCCCACCATGGCCGGATCATCCCGGATGGTCCGGTCCCCATGGAGTTCGAAAAAGTCATCGAAGATGAGTTCGATGTAATCGAGGCAGGTCGGTCGCCTGGGGTGACGAGCGATCATCACTTTTTGCCACGGGGTCAGGCGGGAGTAAATATCGTGCCGCAGGTTTTCCGCTCGACTCTCCAACGTTGCGATTTCCGCGGAGAAGTCGATCCCCTCTTCTTTGGTGAACCGGCGAAGCTCCTCAATCTTCTTCTCCAGTTCAATCAGGGGCTTTTCCCACTCAAAAACCCCGTTCAGCATAGCTGTCGCCCTCCCCGATCGTGGTACAGCAACAGGCGAGCGAGGACCTTCCTCAGCTCCTTTCGCTCTATTATTGCATCTACCATCCCGTTATTCAAGGCAAATTCCGCCCGTTGAAAGCCGCTGGGGAGCTTCTGGCGGATCGTCTCTTCTACCACCCTGGGGCCGGCAAACCCGATCAACGCCTGGGGCTCGGCCAAAATGATGTCAGCGAGCGAAGCAAAGCTGGCATAAATCCCACCCATGGTGGGATCGGTCAACACACAGATGTATAAGAGTCCGGCCTGACTGTGCCGTTCGACAGCTTGGCTTGTCTTGGCCATCTGCATCAAGGAGAGGATCCCCTCATGCATTCGGGCGCCGCCGCCCCCGGCGGACACCATCACAACGGGCAGTCTCTTGGTCAGGGCGTATTCAAAGGCCCTACAGACTTTTTCCCCCACCACCGTTCCCATCGTGCCTCCGATGAAGCCAAAGTCAATAGCCCCAAAAACCAACTGGTGGCCGCTGAGGCGGCCCTCCCCAGTCAAGCAGGCTTCGGTGAGGCCGGTTTTCTCCCGGGATTTGGCCAACTTTTGTTCGTAGCCGGAAAACCCCAGGGGGTTGCCTCCCTCAAGGTCTTGATCTATTTCTTGGAAACTATCGGCATCCAATAGGTGCAGCACCCGATCCCAGGCGCTCATCCGGAAATGGTGGCTGCAGCGATCACAGACGCTCAGGTTCTTAGTGAGCTCCTTGGTGTACAGGAGGCTGCTGCAAGATGGGCACCTGGTCCACAGGCCGTCAGCCACAGGTCCGGAGCTTGGCTCCCTGGGTTTGATAGTCACATACTTTTGCTTCCCCCAAAACACGCTTAGCATCCCCTCATCCCACTCGGTGAGTTCATTGACCCAACACCCGACTCAAAGCGATCTGGGCCTCATCCACTTCCGATTCCGGCACCAGTATTTCAAACTGACCTGAGTCCCCTAAATGGGGTATGCCCGCACACCGAATCATGACTAGAAGTCCGTCGTTTTCCAGCATCTCCTTAATCATCTCCGCCACAGGGCGGTTCGGTGCAACGTACACGACAGTCCACACAAAGCTTCTCTCCTTTACCGACCCCAGCGAATACCTTTGTCTTACTCTCCTGACTCAATGCGCCCGTGACGGGTCAAAATCTCCGCTCGACCTCTGATTTTTATAGCTGAAGTATGTTCGGTAAACTGAACGATCATTACTTCCCCTTGATCGAGTTTCTCACTGTGGTGGAATTTCGTGTCCTTGCCCCTAGTCAGGCCGATGACCGTAACTCCGTTTTCTAAGGCCCGGACCGCGATAAAATCACCACCGACAACGTCAAATTGCTCAAAAGCACCCGGTCCCAAGGGCACACCCCCTTGCCCGTAAAGTCCTGCTTCGAGTATACACTAACGCCCTAGGGCCTTCAACCAGAATCCACCCGCTGGGAGGCCCGCCCCAAGGCCTCAAGTTGACTCCTGGCATCTTGGGATGCCCAATACTCCGTTGAGGCCAACACCAGGACCATCCCTCCACTCGAGGGGCAGCGGAAGATCACCGGGACATCTCCGCCTTGGCCCCGAAGGCTTCGCTGCAAGGACTGCAGCTGCTCGATGTTGTGGACATCCAAAAGGATCGGCTGGGGCTCGAGGGGCACGACCTCATCGACGAGGATCTTATGCCCTTCATCCCGTATTTCCGCCCTGCCCCCGAGGAGAAGGAGGCTGTCTTCCTCCAGGACACTCTTGTGGGCGCCGTAGACCGCAGGCAAGAAGATCACTTCGGCCGCACCCGACAGATCCTCCAGCTGGGCAAACATCATTTGGGCCCCGGTCTTGGTCCTGACTCGTTTGGGACTCTTGAGCACCCCCACCACCATGACCCACTCACCGTCTTCCCGGCGGCCGAGGGTACTTAACCGGTCTGGGGCAAGGGCCTCAACTAGCCGGTCCACTTCCTGCAAGGGATGTCCACTGATATACAGACCGAGGGCCTCCTTTTCCATCGCCAGCTGCTGCCTGCGGGTTAGGGGCGGGAGCGATGCGGGCCTGACTTGTTCGGCTAAGTCGAAGGCATCCAGATCAAACAGGGTCTTTTGTCCCCGAGCTTGCTGCTGAAAACGCTGACCATCCTCTAGGGCCAAGTCGACCAGGGCCAGCAGCTCGGCTCGATTATCGTCCAGCGAGTCTAAAGCCCCCGCCTTTATTAGGCTTTCCAATAGTTTACGGTTCATGATCCGGCCTGGAACCCGCTGGCAAAGGTCGAAAATGGAAGTGAAGGGCCCCTCCCGACGAGCCTCAAGGATGCTTTCAATGGCACTGACCCCCACGTTTTTCACTGCCCCCAGGCCGAAGCGAATCTGATTGCCGACGACGCGAAAATCGGCCACACTCTCGTTGATATCAGGTGGCAGAACTCGGATCCCTCGGCGCTGGCAGGAAGTGATGTAAGCTGCCACCTTGTCCGTCGATCCCATGACGCTGCTTAGCACCGCGGCCATGAACTCCACCGGATAATGGGCTTTCAGATAGGCAGTCCGGTACGAAATCATCGCATACGCGACCGAGTGGGCCTTGTTGAATCCATAGCCGGCAAATTTCTCTATCTCCTGGAAAATCACGTCCGCCGTCTTGGCATCGATGCCGTTCTTGCTGCACCCGGCCAGGAAACGGGCTCGCTCCTCCATCATGATTTCCGGCTTCTTCTTGCCCATCGCCCGCCGCAGAAGGTCAGCCTGCGCCGCGGTATAACCGGCAAGGCGGGTGGCAATGCGCATCACTTGCTCTTGATAGATGATCACCCCGTAGGTCTCCTGCAGGATGTCCTCCAGCCAGGGATGAAGATAGGAAATCTTTTCCTCCCCATGTTTGCGACGAACGAAGTCATCGACCCGTCCCATAGGTCCTGGGCGCCCCAAGGCTAAGATAGCCACTAGATCTTCAAACCTGGTCGGCTTGATATCCCGGAGGAGACCGCGAAAGAGGCGGCTCTCCATCTGGAACACGCCCATGCTGTCTCCTTGGCTAAGCATAGTATAGACTTTCGGGTCATCCAAAGGAATGGCCTCAATGTCCAGGTCCACCCCCCGGGAATCCCGGATCAGTTCCAGTGCCCGGGCGATGACGGTCAAGTTCCGCAGGCCCAAGAAGTCCATCTTGAGTAGGCCCACTTCTTCCAGGTTCTCCATCGGATATTGGGTGATGATCTGTCCTTCAGTGCCCAGTTGCAGGGGCGTGTATTCCATCAAAGGCTTATCGGCGATGACGATCCCCGCCGCGTGGACCGACGCGTGCCTGGGCAATCCCTCCACCGCTTGGGCAAGCTCCAACAGATCGGCCACCTCTTCGTTGGAGCCGGCAAGGCTCGCGAGCTCCGGCACAGCCTCCAGCGCTTCTTGCAGAGTCACCCCAACCTCCGCCGGCACCAGCTTGGCAATAGCATCCACCTGACCATAGGGAAGCTCCAAGGCCCTGCCCACATCCCGAATAGCCCCCCTCGCAGCCATCGTACCGAAGGTGATAATCTGGCCCACCCGCTCCTGCCCATATTTGCCCACCACGTAATCGATGATCTCTCCCCGGCGGTCATCGGCAAAATCAGTGTCGATGTCGGGCAGGCTGATCCGATCGGGGTTGAGGAAGCGTTCAAAGATGAGTCCGTACTCTAACGGATTAATGTCCGTAATCCCCAGGCAGTAGGCAACAAGGCTGCTCGCCGCCGAACCCCTCCCCGGTCCCACTTGGATGCCGCGGGAGCGGGCATATTGGATGAAATCGGCTACGATCAGGAAGTAGCCCGGGTACCCCATGGAGTTGATGACTTCCAGCTCGTGGTCGAGGCGGGAGCTTATCTCCGCACTCACCTGCCCAAAACGCCTCGCTGCGCCGGCGAAAGTCTCCTGCTTTAGATAACTAGCCAGGTCCTGCCCGTCGGGAGCCACGAAGGGCGGCAGGTGCACCCGGCCGAGTTCGATATCCACCTGACAGCGATCGGCGATGATTAGGGAGTTGGCCAGGGCCTCCGGATGCCGGGGGAAGGCCTGCGCCATTTCTTCAGCGGACTTGATAAAGAACTGATTGGTCGGAAATCTCATCCGATTAGGATCGCTAATCGTCTTGCCAGTCTGAATGCAAAGGAGGACGTCGTGGGCCCGAGCATCCTCTGCCCGCAGGTAGTGGACATCATTGGTGGCCACAATTGGCACCCCGACCCTTTGCCCCAGCCGGACCAAAAGCTCATTGACTTCTTTTTGTCCTTCTACTCCATTGTCTTGCAGCTCCAGGTAGACGCAGTCCCGGCCAAAGATGGCGAGATACTCATCGAGTGCTCGCCTGGCCTCTGTGAAGCTTTGCCTTATTCTCGTCGGGATCTCCCCGCCCAAACAAGCCGTCAAGGCGATCAGGCCCTCCGCATGCTCAGCGAGCAGCTCCTTATCAACCCGCGGGCGATAGTAGAAGCCCTCTAGATGGGACTTGGTGACGAGGTTCAACAGGTTCCGATAACCTTGGTTGTTTTCCGCCAACAGGACTAGATGATAGGCCGTCTCATCGACCTTAGGCTCCCGCTGCGTGCGGGAACGGGGCGCTACATACACTTCACAGCCGATGATTGGTTTAATCTTCTCCCTCCGAGCCTTCTTGTAAAACTCGATCACACCATACATTACCCCATGGTCGGTGATGGCAATCGCCGGCATGTCCAACTGGACAGCCCTTTGAATCAAACCATCAAGCCGACAGCAGCCATCCAACAGGCTGTATTCGGTATGGGTGTGCAAGTGAACGAAGCCAGCCACTGTCTTCCCCTCCAGAGAAGGCTTTAGCTAGACATTCAAGACGACCGCCTAATTTCCTTGTTGTCATGGGGCAGGCCCGGCCCGCATAGAATTAGCCATGAAGCGATTACCGATGGAACTGGTAGAACCCTTTTTTGCCGCCCTCGGCGTCGTCTTGGGTGGAGCCCTCATCGGATCCTTAGCGACCCTATTTCGGAGGGGGTCGCCCCTGGCGACGATGCTCCTCCTGGCCAGGAATATGAAAATGTGGGGGATCTTGGTGGCCATCGGGGGCACCATGCCCACCTTGAGGATCATTGAAAGCGGCCTTTTTGACGGCCAGCTCGGTCTTCTCCTCAGGCAAATGGTAGTCATCTTGGGGAGCTTCGCCGGGGCCAATGTCGCCTATTGGCTAGTAGTGACCATCGCGGGGGTAAAATGAAGCCAATCCAATTGATCGGCATCTTCCTCTTGGGGCTCATCGCCGGGCTCATCGTGGGAATGCTGCTCATGGGCCGGAAAGTAGACGACCTGACCTTGGAGAACCAGCTCCTCCTTGGCCATGCACAGGACCTGGAAGCCCGGCTCAAGCGCCTCGAAAGCCTGGAGAAAAAAGGCCATATTATCCAATCCGTCAAAGTGGTGGCGACCTGCCCCGATGAACAAGCTCGACTCAAGGGTCAGGAGACTATCCAAGGGCTCTTGCAGGAACTAGTCGGCCGCGATGTGGACGCCATCGATCCGCCTCTCCTGGAGACGATGGTTCACCAGCGGCCAGTTGCCATCCAAGATGAGACTTACCTTGTTTATCTTACTGCCAGCCACATCAGCAAGACAGTCACCATCTACATCAACCTGGTCCCTCAAGGACAAAGATAATCGAGTTCGCGCGCAATCTCCTCCGGATCCTTTTCCTCTCCCTGTCTGGAGATGTTGGCTCCCAAGGCCCGAAGTTTCTCCTCCAGCCGCTCATAACCCCGATCGATCATTTCCACCGCGCCCACTTCCGTCGTTCCTTCGGCTGCCAAGCCGGCAAGCACCAGGGCTGCCCCCGCCCGCAGGTCCGTTGCCTCAACGGGCGCTCCTGTCAGCCCCTCGACGCCGCGGACGATAGCCGTGTCCCGTTCCACTTTCAAATCGGCGCCCATCCGCCTTAGCTCATCGACAAAACGGAACCGGTCGAAGATAGTTTCGCGAATGACGCTAGTGCCCTCGGCGAGGGTCAGCATGGCCATGAAAGGCTGCTGCAGATCGGTGGGGAATCCAGGATAGGCCGCGGTTTCCAAGTCAACGGCCTGCATTCGCTGGGGGGCGGCGATTTCTAGTTCATTCGGTCCTTCACTGATGATGGCCCCCGCTTCCTCTAGCTTGAGCAAAGGGGCCCGCAGGTGGTCGGTGACCACATTGCGCAGGAGGATGCGGCCTTGGGTGATGGCCGCCGCCAAAGCATAGGTGCCGGCCTCAATCCTGTCGGGGATGATTGAGTGCTCGGCCCCCCGGAGCCGTTTGACGCCGTCGATGCGGATGACATCAGTCCCGGCCCCCCGGATGCGGGCTCCCATGCTGTTGAGGCAAATAGCTAGATCGACCACTTCCGGCTCCTTGGCGGGATTTTCCAAAATGGTGGTCCCCTGCGCGGTGGAGGCCGCCAGCATCAAGTTTACCGTTGTGCCCACGCTCGATCGATTGATGTAGACCTTAGTTCCCCGCAAGCTTTCGGCCTGGGCTTTCATGTATCCGTGTTCAATGGTGATCTTTGCTCCTAGGCTCTGAAAGCCCTTGATGTGATAGTCAACAGGCCTCGAGCCCAGCGCGCAGCCTCCGGGCAATGGGACTTCGGCAACCCCAAGGCGAGCCAAGAGCAGTCCGGCCACATAAAAAGAAGCCCTCATTCGCCGTGCTAGATTATATGGGACTTGATGGGAGCTAAGGGTCGAACCGTCAACGTGAAGGCCATCGGCATCGAACCAGACCTTTACACCTAGCTCCTCTAATATTTTCGTCATGAAAAAAACGTCCAAGTTCCGGGGAACGTTGATCAGCAAAGATTCTTCAGGGGCCATCGCAGCCGCCACAATGATGGCCAGGGCGCTGTTCTTGGCGCCGCTGATCAGGACTTCCCCCTCCAACTTGTTAGGACCATTAATTATCAGTTTGGCCACCGCTGCCTCTCACCACCTCTTGTCCCAAATAGTAGCGAACCATATCTTCGAGCAGCTCATCTCTCTCGAGACTCTTGATCAGGTTGCGTGCTTGATTATGCCCTGTTATGTAGGATGGGTCTCCTGACACCAGGTAGCCGACAATTTGGTCAATAGGCCGATATCCCTTCTCCTGAAGGGCCTCGAACACAATGGTCATTACTTTCCGGGGACTAATGCCTTCCCGGCCCACACGACCAAACAATCTCGTCACTTCTTCTCGATCCACTCCATCACCTCCTGTTCATCCCTATTTTGCCGTTTCTTTCTAGGCCTTATTCCATTAAAAAAGGACCCCGCCAAAGAGGGTCCTCCCCTGGGCCGCCGTCCCCTAAGTGGGGTTATGGGTTGGCTCGGGCGTAACAGTATAACTCCAGTTGCGACCGCTATTGTTGTCCCAGTTGTCCGCGTTGTCGCGAAAGCAAAACTCTAGCGTTCCGCCCTGCTCCACAGTCAAACTCGTCTCCCACGATTCGTCGTAGTTCTTGAACATCGGCAGATCCGTTATCCTTTGCCAAGGGCCGGGTCCATAGCCACAGTGGAGGAATACCTGTTCCGCCCCTGACTGGGCCAGCAGCCCGTTATACCTGATGAACAGGGTATCCCCCTCGACAATCCGTGTTGGACTAAGATAAATGCCGCCCTCCATGGCCAGTTCCATATCAACAGATTTTCCCGGGGTCAGCTCTTCCCCAATCTCTATATCCTCTCTGCGGCTCCCTACAAACGCCTCCCTTAAGGCATCAAGAAAAGACTTGGCCATAACCGCCCTCCTTTCCCAGTACGTCAAAGCTAGTTTGACCCTCACACTAGCGTTTTATTTGCCCCAAATTCGGGCTTTCCGGCAAGTTGACTGCCAGGTGAGCCTTCGATGCCGCACAGAGGAGGAATTTCCCTGATCGGTGGCGAACGGATGAGCACCAAAGGAAGGGAGGATGACTCTTGTATTCGCAGGGTGAGCTGCAAACGAAATTCCAAAGGTATCAGCAGTTTTTGGAGCAAGCACAGGTCAATCGTCCTCTAGTCGGTTTTTCCGCCGGCGGGTATTTCCCTTTCACCAGCTATCGAGCCATCGCGGCGCTAGCCAATGAGGATGTCCTCGAGGCTGACATGCTCGATCCAGAGGCTTTTTGGCCGGACTATGAACGAATCCTGAAAGCGACCACACCGATCCAAGATGATGTGGTCCGAGGAGCCGCACCATTCCCGGCCATTCCTTGGATGGAGGCTATGCTGGGATGCACGGTGCGGATCGCCCCGGGGAGCATTTGGGCTGAAGAAAAGTGTCTTTCCTGGGATGAGCTGGAAACCATCCAGGTCGATGAAGACAACCCGTGGCTGCAAAAATACCTGGCCTTTACGACAATGCTCGTGGACAGGTCCGAGGGCAGGTTCCCGGTGGGGCTGCCTATCTTGCGGGGGATAAGCGACATGCTGGCTGCCCTGCGCGGATCGTCCAAGGTGATTTATGATTTGTACGATCACCCGGATGAACTTAAGCGACTCATCGACAAGTTGGTCAACATTTTCCTGATGGTGATCAACAAGATGGCGGAACTGACCGGTCCCTTCCACGGGGGCTACTTCATCGAGCAGTTCGCCCTTTGGGCGCCCGGGCGGCTCATTCGGCTCCAAGAAGATGCTTCCGCCCTCTATTCTCCTCCGCTCTTCAGAGAGTTCCTCCAAGGGCCCGATCGAATCCTGGCCGGTTCCACGCCCTTTAGCTTAATCCATCTCCATTCCTCGTCGTTGTTCCTCCTGGAAGACATCCTGGCCATCGACGAGCTTACAGTCATCCAGATCAACAAGGATGTGGGCGGGATGCCCGTGCCCCAAATGATGCCTTACCTCAAGATGGTGCAAGATGCAGGCAAGTGCCTCATCATCCGCGGAAGCCTCGACCATGAGGATCTTGCCCTTTTCCGCAAACACCTAGCCCCAACAGGCTTGTATCTGCAGACGGTCATCGACGGACCCGAAGATGCAAAGCGCTACAGCGAGTTCTTACAAGACTGGTAGAGCCTTGGTTCCGGAAGGGATCTTCCGGAACCTCAATTTTCTTCGGCAATCAGCCGCTCAATTTCCGCCGGACTGGGCACCCGCCCCGATGCTTTGACCCTTTCGTTGATGACTAACGCGGGGGTCAACAGCACATAGGCCAAAATCTCGTCAAGATTACTTACCTTGCTGATCTGGGCTTCGATGCCAAGCCGATCGACCACTTGCCGCACGTTTTTTTCCAAAGCTCGGCATTTAGCACAACCAGTGCCCAACACTTTAATGTTCAACATAGGTCATCCCGCCTTTCTGCTTAAGCCCCAAAAACCATACCCGCGACTGTGGCCATCAAAATCACCAACAACACGAAAGTCAACGTTTTCTTGGTCCCCAGCACGCTGCGAATGACCAACATGCTAGGCAGACTCAGAGCCGGACCAGCCAGCAGCAAAGCGAGGGCCGGACCTTTGCCCATCCCCAAACCAACCAGACCTTGGATGATCGGCACCTCTGTTAGGGTAGCAAAGTACATCAAGGCGCCCAAAACAGACGCGGTGATGTTGGCCAATAAGGAATTCCCTCCCAAAAGCGGTGCAATCAAGCGAGCAGGGATCAATCCGGCGTCCGCACCAGGCCTTCCCATTAGGGCCCCGGCGATCAATACCCCGGTAAACAACATGGGCAAGATCTGCTGAGCGAACTCCCAGGTGGCCTGAAACCAGTTCATCCGTTCATCCCAACTAAACCAAGTCTTGAGCATGTAACCCAAGACGAACAACAAGACAATGGTCAGATGCCATTTTACCGCGTAGACTCGAAGCCAAAACCCTTGCTCGGCCGGCTCTCCCCAGGCGGCAAAAACTAAGATGAGGACCAATACACTGAGGAGCCCCGCGTTTCGCAGCAGATGCAATTCTTCCCGGCCACCGTCTTGCAGCCGCCGCTTTTCTTCATCCCGATACAAGAAAGCCATGACGAGGCCGATGACAATCGCAGACAAAACAGCCCCAATAGTCCTAGCCAGTCCCATCTGCCAACCCAGAACCCGTGCCGTGAGGATGATGGCCAAAACGTTAATCGCCGGGCCGGAATACAAGAAGGCCACCGCCGGCCCCAACCCCGCCCCCCGTTTGTAAATACCGGCAAATAAGGGTAAGACAGTGCACGAGCATACCGCGAGGACGGTACCAGAAACAGCTGCCACAACGTAAGCTGTCAGCTTTCTAGCACCCGGGCCGAAATACCTAATTACCGCCTCCTTCGACACAAAGCTGCCGATGGCGCCCGCAATGAAGAAGGCGGGTACCAAACAAAACAAGACGTGCTCCCGTACATATTCCTGCAACATCAAAAGAGCTTCAATGAGGGCGCCACTAATACGCGGGCTTTGGAAGGGAATGGAGTAGACAGCAACAAAGAGTCCGATCATCAACAGGAATTTCAAGGAGTCCTCCCAAGCCAAGAACTTCTCCACCCAGTTCTTGCCCCTCATCGGTTGCATCTTCCGCATTCACCTCCATCACAAGCCATCTGTCTCATCTTCAAGTCAGTTGCGAGCACTTTGTCAATACAGTGAAAGAACTGTTCCACACACGGCGTACAAAGCTCATAATAAACCATCAACGCCTCTTTTCGACCTCTGATGATCCCCGCTTTCCGCAAGACGGCCAAGTGCTTCGACACCGTCGATTGGCTGCCGCCCACCTCATCGACAATCTCCGCCACACACCTCGGCCCTTCCCTCGCCAGATAATCGATGATTCTTAGACGCAAAGGATGGGCTAGGGCTTTCACCACTGCCACCCGCAAGGCATAGATGTCACTCATTACCCTCACCTCATGCTTATATTACCATATAGGAATATATGCAGCCACTCGGCCGGCGTCAATAAGATAAGAGTCCACCGGTGAAAGCATTCGCCAACGGCCCTTATTGATGGCCAGAGGAAGGTGTTTGGGAATGGGGATTCCACTTATTGCGGTGAGACAAGTAACCCGTTGCCATCGTAGAACACGTGTCCGAGATGCAACCGTCTACTTACCACTTTTCTGCTCGGCCGGCTCGATATGGACCGTGGCGTCCGCTTCTAGATTCTCAGCCACGACCTGCTCAACTTCGGTGGCGATGCCATGGGCGACTTCCACGTTCAAGTGGGGTTCAACGGTTACATGCAAGGAAACCAGGCGGCGGTCGCCATAATCATGAACCTGAATGCCATGGACCCCAGTTACCCCTTCAACGGAGCTGGCATGCTGCCGTATCCTGGAAATGACGTCTTCGTCAGGACCTTCCCCGATCAGTTGGCTGACGGAATCGCGGCCAAGGCTGAAGCCCGTATGTAGGATAAGACCAGATACCACCAGGCCAAAGATGGCATCGACCCGATTGTAGCCGAACATGGCCGCGATGACTGAGATGGCAACCAACCCCGATGCAATGGCATCACTGCGATGATGCCAGGCATCGGCCATTAGAGCCGACGAGTCAATCCGCCGGCCTAAAGAGGCGGAGAAAAAGAAGAGACCCTCTTTGATCAAGCCGGACAGGAGCATGACGCCCACTATGATCAGGTCCCCGCCGACAGGTTCTGGTTGGAGCAACCGTAGGGCCGAGGACTTAAGGAAATCAAAGCCGACGATGACCAACAGCACAGCAATAATCAAGGTGGCAATGGTCTCCACCCGTCCGTGGCCATAGGGATGCTCTTCATCGGGCGCCTGAGCCGCGGCTCGAAACCCCAAGAGAACAACAAAGGATGTGGCCATATCCGATAAAGTATGGAAAGCATCGGCAATGAGGGAGACGCTGTTGATGGCTGTGCCCAGGATGTACTTGAGGACAAAGAGAAGAAGGTTGACGATGATGCTAACCCAGCTTTCCAGGTATCCACAGATTTTGCGGACCTCGCGATGCGATGTCTCACCGGGATGGACAAACCTCGCCAGCAGACGATCGATCTGGCCTTCTGCCCATTCATCTAGACGTCCCATACCCTATCCTCCGTTAGCCATGGATACCTATGGTCCTCACCGATAGGTGCCCACAAGCCTTTACCTGACCATTAGTACTTTGTGATAATAACACGCCTTATTACCAAGGTCAACTAAGGGAGCCTGCCGGCTAGCCGGCTGGCGATATTCACCTGCTCCTACCTTATCGCCCTCACCGCCGGGTGGAACAAAAAACATCCCCCGCCACATCCTGGAGAAACACCTGCTGACAGCGGCCCTCTTTGGCGATGA
>JAAYLE010000110.1 GCA_012522085.1 Bacillota bacterium | reverse complement strand
GTACCGAGCAGCCTTGTCAATCACTTTTGTCGATTCATGCTTGGTACTTTGTGTCATTTACTGCTCGGCGACAGGACCTATCCTACCATACCCTCATCATCTAGTCAAGGGCCTGTTCTAGTTTTTTTGCAGAGGGGCCTCACAACGCACGCCCGCAAAGGAGCGTGCTGCCGCACTATCGGCAGCACGCCTCCTTAACCCCTGCTCTGCCAGGCATGGAGAGCTAAAGCCACACCGATGACTCCGTAAGCGACGAACACTCGGAAGTACTCCCCGATCTGGGGAATGCCGACGATCGCTTGCCCGGCTAAGGGGGAGACGACGAACAGGGTATGGAACAAGAGCAATCCCAAAATGGCCTGCCAGATGGTCGCGCGCCTGGCAGTCGCCCCTCCCACCAGCAACGCGGCGATGGCAAAGGTCCCCACCTGCTCATGGCTGTTGTAAGTGTTTAGGGTGCTGATGTTTTGGAGAAAAATGAGCTGGCCCCACGCGGCTAAGACCGTGGACAGGATCATTGCGATGATCCGGGTCCGGTCCACATCGATCCCCGCAACCGCGGCGATTTGCCTATCCTGCCCCACCGCCCGCATTTGCTGACCGAGCCGAGTGCGCATCAGATAATGGATCGCAGCGCAAAGGGCGCCGGCAAGGAGCAAGGTGGCCATCGGGATGCGGACCCCGCCCAAATCGATCCGCCACAACTTGTCGAGCACCTGGGCGATGGGATAAAGGTCCACAGTGTTTCGCAGACCCACACCGCCAGGGAGCATCATCGCCCGATTCTTCATCGGTATGACGGTTCCCACCAGGAAGAGGAACACCAGCTGATAAAGGCCGTTGACGAAAAAGCCAAGGATCATCGAGGTGATCATCTCCCGGCCCTTAGCACGGTTGAGGACGAGACCAGCCAGATAGCCCATGACAATAGCCAGGGGGACCGAACCGGTCATGGCCCAAAGGAGGCCAGCCAGACCCCGAATCTTGTAGTGGGTGACGGCAATGACGGCCACTTGCCCAGCCATGGCGCCGATGACGATGGCGAAGTTCAAGCCCAGCCCGGCGGAAACGGGAATCAGCAGCGATAAGATCAAGAAGCTGTTTCGGGCCAGCCGGGAAATTATCTCATTAGCAAGGAACAGGGGGTCGATCTCAGCCAGGATCACTCCCAGGGCGCACAAAACAGCGAATAGCACCGGGACGGCGTTTCGCTTCAGCAAAGATAGGGGAGTGCTCGCCCCGATCCCCCCAGGCTGCAAAGCAGTTTCACCTTTCAAGCTATCTCCCCCCACCGGCCCTAGTCAGGGCGTATAGTATCATTCCGTTGCTGACGATCAACCGGGCCACCTCGGAGATGTCGCCGCCGATGATGTGGCTGGTTACCGGCAAGGCAATGGTCAACAACGTCTGGAACAAGAAAGTGCCCAGGATCACATGGCCCACAGTGGCCCTCGCCAGGCTGGCTCCGCCGATGAGGATGGCGGCGACCGCCGGAAAAGCCATCATCAAAGGAGCCATGTACAGCTGTAAGAAGCCGTAGCTTTGGGCGTAAATGATGATCCCGACCGCGCCGAGGATCGTCGACAACATCGCACCAAGGGACCGCATCCGCGGAACATCAATCCCCGCGGCCCTCGCGAACCTGGGATTGTCTCCAGCCGCCTGCATGGCCAAGCCCACCTTCGTCCTCAGGAAAAGCTGGCTCAAAAGGCAAAGGAGAAGGAAGGCTCCCACCAAGCCAAAGGGTATTTCCAGATCGCCAATCTTCAGGAGCAGGAAGCCATTCAGCACTTTGCCAAAGTGGTTGTCCAGCGTCAAGGTATAGCGCAAGCCCTGCCCGCCGATGGCCCAGATCAGCTCCGGATTGTCAAAGGGAGCAAGGAGCCAAAAGATGCACATGAACGCGACGCTGGAGAAGCCCACATAGGTCCCAACCATCATTTCCTGGCCCCTGACGCGGTTGAGCAGCCACCCGTAAAGCCAGCCAAAGATGGCCGCCAGAGGAAGGCTGAAGAGAATGGCGGAAATGAACCCGACGAAACCCTTCAGCTCCAGCTGCATGCTGATCAGGGCGCCCACCAGACCGCATAAGACGCCGACTGGCAGGCCAAAGTTGAGGCCTACTCCACAGGTGATTGTCGGAACCATGGCCAGCACCAGGACCCCATTCATGCCGAACCGAACCAGGGAGGCGCTAAGAAGCTGGGCCGTTGACAGCCCCGCCAGACTGCCGAGGATGAACAGGGCAAGGACAAAGGCCATGATGATCAACCGGGGAATGCCAAACCTTTCCACAAGCTTTTCCAATCGCTGCTTCATCCTCAGCTCACCCCCGCCCTTTTGCCGCCAGCCATCATCAATCCGTACTCCACGTCAGGGGCATCCGGCTCGAGAATGCCAACCAGCCGCCCTTGATAGATGATGGCGATGCGGTCACAGATTTGTCGCAGCTCTGCCAGCTCGCTCGATGTGATCACCACAGTCATGTTCATCTTGCGGTTAAACTCTACGAGCAGGTCCAACACCAGGCTCTTCGCGCCAACGTCGATCCCTCGGGTGGGCTCTGAGGCAAACAGAATCTCAGGGGACAAGGTTAAGGCCCTGGCAAGACAAACCTTCTGCTGATTGCCGCCGCTCAAGGTCCGCACCGGCTGTTCAGGGCCGCGGCAGCGGATGTCAAGCTCTTTGATCATCTGCAGGGCATGGTTCCTAATTAGGGCGCTATCCTGCAGCTTGAGCATCGAACCGGGCAGAAACCCTTCCTTCAAGAACCGATCTTGGGCCTGAAGGCTGGTGAAGACGATGTTGTGCTCGATGGAGTCCCCAAGGAGAAGGCCCGTGCCCCGCCGGTCTTCCGAGACAAACGCGATGCCCTGGCGCAGCACCTCGGCAGGGTCGTTCAAGGGCAAGGGCTGCCCGGCCTTTAATACTTCCCCCGTCGCCGGGTACAGGCCCATGATGCCGTTGGCGACCGCCACCTTGCCGTGGCCTGCCAGACCGCCAAGACCAATGATTTCACCCCGCCGGATGGCCAGGTTTAGTCCATTCAGCCTCTCCCCGGGCATGTCAACCATCAGGTCCCGAATATCAAGGATAATGTCATCATCGCTGGGCTCCTTAGCCCGTGGCGGCAAAGCGGGCCTTTCGATCCGCCGCCCGACCATGAGCTCGGCGATCCGGTCCAAATGGGCCTCTTCCCGAGAGAGCCTCCCAACCACTTCCCCATCCCGCAGGACGGTGATCCGGTCAGCCACCGCGACGACCTCATCGAGACGGTGGGAGATGAACAAGATGGCCATCCCCGATTGGGCCAGCTTCTTAATGGCCGCCAGGAACAGATCCGCTTCGCTTTCCGTCAGCACCGCCGTCGGCTCATCGAAGACCAATAGCCGCACATTCTCCTTGTCGATTTCCCGCGCGATCTCCACAAACTGCATGTAGCCCACCGGCAGCCCCGCCACCGGCAGCCACTCTTCGATGCCAACGCCGAGTTTGTCCAGCGCGGCCCTGCTGTCCCGGGCCATATCCTCCATGTCGAGGATTTCCAGGCTCTTGCCGAAAAACCGACTAAGAAGACTTGGACGGCTCTTCTCCCGGTTCAGCTTAATGTTTTCCGTGACGGTAAATCCGGGGATCAGCATAAACTCCTGGTGGACCATGCCAATTCCCAAAGCCATGGCATCGGCCGGAGTCAGAATGTCAACCTGCTGGCCGCCAATGTAGACCTCGCCCTCATAGCCTCCAGTTTGGTGGATCACCGGCATGCCGAAAAGGACGTTCATCAAGGTTGACTTCCCCGCACCATTTTCACCCACCAGGGCATGGATTTCCCCCTGATCAACCTCCAAGGATACATCCTTGAGGACCGTCGTCCCATAATATTTCTTCGTGATGCTTTGCATCCTTAAAGCTTGTCCCACTCCAGCACCATCCTCCCTCGCGAAGGCGGCAAGGCCGCCTCCCTACGGGTTTACAATGAGGTAAGCCAGGTGCCGAGGCACCTGGCTTACCTGGCAGCAATCGAATTTACAACTCAGTTACGCCAAAGACAACCGAGGGCGCCGTCAACAGGTAGAAGTTGCCCTCCAGGCGATCGATGGTAACATCGCCGCCGGCCACTTCACCGAAGATCTCGCCTACGGCATCCATCTCGGCGAAGTCCAAGCCCTTCTCCACTGCCGCCCGGGCGATCTCAACGCCAGCTTCCACGGCCACCATGTTGAAGGGGACCATCCAGGTGCCAAACCGGCCGGCGCCGCCCTTCGCGACGATAGCCTCGTCGATGGCTTTGAGGATAGCGTTCATATCGCCTTGCATATCCTCGGTGATGGCCAGGCCCAATGCACCCACGTAGCCATGGGTCGGGCTCGGACAGCACTGCTCGGGGAAGATGGCCCCGGTCTCGAGGGCTTTGATGATCAAAGGCTCCTGCATGGAGCAGTTGGTGGCAAACAGAGCAATGTCTTTGCCGTGCTGAGCTACCTGGCGCGGCACGTCCT
>JAAYLE010000109.1 GCA_012522085.1 Bacillota bacterium | reverse complement strand
GGGCAAAGCCACCACTGGCCCTCTTTCGTGATGCCGATGGCCATGACTTCATAGGCCGCCCGATCTAAGTTGGCCAACACCGCGGCGGCGGATTGCAGGGATACCTCATGCTCCCCAGAGCGCCCGCCAAACAGCACTGCCACCCGCAACTTGTCCGTCAAACCCGACTCCTCCTCAAAGTAGCCTTCTGCAGATACTATATGTTTTGTGGAAAGGATTCATTAGTCCGCCTCAAGAGCATCCTCTAGGGCCTTGGCCATGACCGGCAGGGGAGCGGGTCTTCCAGTCCAGATCTCAAGGGCCGCGGCCCCCTGATGGAGGAGCATCCCCAGTCCATCAACGGTGACGCAGCCCTGATTTGCCGCGCCCTTCAAAAGACCCGTTACGCGGGGCGTGTAGACGATGTCGCAAACGACCGTCCCGGCATCAAGCCAATGGTAGGGGAACAACTCTTCCCCTTCATCGCCCATGCCAAAGGCGGTGGCATTGACGAGGAGGGAGGAGGAAGCGATGATTCGATCCAAGTCTTGAGCAGTCCAATCATATCCCCGTGCGAACACGCCGATCCGCTCCTCGATCTCCTCGGCCAGACGGCGCGCCCGGGCGCAAGTGCGGTTGATCAAATGGATTTCCCGGGTCCCGGCCAAGGCCAGTTGAATGGCGATCGCCCGGGCGGCACCGCCCGCGCCTAGGATGACGACCGTCTCTCCCCCGGGGGACCATTTCCCCTCCAAAGACCTTAGAAAGCCGATCCCGTCAGTATTATGGCCTATGAGTCGCCCATCCTGGCAAGCGATGGTGTTGACGGCCCCGATGAGTTCGGCTCCTGGGGAAAGCTCATCCATGAGCTCTCGGGCCTCTTCTTTGTGGGGTATGGTGACGTTGGCGCCGAGGAAGCCCAGGGACAGCACACCAGCAACTGCCTGGGGAAGATCCCCGGGCCGTACCGGCAGAGGCACATAAGCCCAATCCAGGCCCATGGCCGCGAAGGCGGCATTGTGCATGGCCGGGGAAAGGCTGTGTTCCACCGGCCAGCCAATGATGCCCACAAGTTTAGTGGAAGCGCTGATAACCATTATCCCCCACCTGCCTAAACCTTCCAGGTCTATTTCCTAGGAAGGGGAGCATAATAATGGGCGAGAGGCCGGTGATATCTGGTGGTCCGGTGCGTTTCGCTGGTCACCGCGTGGTTGCTAACGTAAACAGGGTCAGACTGGACCAGGCTTAGAGCCTCACCAACCACCAAGAACCCGGTCTCTCCAACGTGAGGCCGGTGAACCCCGAAATTCCCAAAAGGCTTTCTCGCCTTTAAGGGTCGCCGGCCTCGCCACATTCAGCCACCGATGGCCCGCCGGGGAGGCGCTAAGGGTTCTTGCAAAGTTCGTTTGCCCTTCAAGGGACCGGCCAGCAGGTGACCTAGCATTTCATCAACGCGGGATGCCGCCACCACTTCGATCCCCCGCAGACCCGGGGGGACGTCGGCCGCGTTTTCCGCGGGAATGATGACCTTCCTCAATCCGGCCTGGCGGGCGCCGTAAATCTTCTCCTGGATTCCCCCCACACCTTTCATCTTGCCCCTGATGGAGATCTCCCCCGTGACGGCCGTATCCTGGCGGACGGGAATGCCCTGCACCGCGCTGACGATGGCCGCCACCAACGCGGCTCCTGCCGATGGACCGTCGATATGGGCGCCGCCGATGACATTGATATGCATGTCGTAATCGGCAAGGTCCCGGCCCGTCAAGGATCGGACCAGGGATGCCGCGTTGAACACCGAGTCTTTGGTCATGCTCCCGGCAGTCTCATTGAAGCGGATGCTGCCCTTCCCTTCGCCCCTAGCGGGGAAAGCCACCGCCTCGATCTCCAAGACCATGCCCAAAAAGCCGCTGACCGCCAGGCCAAACACCTTGCCAACTTCCGGCTCATCGCTCCCCTTCACCTTTACGTAGGGCGACAGGCGATTGGAGCTGATTACTTCGCCGATCTCCCCCAAACCGATCGTGGTCGCTTTCCCCTTCGACTTAAACAGGGCCAGACCATAAGCATCGGCCAACAGTCCCGTCGCTTTCCGCCCTTCCACAGTGTACTGGGCGATGAGCTCAGCCACTCCGTCTTCCAGTTCAACCTCCAACCGTGATGCTGCTTCACAGGCGATCCGCTCGATATCCTTTGGGGTTAGGGGATCGAAGAAAATCTCCGCACAGCGGGACCTAAGGGCCGGATTGATCTCTTCCGGCTGACAGGTTGTCGCCCCGATGAGGATGAAATCGGCCGGAGCCCCCTTCTCAAACAGATGTTTAATGTACTTGGGCACCCCAGGATCATCGGGGTCGTAGTAGGCGGACTCGAAGCTTACCCGCTTATCCTCCAGCACTTTGAGCAGCTTGTTTTGCAGCAGCAGATCCAGCTCTCCGATCTCGTCGATGAAGAGGACCCCGCCATGGGCCTCCGTCACCAGTCCCAGCTTAGGCTCCGGAATCCCCCCGTCGGCCATCTCCCGCCGGGCGCCCTGGTAGATGGGATCGTGCACCGACCCGAGGAGAGGGTTGCTCACTTCCCGGGGGTCCCAGCGCAGGGTCGCCCCGTCCACCTCGACGAAGGGGGCATCCTCATCAAAGGGCGTATGGGGAAGCCTCCTCGCATACTGGAGGGCAAGGCGGGCAACGGTCGTCTTGCCCACGCCCGGAGGTCCATACAAAATCACATGCTGGGGATAGGGGGAGGCCAGCTTGGTCAAGAGAGCTTTAATGGCCCGATCCTGCCCCACCACATCCTCTAGCCGCTCAGGACGCAAAAGCTCCGCCGCCGACCGGGAAAGCTGCCGCTGCTCTAGCTTTTCCAGTTCAGCGTACTTCCTCAGGGTCTGGGCATTGTCCGGGCTGTCTTCCTTGAGGATCTGGAGCTTGATCTCCTGGATGTATTCCTCATGCCGCTCCTGCATTTTTTCGCTGACTTTCCGCTCCAGCTTATCCTCCACCGTCTTGCGGGCCAAAAGGTCGGCGATCTCCTCTTCCACTTCGTTCAGGAGGGAGGGGATGTCCTGGTCTGAGGGAACCACATCGATATTCGGGTCTTCAAAGACGAGGCGCTGCAGGGCCAATACCCGCTCCCCCAGGGATGATGAACGAATAAGACTCAGCGCCCCGAGTTTGCTGGCCTTAAGGACCAGCCTATCCGGTCCGTAGAGGCTTCCCAGCAAATTGAACAGGGCGGTTACTTGCCGCTGCAGCTGATCTTCTTCCGGCGACCTGGTCTTCGCCGCCGGTCCTTTCCTTCGTCCAAGTCTGCCAAATAACCCTTTCATCGATCGTATCCCCTTTTCCACCCACTCCATTGACTGATCACTTTGCCTCCTTGACCTCGACAGTGATGACGGCCGTCATGCCTGGATAAACCTTGATGGTCACCTCATGGGACCCAATCTCCTTGATCGGTTCGGTCAGCTCCACCTTCCGCTTGTCGATCTCCCGCCCATGCTGCTTCTTGATGGCCGCGGCGATATCAGCGGAAGTCACCGAGCCAAATAGCCGGCCCCCCTCACCACACTTGGCCAGGACCTCGACCCGTTCCCCATTTAACACCTCGACCAGTTTAGCAGCCTCTTCAGCTTCCCTCTCCCGGCGCTGCTTCTCGGCGGCCTGCCTGGTTTTCACCTGCCGCAGCCCGCCTTCCGTTGCCGGCACGGCCAAACCCCGGGGAATGAGATAGTTTCTAGCGTAGCCGTCGGCCACATTGACCACGTCACCACTCGCACCCAGGTTCTTTACATCCTGCACTAAAATAACCTGCATCGTCTCCCCTCCTAGATGCCCTAATTCATCCCTTCCAGCTTGCGTATGTCAAGCCAGGTATCGATGACCCCCGTCCACACAAGCAGCCTGCTCAGGGGCCACCGGGGCAGAAAAATCAAGATCAGGATGAAAACCCGCAACGGGCGGCTCACCCCGAACTCATCGAAGAAAAACCAAAGGACGGCCAGGCCCTGGACCATGAACACATAAGTAAAAAAGACTTGGAGATTCGCGGCCACCGCAAACAAGACGCCTTGGGACGAAATCAAGGGCAGGCCTAGGCCGAGGATGTAGCCCCAAGCCAAGTACCAGGGAAACCGCCAGCTGCGAAAAGGCGGAAACCAAGGCATCTTGCTCCCTAGACGCCCCAAAATGGAGCGGGCCAGCCAATAGTCGACAAAGGTGAGCCCGATGGCCGACAGCAGAAAGGTCACGGGCAGCACCATCCGGGCCAGGTTCATCATATTCTCCAGCATCGTTCTTGCTTCGCCCAGCTGCTCTTCCGACATGCCCATCTTGCTGTATAGGGCCGTCACCTGGTCGATAGAGTGCCGGAAGGAATCCATCAATAAATCGACGACGTTGACTTGGAACAGGGTCTGGGAGAAGAAGAGGAGCAACGCATAGGCGATCAGCGATGCGGCAACGCCCAGCGCGAACACTTTCTGGGGAGGCAGCTGCTCCCGCAATGCGCCGCCGATGGAGATCCCAACCAGCCCCGCCACCAAGAGCAGAACCACCATCGTCATGATATCGATCAAGAGTCCCGCCAAAATGGCCGCAACCACCGTCACCAGGATCCCCAGGCGCAGCCCATGGCGGTAAACCAGGATGACCAAGGGAACCGGGACGATGAAGAAGACATAAGGGAAAACATAGGCTCCCAGGAACGATAAGACGAAGGTAATAGCTGCCAGCATTGCCCCTTCCGTAATGGAGCGGGTATCATAGTGGCGCGGCAATGGGGTTCACCTCTTGTCGTTCTCCAAATAATGAAGCAGCGCGGAAAAATCCCCGTACCACCGTTCGATCTCATGACCCTGTTCGATATTCGCCTTGATCTTGTTCTCCACTCTAGTCCCCAGCCGGGAAAAGGAACAACCAAGCCGTTTAGCCAGGATGTAGCTGACCAGGATCATGTTCGCCAAGGCATCGAGGATCCGATCCTCGCTGCTGCCGATGAGTGCTTTGAATAGACCAGCGAGGCTGCCGACCAGTTCCGCCTTTAGCCATTCGATCGTCCTCAAATTGCGGGCGATGTCCAACTCCGGTTTGGACAATTCCCACCCTCTCCCCTCTAACAGTTGACCATCTCTACTTCCACGCAGCGCAAATCTTATCCTCCCTAACCCCGACTGCAAATAATGCCACGGCGACTGCGAGGTTTAGACAAAGCTAGGAGGTAAACCCTGCGGCTTACCTCCCATGCCTGGTCAACATGAACTCCAAGGGCTACTCGACGGTGTAGGGCAGCAGCGCAACCTGCCTTGCCCGCTTGATCGCGGCGGTGAGCTGCCGCTGATGCCGGGCGCAGTTCCCCGAGATGCGCCGGGGTAGAATCTTGCCCCTTTCGGTTATGAAACGCCGCAGTCGGCCCGTATCTTTGTAATCGACAGCGGCGACCTTATCGACGCAGAAAATGCAAACCTTTCTCCGCCGGCCGCGCTTTTTCGAGCGTCTGTCTCGTACTGCCAAGTCCTTCCCTCCTCCAATGGCCACTAGAAGGGCAGGTCATCCTCGGTCCCCAAGGAAGCCCCTTCACCGGGGCTTTCTGGGCCTGCGCTCTCCCGAGGCCAATCCAAGAATTGCACCGTGTCGGCGACGACTTCCGCGGCTTGCCTCCTCGTACCATCCTGGGCTTCGTAAGTGCGGATCTGCAAACGGCCGTCAACGGCCACCAGCCGCCCCTTCCCCAGGTTGTTGGCACAAGTCTCCGCCAGTCTCCGCCACGTGACTATGTCAATGAAGTCTGTCTCCCGTTCCCCTTGTTGATTGGGAAAAGGCCGATCCACCGCTAGCCGGAAATTAGCTACGGCAACGCCTGATTGGGTGAAACGAAGCTGCGGATCCGCCACCAGCCTGCCTACCAACACAATCCTGTTCACTTAGAGCCGCCCTCCTTATTGGCTCATTTTTCGTCCAGTCGTACCAATAAGTGGCGAATGATCTCTTCGGTGAGCTTCACTACCCGTTCCAGCTCCTGTGCCGCCGAGCTTTCGGAACGGAAATGCATCACCACATAGTACCCCTCGGTGTTGCCCTGGATCTCATAGGCCAACCGACGTTTGCCCCATGGATCCACTTTGGTGATCTCGCCTCCCCCATCCGTCACCACCTGCTGCAGCCGCTGCAGCAGCTCTTCCCGCTCTTCTTCCTGCTCGAGCTTCGGATCGAGGACAAGCATAATCTCATAGGGTCGCACCAAAGGTCACCTCCTCCCCATGGACATTAGGCCCCAGCCTAACAAGCTGGAGCAGGGCTGTAGGTCAATTATATCATTGAGGCTAGTCCTTGGCAATAAAGGTGGGCTGACTGATCAGAATTGCAAGGAACTCCACCATTCCGCACATAATATATGTATCGCAAAGGAGCGTGGCCGACATGACCAATTGGGCAATGAGCGTACTGATCCTGGCCGCCTTCATCGCCGGGGCCCTGGCCTACCCCCACCTGCCGGAGAAGGTGCCCTACCACTGGAATATCCGGGGAGAGGTGGACGGTTATGCCACCCCTTTCTGGGGCGCCTTCGGACTGCCCCTCCTCGCGCTGGCCATCTACGTCCTGACAGCCCTCTTGCCCCGCATCGATCCGAAACGGGAGAATTACCCCCGCTTTCGAGGACCTTACCGGCTCATCCGCCTTGGCATCACCTCGTTCTTACTGTTGATGCAGGCGCTCATCCTTATGGCGAGCCTCGGCCTCGGGGTCAACTTGCCCCTCATCGTCCAACTCGCCGTCAGTTTGCTCATCATTCTCCTCGGCAGCACCATGCCTAAGCTGGCCTTCAACTACTTCGTCGGCATTCGAACCCCCTGGACGCTAGCCGATGAGGAGGTCTGGGCGAAGACCCACCAAGTGGCGGGGAAGCTCTGGATCGGGGGCGGCATCGGCGGGCTGCTCACCGCGCTCTTGCCGCCGCCGGCGAATTTCATCGGGTTTATGGTTTTTATCATCGGCGCATCCCTGGCCTCCATCGTTTATTCCTACCTCGCCTATCGGGAAAAGGTCAGGTCTTGAAGCGAAACAGAACCACATCCCCGTCTTGGATCTGGTAGTCCCGTCCCTCAAGACGAAGGACCCCTTTGCCTCTGGCGGCAGCGAAGGAGCCAAGCTCAATTAAGGCCGCCCAGTTGATCACTTCCGCCCGGATGAAGCCTTTCTCCATATCGCTGTGGATCCGGCCGGCCGCGGCGGGCGCCAGCGTCCCCCGCGGGATGGCCCAGGCGCGGGTTTCGGGCCCCTTCACCGTGTAAAAGGTGATCAGATCCGATTCTTGATAGCCAGCTTCGACCAGTTGCTCCAGGGCCGACCGGGCAAGGCCAAGCTCCTTAAGAAAAGCTCGCTGCTCATCCCAGGGCAGCTCGGCGAGCTCCGCCTCCAACGTCGCGCACAGGGGAACCGCTCGGGCCTGCCGAGCTTCGGCATACTCCTCCACCTGGCGGAAGGCGGCATCTGCTTCCGGATTGGCCGCGTCATCTTCCGCGACGTTGGCCGCGTAAATCACCGGCTTTCCCGTGAGCAAATCCGAAAGGTCAACCTCTTTGGCGAAGGTGCGGGCCGGGTGCCCGCCGTAGAGATGGTCGATGAGTCCATCGGTCACTTCCAGCTCAGCTTTATACTTCGGATCCCCGGTCTTGAGCAGGCGGGTCAGCTTCTCCCGCCGCCGCTCCAGGACGGTGATGTCGGCGAGGATGAGCTCCGTTTCCACAATAGCGGCGTCCCTTGCCGGGTCCAGGCTTCCTTCGGGATGGCTCACATCATCGATGGGAAAACAGCGCAGGACGTGGATGAGAGCATCCACATCCCTGATGTGGGCGAGGAACTGATTCCCCATCCCCTCCCCTTTGCTCGCGCCCCGAACCAGCCCCGCAATATCGACAAAGCGCATCATGGCCGGCGTTACCTTCTCCGGCTCGATGACTTTGGCAATGGCTTCCAGCCGGGGATCAGGGATGGCTACCTCCCCCAGGTTAGGTTCGATGGTGCAGAAAGGATAGGGGGCAACTGCGGCAGTCCCCCGGGTGAGGGCATTAAACAAAGTTGATTTCCCCGCGTTGGGAAGGCCAATGATTCCATAAGCAAACACTATTTTTCGGCTCCTCCCTTGACGATTGTCTTGACCGCTTTAACAAACTTCGGCCGGGGGAGCATGACGACCCGCCCGCAGCCGAGGCACTTGATCCGAAAATCGGCCCCCGTACGCATAATTTCCCACTCAACGCTCCCGCAAGGATGCTCCTTGCGCGTCCGGACCACATCACCGACTTGATAATCCATGCTCCATTCCCCCAAGATGGCAGGTTGTCTTTGGGTTCGACGCCAAGCCATCGATCCCCTTTCCCCCCTAACATGCCCGCACCTGGGGCAAATTCCTTCAATTGCAACGTGTTCTTACGAGGAGTTTGCCCGGGGGGCGACGAATGTACTGCGCAAAGACCAACAGAAAAGGAGTCGTGCTGGATGAAATCAATGAAGGAAATGTTCTCGGGCTTGCATCCTCACCGACGGGCCCTGGCGGCCTGTTTACTTTTGGGCCTCGCCTTGGGCCTGTGGGGAGGTCTGCAGGGCAGGGCGTCTTCCCGCGGCGATGTAGTTGTGACGGTCAACGGTCAAGAGATCACAAAAGATCTCTTCTATGCACGGCTGGAGCGAGAAAGCGGCGCTTCGGTGCTGAATCAATTAATCATGGAGACCGTCATCAGGCAGGCTGGCGAGCAAGCCGGAGTTGCCCCCACCGACGAGGAGATCGCTGAGAAGTTCAACCAATTCAAGGCCAACTTCCCCGACGAGGCGACTTTCCAGAATGCCCTGGCCCAGTACGGGGTGCAGGAAGAGCAGCTCATCGAAGAGCTGCACATGATAACCATCCTCGATCGGCTCTCCACGAAGGATGTGGTGATCACCGAGGACGATGTGGCGGCATACTTTGCGGAAAACAAGGAAAAGCTGGGCCAGCCGGAGCAGGTCCGGGCCAGCCATATCCTAGTCGATTCGGAAGAGACGGCCAACGAGATCCTGGCGGATCTGGAAGGCGGCGCCGACTTCGCGGCCATTGCCGCCGAGAAGTCCATTGACCCGGGCACCAAGGACCGGGGCGGGGACCTGGGCTTCTTCACCAGGACCGACATGGTCCCGGAGTTTGCCGACGCCGCCTTCGCCTTGGAGCCAAATCAGCTGAGCGGCGTCGTCAAGTCCCCCTACGGCTACCACATCATTCTGGTCACCGACCGGAAAGAAGCAGTGGCTGCTGAGTTGGAAGATGTCCGCGGCCAAATCACCGAAACCTTGCGCCGGGAGAGAGCCAAGGATATCAACGAGCTAATCAGAGAGCTCATGGGTGAGGCCAAAGTCGAAGCCCATTGGGACCAGTACCGGTCGATGGAACGAAACAACGACTAGTTCTTATGCTGGGGGCCGACCAGGCCCCCTCCCTGTTCTGTACTCCAAACAAGATAGCGGCGGGGATACCCGAATTTGATGCCTGCTCCTTCGAGGGCCGCCATTACACCGCCTCGCAGCTCCCGTTCCATAGCCCACTGCTGCATAGCTTTCGCCTTGGCCCAAATGAGCAGTTCAACCCCGGACTCCCCGAGATTGCTAACCCCCAGGAGCTTCGGACCGTCCACCAGGTCTGGGTGCGCAAATTCGGCAAAAAAGCCCTCCAGCACTGCTACCGTCCGTTCGAGGCTTTCCTCGTAAGGGATGGTCACCCTGACCAGGACCCGCATCCCCTGCCCCATGTGATTAGTCACTTTATCGATCGACCCGTTGGGGATGATGTGCAGCTCGCCGCCAAAATCCCGGAGCTTGGTGACCCGCAGGCCAACCTCTTCGACGACGCCGCTGTGCCCGGCGGCCGTGATGTAATCGCCAACGCCAAATTGATCCTCCAGGAGAATGAAAAACCCGGTGATGACATCCTTCACTAGATTCTGGGCGCCAAAGCCGATGGCCAGTCCGCCAAGCCCCGCGGTGGCCAGGATGGTCGCTGTTTCGATCCCGAGCTCTTGCAGGATCATCGTCCCGGCGATGAAATAGATGAGATAGCGGAGCATGCTCTGCACCAGAGCTCCCAAGGTCTTCGTCCGGCGGGGATCCCCGGGGGTCCTGTCTTGAATGCGCAGCAGCCGCTCGATGAGATTGGTGGCAAAGCGATGGACGATGCGGGAGCCAATCCAGATGAGCGCAATGTTGGCTAAGGTGCGGACGATGAGGAGAAAGGTCGGGGGCGAGATGAAATCCCCCAGGTCTGCCCAAGCAAGTTCAAACCAGCCCGACATACATAATCACTCCAATTCTAGTATCTGCCTAGTCATTCTCCAACCGACCTCCCTTCCCTTTCGCTGCCTGGAAAACGATTGCGGGGATAAGAGCCGAGGATCTTCAGGGTCTCGCACTTTTCGTCTACTTTGGCCAAAGCTTCCCTCGTCGGCGAACAAAGCCGATGGCCCTGAAAATCAACGAAAAAGACATACTCGCCGAGATAACGCCTGGTGGGCCGGGATTCGATCTTGGTGAGATTAATTCCCCGCTGGGCAAACTCGCCCAAAATGCCATACAAGACTCCCGGCCCGTCGGTCCGGGGAGTGAAAACGATGGAGGTGAGATCGTCCCCGGTGGGAGGCGCATCTTGGCGGCCAATCATCAGAAAGCGGGTGTAATTGTCCCGGCTGTCCTGAATTTGCCCGGCAAGGATTTCCAGCCCGTAAAGGGCCGCCAGGGCACGGGGACCGACCGCCGCGGCCCGCCCAAGAAAGCGGGGAAGGGAAGAGGCGGCCTTGGCCGTGCTTTCCACATGCACAAGGCGGGCGTTTGGATAGCGGCGGCCAAGGTATTCCTGACACTGGGCCAAAGCTTGGGGATGGGAGATGATGAGCTCAACGGTCTTCGATTTGCCCGGCAGTCCCAGTAGATAATGCTCAATGGGAATGACTACTTCCCCCCGAACCTGAACGTCTCTGCTTCTTGCCAGAATATCCATTGTCTGGACGACCGAGCCCTCCAGGGAGTTTTCCACCGGCACCACCCCGGTCTCGATCTGGCCCCCTTCAAGGGCGGCAAAAACCGCGGGGATGGTGGGATAGGGGCAGAGGAGACCCGGCCCGTCCCCCACGACCCGCAAAGCCGCCTCATGGCTGAAAGTCCCTGGAGGGCCAAGATAGCCTACCTTCACTGGCTCATCACCCCCCGACCCAGGACGGGAGACATCGTTTGGACCTGTTCCATCAGCTCTCGGAACTGTTCCGGGGATAAGGACTGTTCCCCATCACAAAGGGCCTGCCCCGGACAAGGATGGACCTCCACCATCAGGCCATCGGCCCCCGCCCCCAGGGCCGCTTTAGCCAAAGGCAGCACATAGGCGCTGTTGCCGCTGGCGTGGCAGGGATCGACGATGATGGGCAGATGGCTGATGGCCTTGACTACCGGCACCGCCGCCAGATCCAGGGTGTTGCGGGTTGCCGTCTCATAGGTGCGAATCCCCCGTTCACACAAGATGACTGCCGGGTTGCCCGCATCCATGATATACTCTGCGGCCAAGAGCCACTCTTCCAAAGTCGCGGCCAGCCCCCGCTTCAGCAGCACCGGCCGGTTAGTCTTGCCGACCCTCCGGAGGAGCGCGTAGTTTTGCATGTTGCGCGAGCCGATCTGGAGAATATCCACGTAGTCGCTAACTAGGGGCACATCGCTCGCCTCGATGACTTCGCTGACAACCGGCAGTCCCGTCTCACGCCCGGCCTCCGCCAGATAGGCCAGCCCCTCCTCCCCCAACCCCTGGAAGCTGTAAGGACTGGTCCTGGGCTTGAAGGCTCCTCCCCTGAGGATCGTCGCCCCGGCGCCCTTCACCAGCCTGGCTGCCTCGAGGACTTGCTCCCGGCTTTCCACCGCGCAGGGCCCGGCGATCACCGTCAGCCCCGGACCGCCGATGGCTGCACCCCCGACGGAAATGACCGTGTCTTCCCTCTTGTGTTCCCTGCTGACCAATCGCCCAACCAAAGCTTCAACAGCCATGTGATCCCCCCCTGAAAAAAAAGACTTCCCGTCCACAAGGGACGGGAAGTTAAACTCCCGCGGTACCACCCAAATTGGCCTAATGGCCCACCTCACTTAGGATGCCTCCCGCAATGCAGGACCGATATCCCCTTCCTTGTAACGGCGGAAGCCCCGATGGGACCTACTGCTGCCTTTTCAGCCCCACAACTCCAGGGAGAACTTCGACGGACCCTCCGGTGCTGGGCTCCCACCGCCCCCAGCTCTCTGGGACCTTCCAAGCCCGCCTACTTTTCCCTATCATCGCTTTGCACGTATAAGATTACATTACAGTTTATCAGATTCTCTCCCCAAGGCAAGGCTGAAAAAGATCCCCTTGGGCCGGAAATTACGCCCTTTACTCCTTCTTTCGCCTTCTAGGTCCTTCTAGATTCCATTTATCATTCGCATATTTCCCCCGCACCAGCTCGCCCGCCAGCTCCTCTTCGGCGGGGGTGAGAAATCCTTGCTCGAAGGCAACCCCCAGCTCCTCCCCCAGCCCCTGCACGATGGCGGGCCAAACATCATCGAACCCGGGAGAGTCCATCAGCTCGTCGAGGGAAATGGCCTTGGCGGCGAATAGTCTCTCACCGCGACTCCTCTCCCCGGGGTCGGCAAAATGAAGCAGGGCGAACAGCTCTTCCGTCTGGAGCTTAAGAGGGATGGAGCCGTGCTGGAGCACGGCCCTCCTCCTTCTCGTTTGCGCGCTGCCGACCAGCTTCCGTCCCCGGGCGACGATCTCATAGGAACAGGGGGCATCGAAGCAAGCAGCCGTCTTGCCAGCTCCCCGCCGCCCGGCAGGGGCCATTTCGACGGGGACCCCCAGGATCTTGAGTCCCCGCACCACCCCGCCGGCGATCAGCCGGTAGGCCTCGGTGACCCCTCGGGGAAGCCAAGGGAGGTCCTCAGGCAACGACAAGCTGTAGGTTACCTCCTGATCGTGGAGGATGGCCCTCCCGCCCGTTGGCCGACGGACCACATCCACCCCCCGGGATCGGCAAGCGCTCAAATCGACTTCCGCCGCCCGCTGGAAATACCCCAGGGAAAGGGCTGGCGGATCCCATCCGTAGATGCGCAAGGTGGGCGGCGATTCTTTCCGCCCAACCATGGTCATGATCGCCTCATCGACGGCCATGTTCCACGCAGCGGAGGCCGGCCCGTCGCTGAGCAAGCGCCATTTTCCCCTCACGAGCTGCCTCGCCACCTCAGATCCAGCTGCCGGGCCGCCCTGGTCTCATCGAGCCGCCCAACAGGGGTGGTGTGGGGTGCTGTCTTGACCGTCTCCGGATCCCGCTTCGCCTCCTCGCAAATGTCGATCATGGCCTGGACGAATTCATCAAGGGTCTCCTTCGTCTCCGTCTCCGTAGGCTCAATCATGAGCGCTTCGTCCACGATCAGCGGGAAGTAGACCGTTGGCGCGTGGTACCCGTAGTCGAGGAGTCGCTTGGCCATGTCCAACGTCCTAACCTCGTGTTTTTCCTTATACGATTTGGCCGACAGGACAAACTCGTGCTTGCAGATGCGGGGGTAAGGCACGTCAAAGTAGTCCTTGAGCCGCGCCAAGAGATAGTTGGCATTGAGCACCGCATCTTCACTTGCCCGCCGCAGCCCCTCCGGGCCCATCATCCTGATGTAGGTGTAGCCCCGGACCAAAACGGCGAAGTTGCCGTAAAAGCCCTTCACCATGCCGATGGACTGGGGCAGGTCATAGTCCAGATAGAACTTGCCGTCCGCGTCCTTTTCCACCGTCGGGGCGGGGAGGAAAGGAGCGAGACACTCGGCTACGGCAATGGGTCCGGCCCCCGGACCGCCGCCGCCATGGGGCGTGGAGAAGGTCTTGTGAACATTGAAGTGAACCACATCGAAGCCCATGTCCCCCGGGCGGGAAATGCCCATATTGGCGTTCATATTGGCCCCATCGTAATAGACTAGGCCGCCGGCCTCGTGGACTAGCCGGGTGATTTCCAAGATGTTTTCATCATACAGCCCCAGGGTGTTGGGATTGGTGAGCATCAGGCCGGCCGTTTGGGGCCCGAGGACTTTCTTTAAAGCCTCCAGGTCCACTCCTCCCCGCTCGTTGGACTTGACTTCCACGGGGATGAAGCCGCACATGGCCGCGGTGGCGGGATTGGTCCCATGGGCCGAGTCGGGCACGATGATCTCCCGGCGAGTATCGCCCTCGCCCCGGGATTCATGATAGGCCCGAATGAGCAACAGGCCGGTGAGCTCCCCGTGGGCGCCCGCGGCAGGGTGCAGGGTCACCCGGGGAAGTCCCGCGATTTCCGCGAGGTACTCGCCCAGCTCATACATCAGCTGCAAGGCCCCCTGGACCGTATCCTCCCGCTGGTAGGGATGCAGGCGCGCGAACCCCGGCAGATTAGCCGCATCTTCGTTAATCTTGGGGTTATACTTCATCGTGCAAGAGCCGAGGGGATAAAACCCCACATCAACCCCGTGGTTCAGGCGGGAAAGCTGTACGAAGTGGCGCACCACCTCCAGCTCGCTAAGCTCCGGCAGGGGCAAAGGCTCCTTGCGCAAAGCGTCCGCGCCAAAAAGCTCCTCCAGGGGCTTCTTCGGCACATCACACTCAGGCACCCGATAGCCGGCACGGCCCGGGGAGCCCATCTCGAACAACAACGGTACTTGCGCCATGACTACACCTCCCCTAAAGCCGACACCAGGGCGTCGATTTGTTCCTTAGTGCGGGCCTCGGTGACACAAAACAGCATGCCCGACCCCAGCTGCGGATAGAGCTTCTTCAGAGGCAGGCCCCCGATGATTTTCTTTTGCAGGAGATGATCGTCGATTTCATCAACATCCCCGCGGCAGCTCACTGCAAACTCTTTGAAGAAGGGCCCCTGAAACATCGGCGCAAAGCCTTCCAAGGCGGTGATTCTCTCCCAGGCGTAGCGAGCCTTCCAAGCGCATTGGGATGCGATCTCCTTGAGGCCCGCCGGCCCAACCAAAGCCAGGTAGACGGTGGCCGCCAAGGCATTTAGGGCTTGGTTGGAGCAAATATTGGAAGTTGCCCGCTCCCGGCGGATATGCTGCTCCCGGGCCTGCAAGGTGAGGACAAATCCCCGGCGGCCCCGGCTATCCACCGTCGCCCCCGCGATCCGCCCCGGCATCCGGCGAACCAGCTTCTCCCGGGCGGCAAAAAAGCCCAGGTACGGCCCGCCAAAGCTGATCTGGTTGCCCAGGGCCTGTCCTTCACCAACGACGATGTCCGCACCGTAATCCGCCGGCGCCTTGAGGACTCCCAGGGAGATGGGATCGACGCAGGCGACCAGGAGGGCGCCTACCCCGTGGACTAGCTCAGCCAGCCCCTCGACTGGCTCCAGACAGCCGAAGAAGTTGGGATGCTGCACCAACACGCCGGCAACCTCTTCATTCAGATGGTCCTTTAGCACATCCAGGGCCATGACCCCGTCAGGAGCGGGGATTTCGACCAGCTCCAAGTCTCGGCTGCGCAGGTAGGTAGCCGCCACCTGTCGGTAGACGGGGTGGATGGTGGTCGGGGCCAAGACTTTCGCCCGCCTTGTTGCCCCGCAAGTCATGATGGCCGCCTCGGCAAGGGCAGTCGGTCCATCATACATGGAGGCGTTGGCCACATCCATGCCCGTTAGCAGACAAATCATCGATTGGTATTCGTAAATCGCCTGGAGCACGCCCTGGCTGATCTCCGCTTGATAGGGCGTGTAGGCCGTGAGAAACTCCGAGCGGCTCAAAATGTGTCCGATCGCCCGGGGAACTAGGTGATCATAAGCACCGGCGCCGCGAAAACAGACATACTCATCGAGATTGGCGTTGCGGCTGCTAAGCTCGAGGAGGTGGGGCCAGATTTCCCCCTCCGTCATCGGCTCAGGCAAATCCAGCTTCCCTTGGAACCGGGCCCCCGGAGGCACATCCTGAAAGAGGTCCTCCACCGACTCCAGCCCCAGGACATCCAGCATCGCTTGCCTGTCTTGATCGGTAACCGGGGTAAAACCCATTTGCTGTACACCTCCCTGGCAAGCTTTATCCTTCAACTATAGCTTGGTACTCCTCGGCGGTGAGCAGGCCTTCAAGCTCCTTGGGGTCTTCAACTTCAATTTCTGCGATCCAGCCCTCCCCGTAGGGATCCTGGTTGATCAGCTCCGGGCTGTCCTCCAGTTTCTCATTCACCTTGACTATCTGGCCGCTCACGGGGGAGTAAATGTCCGACACCGCTTTGACGGATTCGACGACCCCCAGGGATTCGGCGGCTTTAATGCTGTCCCCCACCCCCGGCAGCTCAACGAAGACAACATCCCCCAATTCCTTCTGGGCAAAGTCCGTAATCCCCACCCGCGCTACGTTCCCCTCGACGCGCACCCACTCGTGCTCTTCCGTGTACTTCAGCTCCGCTGGATACATGACAAAGCACCCCTTTCTCAGCGTTTTACCGATGGCTTAATGAAAGGCCTCTTGACGATCTGGGCCTTGCTGGGCTTATTGCGAATCAGGACCTCCAGCTCCGTGCCCGCCCCGGCCAGGTCCCTTCGCACATAGCCCATGCCGATGGCCTCGCCCAGGGAGGGGGACATGGTCCCGCTCGTGACAACGCCCACCTCTTCTCCTTCCTTGTGCAGCGGATAGCCTTGCCGGGGTATCCCCCGCTCAAGCAGCTTAAAGCCCACCAGGCGGCGGCTGACGCCTTTCTCCTTCAGGGCCGCCAGGGCCTCCTTGCCGATGAAATCCCCTTTATCCCAGGCCACCACCCAGCCTAGGCCGGCTTCCAGGGGGTTGGTCGTCTCATCGATGTCATTCCCGTAGAGAGTATATCCAGCTTCCAGCCGCAGAGTGTCCCGAGCCCCAAGGCCGGCGGGCTCAAGATCTTCTCCCCCCGCGGCCAATAGAGCGTCCCAGACTTGCTCCACGTATTGGACGGGCATGTAGATTTCCCATCCATCCTCGCCGGTGTAGCCAGTCCGGGAAAGAAGACATGGCGCGCCGGCCAGCTCCCCTTCGGTATGGTTGAAATAGCCAAGGGCCCCTAGATCCAAATCAGTCAAGGAGCGGCAAATCTTTTCCGCCTGAGGACCCTGCACGGCGATGAGCCCTATCTCATCAGATGCATCCGCCAATTCGGCCCGGCCCTTGTTTACCTCTTGCAGCCACGCCCAATCCTTCTCCCTGTTGGCCGCGTTGACCACCAGGAGAAAGTCCTTCCCCCGCCGGTAAACGATGATGTCATCGATGATGCCCCCATCGGGCCGACACAGGAGGGAATACTGGGCCTTTCCCTCCGGCAGGGTCGACGCATCGTTGGTCGTTGCTTCCTGGATCACTTCCAAGGCCCGCTCCCCGCCCACGGTGATTTCGCCCATGTGGCAAAGATCGAAAATCCCGGCGGATGTGCGCACCGCCCGGTGCTCTTCCAAGATCCCCTGGTAGGATACCGGCATCAACCAGCCCCCAAACTCGACGAACTTGGCCCCCAGCTCCTCATGCCGCGAATACAGGGGGGTCTTTCTCCCTTCTGCCATCTCCGCCACCTCCTATCAGTATGCTAAACACTCGCCCATGGCTTCCCCTCAGTAACCGAAAGTCCCCCGCGGTTATATACTGAAGCAAGGAAGCGTTCGAGGAAAATTGCCCAGAGGGAGGAAAAACCATGGTACGCCTTTTGCAGTGCCTGTTAAACCCCTTGCTGGCCTGGCGCAAACGAACCATCATCATCGTTTACAAGCGCGGTTATCGCTGATGATAAACCGGCGTGCACCAATGCCGGTACTTCGGCACCTCTCCTTTGACCACCCGGAAGTAGAGCTCTTGCACTTGCCGGCTGATGGGGCCGATAGCGCCATCGCCTAGGGGACGGCCATCGATTTCTACAACCGGGCTCACCTGGGCGCCGGTGCCCACGAAGAAGGCCTCATCAGCCACGTAAAGCTCCGTCCGGTCAATGACCCGCTCCCACACCTGCAGGCCCAGCTCCTCCCGGGCAAGCTCGATGATGGTATCCCGCGTCACCCCTTCCAGGATGTCCGAGGTCACAGAAGGAGTGATCAGCTCCCCATCCCTCACCAGGAACAGATTCTCGGCGCTTCCCTCGGAAACGTGGCCGTCCGCGGTGAGGAAGATGGCTTCATCATAGCCGTCATCGAGGGCTTCGCTCTTGGCCAGAGCCGCATTCACATAGGCCCCGACGACCTTAGCCCGCATGGGAATGCTGTTGTCCCCCAGGTGGACCCAGCTTGACACCTTGGCCCGAAGCCCCTTGCTCAGGTCCAGGTATTCCCCAAAGGGGACGGCAAACACAAGGAAATCGTCGGCAATGCCCGTCAGCTGCACCCCGATGACTTTTTCCTTCTTGTAGACCATGGGCCGGATGTAGCAGTCTTCCTTGAAGCCGCACCGCTTAAGGAGCTCGACCGTGAGATCCATCATCTCCCCCACGGAGTAGCCCGGAGACATCCTTAAGATCCGGCAGGAGCGCTCCAAACGCCGGTAGTGCTCCTCCATGCGGAAAACGAATAGTTCTTCTTCCTCACGGGACCAGTAGGCCCTGATGCCTTCAAAGCAGCCCGTGCCGTACAGGAACCCGTGGGTCATCACACTTATCTTTGCCTCTTCTAAAGGGACGAACTCTCCTTCAAAGAATGCGTAGAGCTGCAACCCAAAGCGCCTCCTTAGTCGAAGGTGCCCGAGCCTTGGCAGGGGACCTTGTCCATGTCATAATAGAAGGGGGTGGAACAAGTTGCTCGCTGGAGGAAATCGGTTGCTGGATATTTACCGGCGACTGTTTGCTTTCTACGGTCCCCAAGGTTGGTGGCCGGCGGAAACACCCTTTGAAATGTGCGTCGGTGCCATCCTCACCCAGGCTACCGCCTGGCGGAATGTGGAAATAGCTATCGCTCGCCTGAAGGATAATAACCTCCTTTCGCCAGGAAGCCTCGTCGCCGCCGGGGAAGAAGTCGTCGCTGAGCTCATCCGGCCTAGCGGCTATTACCGCCAGAAGGCGAAAAGGCTCATCGCATTGGACCGGTACATCCTTTCCCGGGGCAGCTCCATGGACTGGCTCAAGGAGGAGGATCCGCAAAGGCTGCGCCAGGAGCTGCTGGCGGTCCACGGCATCGGCCCGGAGACTGCGGACTCCATTTTGCTCTATGCCGGAGGTCATCCGGTGTTCGTGGTCGACAGCTACACGGGGAGGATCCTGCTTCGCCTGGGCCTAATCGATCCGCCCCCCGATTACCACCGGATCCAGCAAATGTTCATGGACGAGCTGCCCAAGGATCCGGCCCTTTATCAGGAATACCACGCCCTCATCGTCGCCTTGGGCAAAGGAGCCTGCAATCCCAAGCCGAAGTGCGGATTATGCCCGCTAGGGGACATTTGCCGCGCTTTGCCTGAATCTACCTTTCCACGAGGGTGAGGGAAATCCTCCTTTACCGACCTGATCTCTTTATCGCCATCGCCTGGTGAAAAGCAGAACTAACAGAAGGAGCCCCAGATAGCCGTAGAGGGGGTAAAACAGGGCGATCAGCCGGGAAAAGCCCACCGTCGTCCAGGGGTGGGCGGCCAGGCACAGGGCCACTCCCCGCCATGGAGTCTTGAGGAAGGTTAAGCGACCCGCCAAGGCATTGGCATTGGCCAGGGCGGTGGTCAGCATCGCCGCCCAAAGGATGAGGGCGTAGCCCCCCTGAAAAAGGGAGCCCCCCAAGGCCGCGGCATCCAGGAGGGGAAACTCCCCGTACGGGTTTGCGGTCAGCAGGAGGGTCAAGGTGGAGGCCTCCAGGGCTGCCCCCAGCCCCAGGCCCCCAAGCAGCCCCGCAAGACGGGCCCGCCTCCGCGGGACTTCATCGGCCAGGCTAGTCAGCACTCCGATGGCTAGGCCCATATTGTAAGAGACATATAGCAGCGCGGCAAGCCACCAAGGCGGGAAGGCCGGCGCATGGAGGATCCCGCGGGCAGGGCTGGCAGCACAAAGGCAAAGGACAGCCAGGGACCCGGCAAGCAGAGCCGGCACCAAAATCAAGCTTGCCCTGAGCAGTCCCTGGTTGCCGATGGCGGTGATCCCTCCCACCAGGAGGACCATGGCCCAAGGACCCAAAGGCTGGGGAAGACCCCACTCTTCCAGGATGCGGCCCGAACCTGACAGCATGATGGCCAGGCCAATGAAGAGAAACCCGGTGAGAAGTAGATCGTAGATCCCCCCCAGCCGGCGGCCGCACAGGTGATCGAGGACCGTCTGATAGGACTTGGCCTTGATCTCTTGGGCCAGGATCAAAACCTCCCCGCCGATGAGGGCGAACATGCCCGCAGCCACGGCCGCCCCCAACAGTCCCTTTCCGCCGAAGACGGCAAAGAATTGAAGGATCTCTTGGCCCGAGGCGAAGCCCGCGCCGATCACCGCGCCAATGTAGGTCAGGGCCACCTGCCAGATGATGCCCACCACCACCCCTCCCTGAGGCTAGATGTCACTCAAGTCTATGCCGGAAGGCCGGGGAGGATGAGCGGAAGGTATAAGTCCCCCTGCCTAGGCATATACTGTCCGTGGACAACGCCCTCGGAAAGGACGGAAAGGCATGACGCAAAGAGGTGCTCCCGGGCGGGGAAGGCAGCGGGCCCGCGTCCATTATGCCCATCCCTTTGCTGCGGAGACGATCGCCGCGGAGGTATCCGCGCAGCTGGCCGCCTTCCCCCGGAAGGCTCCAGTCATCATCTGCATCGGCACCGACCGATCGACAGGGGATTCTTTAGGCCCCTTGATCGGCTCCCAGCTGAGTGCCGCCTTCCGGCGCGAGCTGGCTGTTTACGGCACCTTAGATGAGCCCGTGCATGCTACTAATTTGATGGAGCACCTGCTCCACGTGGAACAAGTCCATCCGGATCAGCCCGTCTTGGCCATCGATGCTTGTCTGGGGACAACGGACAGCGTGGGCATGATCAGCGTCAAAGAAGGCCCCCTGCTGCCAGGGACCGGCGTGAACAAAGAACTGCCCCCCGTCGGGCATTTCCATATCGTCGGCGTAGTCAACGTGGCGGGGTTCATGGAGTTTTTCGTCCTCCAGAACACACGTTTGTCGATGGTCATGAAAATGGCCCAGACCATATGTTCTGGGCTCACTTTAGGCTTGCGCAATCTGCAATTGCCGTCTCCAGGAGCCTGCCCCGTCAGCGGCCCTTTAGACGCCTTTCCAAGTCGGCCAGGATCTCATCCGGCGATCGACCGGCCCCGTTCAAAATGGGCGCCCTGGTAGAGGTGGTCTGGATCCCCATGATATTTTGGCTCAGGCCGCTCGTGATCACCGCATCGACCTGGCCCAGGTCGCCGGCCAGGTCCACCACCTGGTAGCCTTCGGCCATCAGGATTTGGCCCAGCTCTCCCAAGCGATCGTCGACGGCCACCACACCCTTTGACACCTCAATCACCCCCAGTTTAGCCTTCTCCCTTAGATTGGCCAGCCCCCGGGGAATTATGCATCTTCCCTCCCAGGGGCCTGCCCGTCCTATGGGGCGCAAGCCATCCCCATCAGGGGGCGTCGGTGCAGTGAGCAAGGGCGGCTCGATAGATCTCCTTCAGAGGCACGCCGGTCTTGGTCGCCAGTTCCCGACAGGAGGCGTACTCGGGGGCCCAATTGGTTTGACCAAATCCCCGGGCCGCCTTCAACAGGACCCGCCCGTATGGGGTCTCCACTTCCCGCAGCTCCCGAACCAGTTTGTGCCGCTCCATCTCCCCCACCCGGAGGCCAATAGTCGTCGTTTGGGCAAAGATGCAATCCCGCAGCGCCTCCTCCAGGTGCAAAGGACTGATGACCGTGAGCAGCACCCCAGGCCTGGATTTTTTCATGATCACCGGGGTCAGATACACATCCAGGGCCCCTTTGGCCAACAGCTCGTCGATGACGTGCTCGTAAAGCTCCGGATTCATATCATCGATGTTGGCCTCCAGGATCCGCACCCAGTCCCCTTCCCCTTGGACTTTCGCGCCCACCACCAGCCGCAGGAGGTTGGGGATCTCCAGTTCCCTGCTCCCCGCCCCGTAGCCCACCTTCGCCACCTTCATCTGGGGATAGGGGCCGAAGCGGCCCGCCAAAGTGGCCAGGATCGCCGCCCCCGTCGGGGTGACGAGCTCACCCTCAATCCCCCGGCTGTAGATGGGGATCCCTTTCAGGAGCTCAACGGTCGCGGGGGCCGGAACGGGGATGGTGCCGTGCTGACAGTGGACAAAGCCGCTCCCCACATGGAGGGGAGATGCTTCCAGGGTCTGTGCCCCCAACAGCCGCAGTCCCACCACGGCCCCGACCACGTCGACGATGGAATCCACCGCCCCCACTTCGTGGAAATGTATATGGTCTAGACTGCGCCCGTGGGCTTTGGCCTCCGCCTCACCAAGGTTCTTGAAGATAGCCTTAATCTTGGCCTTGTCCTCCCCGGGCAGAGTGCTGTTGTCAATGATGGCGACTATGTCCTGATAGTCCCGCTCCGGCTGGTCCTCCGTCACCTCCACCGTGCACTTGGTCCCGGCCAGACCCCGGCGGCGAACGGGACTGAAAGACAGACGATAGCCGTCGATGGGCACCTTGGCCAGCTCCTCCCGCAAAGCCTCAGGATCGACCCCCGCATCGACGATGGCCCCGAGGAACATGTCGCCGCTGGCGCCGCTGAAACAATGGGCGTAAACAATGGTCATCTCTTCATCCTCCATGCTCCTTCTCGCTCCCTCCACCGGCAGCGAGGCGGTTGATGATGGCCGCCATATACCCGGCGCCAAACCCGTTGTCGATGTTGACCACGGCCACCCCGGAGGCGCAGCTGTTCAGCATGGTGAGCAGGGGCGCCAAGCCGTCAAGATGGGCCCCGTAGCCGATGCTGGTGGGCACGGCAATGATGGGCTTGTCCACTAGTCCCCCGACGACGCTGGCGAGAGCCCCTTCCATGCCGGCGACGACGATGAGCACATTGGCCCCGCGCAGCTCCTCCCGGCGGGAGAGAAGGCGATGCAGGCCGGCCACCCCCACATCATAAATCCGATCCACCCGATGGCCCATGGCCCAGGCCGTCACCGCCGCCTCTTCGGCCACGGGCACATCCGCGGTCCCCGCGGTCAGCACAGCGATCCGCCCGGGATATGAAGGCGTTGGCTCTTCCCCTACCAGGATGATCCTCGCTTCGGGGTAATACTTGGCCTGAGGCAGGACCTCCCGGACGGCCTGATACTTCTTTTCATCGGCCCGGGTGGCCAGGACGATGGGATTATCCGCCGCCAGGCGCTGGCAAATAGACTGGACTTGGGCCGGGGTCTTGCCGAGGCAGAAAACCACCTCAGGAAACCCCTTGCGGATCACCCGGTGGTGGTCGATCTTGGCAAAGCCCAGCTCTTCATAAGGAAGGAAACGCAGCCTCTCCACGGCCGCATCGACTGCCAGCCGTCCGGCCCTCACTTCTTCCAAGAGGCTGCGCACATTAGCTTCATACATATATCCTGCGAGCACCTCCACCGCATCCAGGGCTAGGAGTCGCGCGTGCTGTTGGTCAGCCGCCCGTGGATGCGCCTGATTAGGCCAACGAGTCCTGTTTCGCCGCCGGAATCAACTTGCATGTGGGCGAGCCTGCCGGCCAGCCGCCTTATCTCCCCCGCCGCCCGGGACCGGCCATAGCCCGTCAAAACGTCCACCTGGCGGCGGACCGCCCGGGGCACTGCGGGGTCCGTCGGCACAAACCCTAGATATTGCAATTCATAATCCAGAAACTCCTTCGCGGCAAACCGCATCTTATCGGCTATGAGCTCGGCCTCCCGCCTGTTTTCCGCCATATTGATCACGAGCAGAAGCTCCGTCTTTCCCCCTAGGTTCCGCAGAACCTTCATCAGGGCATAGGCATCGGTGATGGCGTGGGGCTCCGGGGTTGTAACCAGGATGGCCTGGGGGACCGCCCCCAACAGATCCGTCACCCTCCTCCCCAGTCCAGCCCCGGTATCCAACAGGATGAAGTCCATGATGGCATCGAGGGGGCTTAGCCCCTCTAACAGCTGCTGGATCTGATGCCCTCCAAGGGCCGCTAGTTCCGCCAGCCCCGACGCCCCCGGCAGTACTTTTGTCCCTCCAGGACCGTCCACCAGTACCTCTAAAGCGCCCATCGTCCCATCCACTATGTGGGCAAGGTTGTGCTTGGGCATCAAATTGAGCAAGACGTCAACATTGGCGGTGCCCAAATCCCCATCGACGATGCAGACCTTCTTGCCCAGCTCGGCCAAGGCCACCGCCAGGTTCACCGCCAGCACCGTCTTGCCCACTCCCCCCTTGCCGCTGGTGACGGCGACGAGCCGGGACAAGGTCTTTGGCTCTTCTTCAGGGGCAGGGGGCAGCTGCTCCAATGCCGCGGGGTAAAGATCGGGGGTGACCAGGACTAGGCAGCGCTCGGCTCCGCTCTTGCGGGCCAAGACGACTCCCTGAAAGAGGAGGTCATCCGACTCAGGGGACCGCACCCGCACCCCGGTCCCGGAGGCGATCAGCGCCAGGCGGCCTCCTTCTTCAGGAACGCTGACCCGCATCATCTTGTAGCTTTCCTCCAGGACCTGGCATTTATATGTACCCCGGTAAAGGGGGGAGTCGGTTTCAAGGATGACGACAGAACCTGGGGCTAGCCTCCTGCGACCGATCCCTGCATCTTCCATCGCTGTCCTCCTGCGTTAACAGTCCTTCATTCTCTGAGGAGACTACTCACGATCCGGTTGATGTCCTCACTGGTGTAATACTCGATCTCAATCCTGCCGCCGGATTTGCTCCGGGGCTTGATGCGCACCCGGGTTCCCAAAGCCTCTTGCAGCAGGCTCTCCACCTGGGCCAATTGGGGACTCAAGGAACTTTGTTTCTTCGTTGTTCCACGTGGAACCTTTTTCTTCATCAGACTCTGCACAAGGCGCTCCGTCTCCCGGACCGACAGGCCTTCCTCGACTACCTGGAGGGCCGCCTTCACCTGTTCTTTGCCCTCCAGACTGAGGAGGACCTTGGCGTGTCCTGCGCTGAGCTTTCCCTCTAGGACCATCCCCTGCACTTCGGCCGTGAGGGACAAGAGGCGCAGGGAATTAGCCACTGTGGGACGCTTCTTCCCCACCATGGCGGCCAACTCCTCCTGGGTCAAACCGGCAAGCTGCATCAGCTGCCGATAGGCGTGGGCCTCTTCGATGGGATTGAGATCCTCCCGCTGGATATTCTCCACCAGGGCCTGGGCCATCATTTCCTCGTCGCTCACGTGCCGGACGATGGCCGGGATCTCTTTCAGTCCAGCCTTGGCCGAGGCCCGCCACCGCCGTTCGCCCACGATTAGCTCATACGAATCCCCCATGGGCCGCACGACTACCGGCTGCAAGACCCCCTGGCGCCGAATGGAATCGCTCAGCTCCTCCAGGCTGGCCTCATCGAAAGTCCGCCGCGGCTGGAAGGGATTAGGCCGGATCTCGTCTAGCTGAATCTGCTGCACCTGCTCCCGGACTTGCTCTCCTGTTCCCATTAAAGCCCGCAGACCCTTTCCCAGGGCTTGTCTGCTCATCCCGCCATCACCTCTTCCGCCAGCCGCCGGTAGGCCTCGGCCCCTTTGGACTTGGCATCGTACTTGATGATGGGCAGCCCAAAACTGGGCGCCTCACTGAGCCGCACATTCCGGGGGATGACCGCCTGATAGACCTTATCGCCGAATACCCCCCTGATCTCCTCGACCACCTGCTGGGACAAGTTGGTCCGGGCGTCATACATGGTCATCAACACTCCCTCAATCTGCAGACCGGGATTTAAGTGCTCCCGCACCAGCTCAATGGTCCGCAGCAGCTGGCTCAGGCCCTCCAGGGCGTAATACTCACATTGAATCGGCACCAGTGCCCCGTCGGCCGCCGTGAGCCCATTGATGGTGAGCAGACCAAGGGATGGGGGCGCATCGATGAGAATGTAGTCGTACTTCTCCCGGACCCCGGCGATGGCCTTGCGCAGCCGAAACTCCCGGGAAATGACGGAAACCAGCTCCACCTCGGCGCCGGCCAGCTCGATAGTCGCGGGCGCCACCTTCAATCCTTCTACCGGACTGGGCAGGAGGATCTCCTCCAGGGGCCGCCCCTCAATCAACACGCTGTACATACACTCTTCAACTTCAGCTTTGTTGATGCCCAGCCCGCTAGTCGCGTTGCCCTGGGGATCCGCATCGATGAGCAGCACCTTCTTCCCAGCATCGGCCAGGTAGGCCCCCAAATTGACCGCCGTCGTGCTCTTGCCTACTCCGCCCTTCTGGTTCACTACCACCAAGACTTTGGCCATCTTACCTACTCCCGCCCTTCCTCTGAGTCTCTGCTCCGCCGCCCGATGCGAATCTGGATGACGACTTCATCCCGCCCTTTGGACTCCTCTTCAATGGTCACCGCCAGTCCCGCCCGCTCAAGCTGGCCTGTCAACTTCCTCAGGCTGTTCATGAAGGGACGCACATCCTTCATGACGCCGATCCACCTTTGCCCCTTGCTCCTCTCTTTCCCTTCCCGCGCGGCGATGAGCTGCTCCACCTTCTTGACGCTAAGCTCCTCCTTAGCGATCCGCTCGATCATCGCCAGTTGTTCTCCGGGGGATTCAAGGCGCAGGAGGGCCCGGGCGTGTCTTTCGGAAATTATTTCCCGGGAAATAATCGCCTCCCGGACCTGCGGGTGGAGGCGCAATAGCCGCAGCTTGTTCGCAATGGCCGATTGGGAGCAGCCGACCCGCCGGGCCAGTTCTTCCTGGGTCAAGTCAAACTCGGTGATGAGGCGCTGATAACCTTCGGCCTCTTCGAAGAAGTCCAAATCCTTCCGCTGCAAATTCTCGATCAGGGCCAGCTCCGCGGCCGCTTGCTCCGATAGCGTCCTTACCACCGCGGGGATCGACCGCCATCCTAACCGCTGGCAAGCACGCCAGCGCCGTTCCCCGACCACCAGTTCGTATCCGCCCTCTATCATCCGGACCACCACCGGATGAAGGAGCCCATGCTCTGCGATGGATGCGGCCAGCTCTTCTATCTTCCCTTGATCGATCCGCTTCCGGGGCTGATAAGGGCTTGGTCTAATCTCTTCAATGGGAACGGCGACGATCTCCTCTCGCCACTGGACCTTCCCTTCCATCTCCAGCGGGGGCGCGGCATCCTCTCTGTCCTCCTTAACCGAACGGGCCCGGAGCAGATCCGTCAGCTTCACCCTATCCACCCCTTTCCTCTTGGCCCATTCCCGAGGGCCCTGCCGATCGGTAAGAAGTTCTTCTCCAGGGGCAATTCTTCCTCCCCGGAGGGGAGCTAGAGGGGTCTTTTCTGCGGGATGCCGGCCCGGCGCGGGTAGTTCGCCGGTGTCGCGCTCTTCTTTCTGATGGCGATCAGGAGCCTTTCTCCAGCGCCCTTGGGCAGGAGGACGGGAACCGTCTTTTCCACCTGCCCCCCCAATACTTCGATGGCCCGAGCCGCATCGTCCAGCTCCTTCGCTCCCTCGGGCCCCTTTAGGGCGAGGAACACTCCTCCTACCCGGGCCAAGGGGAGGCAATACTCGGCCAGGACCCGCATGGAGGCCACCGCCCGGGCGGTGACCAAATCGAAACTCTCCCGCCATGATCCTCGGCCCGCATCCTCCGCCCGACTCCAGATCACTTGCCACCCGTCGGGAAAGAGGCGCTTACAGACAGCCTCGAGAAACTCGGCCTTCTTCCGCGAAGCCTCCATGAGGGTAAGCTCCAATCCCGGCTGGAAGATCTTCAGGGGAATCCCCGGCAGGCCTCCTCCGCTCCCCACGTCCACGAGGGTCTTCCCCTCTTCCAGATCGACCGCCAACGCCGCGGCTAACGAGTCGAGGATATGTTTGACGGCCATCTCCTCCGGGTCGGTGATGGCCGTCAGGTTCATCCGCTGGTTCGCGGCGCCCAGATCCTCGAGGAAGGCAATCATAAGTTCTTCTTGACTTTCGGTCAGGCTCAGCCCCCAGGTGGCTAGGCCCTCCCGCAGGATTTCCCGCAAGGCTGCTTCCGTCAACTTTTCATTCCCCTCTCCCGGTGCAAGGCTACCATTAACACGCTCATGTCTGCGGGGCTGACGCCCCCGATCCGGGCTGCCTGCCCTAAAGACCTGGGACGGGCCCGGCTCAGCTTCTCTTTGGCCTCCTGGGAAAGTCCCGTAATCGAAGCGTAGTCCCAGTTTTCCGGGAGCATCATCCCCTCTAGCCGCCGAAAACGCTCAACGGCCTTTTTCTCCTTGGCCAAGTACCCCGCGTATTTCACTTCCACTTCCACCAAGGCCGCGATCTCAGGGGGCAGGGGCCTCCCTCCCAGCTTGACAATGAGTCCGTAGTCTACATCTTGCCGGCGCAGGATCTCCGCTAGGGTCGCCGGTTCCGCCAGGGGGCTCGTCCCGGCTGCTGTCAGGATCTCTTGCACCTCCTGCCGCGGCGAGACGGCCGCTTCCTCTAGGTGCTCCTTCGCGGCCCAGACCATCTCCCAACGCCTTTGCATTCGCGCCAGGCGCTCCCCATCGATCAACCCGCGACGGTGGCCAACTTCCATCAGCCGCCAATCCGCGTTGTCCTGACGCAGGGAGAGGCGATACTCGACCCGGGCCGTGAGCATCCGGTAGGGCTCATCGAGCTCCTTCGTCACCAGATCGTCGATCAACACCCCAATGTAGGCCTCATCGCGACCCAGGATCAAGGGCTCTTCCCCTTTCACCTTCGCAGCTGCGTTGATGCCGGCTATGAGCCCCTGGACTGCAGCTTCTTCGTACCCGGAGGTGCCGTTGATCTGCCCGGCAAAGAACAACCCGTCCCTATCCTTGATCTGTAAGGTGGACCCGAGCTGGCCCCACTCGAGGGAATCGTACTCGATGGCATACCCGAAGGCAGTGATCCTGGCTTTCTCCAGGCCCGGGATGGTGGCCAAGAGCTTTTCCTGGATTTCCCGGGGAAGGCTCGTGGAAACGCCGGCGAGGTACACAGTGGGCGTCTGCCATCCTAAAGGCTCGATGAAGACCTGCTGGCGCCTCCCGGCAAACCGATGCATTTTGATCTCGATGGAGGGACAGTAGCGGGGGCCGACCCCGACGATGGCGCCGCTAAAGAGGGAAGCCCGGTTCAGGTTTTCCAGGACCAATGCCTCGGTGGCTTCGGTGGTGTAGGTGAGATAGCAGGGGGCTTGCCGTTTGCGGGGCAGCTCCCCGTCGAAGGAAAATCCTTCCCTAAGATCTTCCCCCGGCTGGATCTGCATTTTGCTGTAATCGATCGTCCGCCCGTCAACCCTGGGAGAAGTCCCCGTTTTCAGCCGAATGGTCCGCAGGCCCAGCCTTTCCAGGGCTGTCGTCAGATCGGAAGATCCTTCCGGGGCAAAGCGCTCATCACCCCGGTGGATCTCCGCCCGCAGATGGGTGCCGGTGGCGACGATCACGCATCTCCCCTCGTACCGGGCGCCATCGGCCGTCTCGACAATCCACGGGGGACCGCCGTAAAGATCGGTCACCTTCCCCTCGGCCACTTCCAAGTCCGCCTGGCTCCTCACCACGCGGCGCATCCGCCGCTGATAGCCGGCCAGGTCCGCCTGAGCCCTGAGGGCCCTGACGGCAGGCCCCTTGCCCCGATTCAAGAGCCTCATTTGCATGTATTCCTGATCGATATTCCGAGCCATCTCGCCCCCCAGGGCGTCAAGCTCCCGGATCAGCTGCCCCTTGCCCGGCCCCCCCAGGGATGGGTTGCAAGGCATCAAGGCGATATCCTCATATTTTATGGTCAACATCAAGGTGCGGCACCCCAGGCGACTTGCGGCCAAGGCCCCTTCACACCCCGCATGTCCACCGCCGATGACGATCACATCGTAAACCATCCCGGTCACCTCTACTTGCCAAGGCAAAAGCGGCTAAAGATCTCATCGAGCAGGTCCCCATCGACGCTCTCCCCGGTTATCTTGCCGAGGGCCGTCAACGCCGCCCGCACATCGACGCAAATCAGCTCATCGGAAAGGCCCCGATCGAGAGCCTCGGCGGCCCCCTTCACCGCCGCCAAGGCTTCCTCGAGGGCCTTTGCGTGGCGCAGGTTGGCCACCATGACCCCCTCCAGGCCCTGCCCCACAACCTGATCATAGATGGTCTTTTTCAGCTCATCAAGGCCCCAGCCCTCTTTGAGGCTCACCTTCAAAAGGGGAGCGCAGGGAAGGTGGGCCTTGACATCTTCCGGCAAGGTCCTTTGGGGCAGATCCCCTTTATTGATCAGGACGATGGCCTCACGGCCCGCCGCTTCCCCCATCAGGAGCCAGTCCTCTTCCTCCAGGGGGACGGAGCCATCGATCACCAACAGGATCAGGTCCGCCCGGGCAGCCTGCTGCCGACTGCGCTCCACCCCCAGCCGCTCAGCTTCATCGAGCCCTTGGCGGATCCCAGCGGTATCAACTAGACGGACCGGCACTCCGGCAATGAGGATCACCTCTTCGATCACATCCCGGGTCGTTCCGGGAATCGAGGTGACGATGGCCCGGTCCTCGCCGAGGAGGGTGTTGAGCAGGGTGGACTTGCCCACATTAGGCCGGCCCACAATGACTGTGCGGACGCCTTCCCGCAGGGCCCGTCCGCCCTTAAAGCCGGCCAGCAAATCGGCGATGCGGGCGGCGCACTCCTTCAGGATGCGGGCTGTCCTTTCCCGATCGGCCAGCGGGATGTCTTCTTCAGGGAAATCGAGCCGGGCTTCCAGCTCCGCCAGCACCCCTAAGAGATCCCCCCTAAGGGCCGTCACCCGCCGGCCCAAGGTCCCCCGCAGCTGATCTATCGCCAGCTGCAGCCCCCGATCGCTGTGGGCCCGAATCACATCCATGACGGCTTCCGCCTGGGAAAGATCCAGCCGGCCGTTGAGGAAAGCGCGCTTGGTAAACTCGCCAGGCTCGGCCAGGCGCGCCCCTCCCGCCAGGACCAATTCCAGGATCCGCCGCAGGGGCGCCATCCCGCCGTGGCAGTGAATTTCCACCACATCTTCCCTGGTGTAGCTCCTCGGGGCCCCCATGACTACAGCCAGGACCTCATCGATGGCTTGGCCTTCCCCATCCTTGATGAGGCCGTACTGCATCTCCCGGTTTCTTCCTTGGGAAAGGGGCTTTTTCCCATGAAAAATCCTTTCCACGATCTGAATACTGTCGGGCCCGCTGACGCGGATGATCCCGATGCCGCCTTCGCCGGGAGGAGTCGCCACTGCCGCGATGGTATCCCCCACACCCATCATTTTTCTCCCTTTTCCCCCTTTTTACCGGATGCAAAAAGCACGCTTCCTGGGACAGCGTGCCTCTCTAAGTGATCGACAAGGAACTCGCCATGAAACGAGTTTTTTCCCGAAAAGAACCCCCGAAAAGTCACCGGGGAGAGATCACCACCCGTCGGTAAGGTTCGACCCCTTCGCTGTAGGTGCTGACTCCCTCTTCATCTTGGAGGGAGATATGGATGATCCGCCGCTCATGGGCATTCATCGGCTCGAGCACCACCCGGCGTCCGTTCCGACGGGCCTTATCCGCCGACCGCAGGGCGAGGCCCCGCAAGGATTCCTCCCGGCGCTCCCGATAGCCCTCGGCATCGACCAGGACCCGCAGCCACGGGCCGCCGTCCTTGTTGCCAACCATGCCCGCCAGGTACTGCAAGGCATCGAGGGTCTGACCCCGTCGACCAATCAGCAGGCCAAGGCCTTCGCCACTCAAGTTCACGCGGATGGATTCGTCTTCCATCTGCCAGCTGGCCTCCGCGTCGACTCCCATCAGGCGGGCCGCCTCTTCTAGCCAAGAGGCCACTCTCCGGGCTTTATCCTCAGGGGTGACTACCCTGGTCACCCGCACCCGGGCCTGTTTTGACCCGATGATTCCGAATAATCCTTTCGTCCCTTCATCGAGGACTTCAATTTCAACCTGGGACCGATCAGCCTCTAGCTCGGCCAGGGCGGCCGCTACAGCTTCTTCGATGGTCCTACCTGTCGCCTCCACCGTCCGCATCCTTGTCTTCCTCCTTCACCCGCCCCTGTTCTTGTCTGGTGATGAGATACTGCTGGCCTATGGAAAAAAGGTTGCTGATGACCCAGTACAGCACGAGGCCCGCGGGAAATTTTATGCTGACCCAGCCAATCATGGCCGGCATCACCATCATCATGGTCTTCTGCGAGGGATCGGGATTGGTTTGCATCATTTGGGCATAGGTGGTCACGGCCGACAAAATCGGCAGTATGTAGAGAGGATCGGGCTGGCCCAGTCCGCCCGTCACCCACAAGAAAGGCTCATCACCAAAGGGAAAGGAACGCAGAACGCGAAATAAGGCCCAAAGTACAGGCAGCTGGACCAACATCGGCAGACAGCCCCCAAAGGGGTTGATCTTGTGCTTCTTGTACAGCTCCATGACCCTGCGCTGGTACTCCTGGGGATTGTCCTTATACTTTTTCTGCAAGGCCATCATTTCCGGCTGCAGTTCCTTCATGGCGGCCATGCTGCGGGTTTGACTGGTAAACAGCGGATACAGCACGATTCTGATCACGACGGTTAGAAGTAAAATAGCGAGCCCGCCATTGCCCGTCAGGCCGACGAAATATTCAAGCAGCCATTCCAGCCCTCTTGCCAAATAGTCGAAGATTTGCAACCCATCGCCTCCATTCCGCCTTCATGCCGCCTCAGTCAACCGGATCGTAGCCTCCTGGATGAAATGGGTGGCAGCGCAAGAGTCGCCGCGCGGTCTTGCCCATCCCCCGCCAGGGACCATATTTAATGATAGCCTGCTTCGCGTAGTCTGAACAGGTGGGATAAAAACGACAGGTCCTCGGCTTTAGGGGGGAAATCAACCGCTGATACAAATCAAGCGTCCCCAGGAGCAGCGCCTTAAGGCCGCCCCCCATCAACCTCCAAAGACCCGTCATCCATCCCATCTTGGTCACCCTTTGTCAGCCCTGCGCGCGCCGTCAAATCGGCTACCGCCTGCGCCAACTGCCGGAAGTCCGCGTCCTTCGCTTCCTTGCGCACGACCAGGACCAAATCCCTTCCATCCTTTATCTCGTTCCAGCGTCCCCGCAGTATCTCTTGCAGCCGGCGTCGGACTTTATTGCGCTGCACCGCATTGCCAACCCGCCGGCCCAAGACCAGGCCGACGCGGCTGACACGCTGATCATTCTTTAAGTAATACAAGGTCAGGAGTCGATTCGCCTTCCGCCGACCGTACGCGAAGGCCCGACGATAATCTGCTCCGCGGCGAAGCCGCATTTCCCTCGGCAGGCCCACGGTCCTATGCGCACAGGCGCCTGCGTCCCCTAGCCCGCCGCCGCTTCAGGACCCGCCGCCCACCGGGCGTGGCCATGCGGGCTCGGAACCCGTGGGTTTTTTTCCGCTTCCTTATATTAGGCTGGAAAGTCCTTTTCACCCAGCCCCACCCCCTTCAACGCCAATTAGCCAAAATGCCATTACGATTATAGCCCACGGCTTCTAACCATGTCAAGCAATGGCATTCACCCGGCTTTTTTTACCCTTTTTCACCCCTCCTTCTCCTCTCCGGGGCCCTTCCCTTGACTAGATCGCCAGGATCATAGTACCATGAAAGCAGTTGTGGAAAATTCCTCGCCTGTCATCTTTTCCAAGTCCCTTTTCACCCCTGCTGCGGGGGGCCTGAAGGGTTTTCCACACAATGTGGACAACTTTGTGGATAATGTCCAATCGCCCACAGGGGCGTGCTTTTCCCCTGTGGATGAGAGTTATGCACAGCGCCGATGTGGCTATTTCAGTACTTTTCCTGGGACTAAGGTCCCCGTCCTCACCACCAGGAGGGCAACGGATATGGTCGCACACCGTGTGGATATTCCCCCTTTCTTCCGGACGCCGCGGGGAGCAGGTCCCTTTTCCACCACCTGTGGAAAACCTGTGTATACTGTGGATTATCGCCGGGGTTATCTTTCCACAGCCGCCCTTCCCGCCCAGATGGTCAGCTTTGCCAGCGCCGTGTTGAAGGGGTTTTTCGCCTTTTTCAAGAGTTGTCCACAAAACCAGGGCAGCCCTTGTGGATAACTTTGTCGGGTTTTTCACAAACCAGTCCGCGCTAGGCCCTCAGAAAGTAGGGAGGTCATGGGCTTTCTCGCTTCACTTTTCCGTCGATCAACCGATCCTTCCCGCCGCCCCTTGCCCAGGCGGCTGTCAGCGCGGCTGGCTGTCTATGACTCTCCGGGGGTTGCCCCCCGCCTCGTTGAAGTCCAGGGAAGCAAAGTCGAAGAATTCATGGATGAGCTGGCAGCCACCACCTATTCCCTCGCGCAGGAAAAGGGGGGCCGCATTCCTTTCACCGCGCTGAAAGAAGTGGTGGAAAACCTCATCCATGCCGCTTTTCAAGAAATCACCATTAGCATCTCCCCTGACGGCAACACTATTCGCATCGCCGATGGGGGCACAGGCATCCCCGATAAGGACAAGGCCCTCATCCCGGGCTACTCGAGCGCCCAGGGCCAAATCAAGAAATATATCAAAGGGGTCGGGTCGGGCCTGCCGGTGGCCCAGGAGGCTCTCCAGGCCTTGGGGGGGATCCTGGACATCGATGACAATTTGAGCGGGGGAGCGGTGGTCACCCTATGCGTGGACCCTGTGGAAAAGTCTGTCCCGCCGGCCCAAGTTCCGGCAGGAGATGGAACGGACCAAACCGAATATAGTACCCGCATCATTGACGATGGCGCCGATGCACCCTGCCTGCACCCCGCAGCCGCGGCGGCGGGGCTTTCGCGTCGCCAGGAAGAGGTGTTTATTCTGCTCGCGGAGCACGAAGAGATCGGGCCGTCATCGGTGGCCCGCAAAGCAGGCATCAGCCTGAGCACCGCCTATCGCGACCTTGTCTATCTTGAAGAACTCGGTCTGTTAGAGTCCAAACCCAACGGCAAACGGGTGCTCACTCCCGCAGGAGGGGCGCTGTTGGCAGCCCTGCTGGGCACCGATCGTTGACATCGCCGCTCGCCACCTTAGGAGGTAGCAAGATGATTGAACAGCTTGACTTGATCTGGGAAAAGACCCTCAGCCTCCTTAGGCAGGACTTGCCCAAGCCTAGTTTTGACACCTGGCTCAAGGGCACCAGGGCTTGTTCCTTCAGCGACGGGCGCCTCACCGTCGAGGTGCCCAACGACTTTGCCCGGGACTGGGTTGAGGCCCGCTACAAGGAGGATCTGCAAAGCGCCCTCCAGCAGGTGGTGGGAGATGCCTGGGAGATCGTCCTCGTCGTCCCCAAGGCCGAAGGAGCACCCCCCAGCGCGCCAAAAGCGGCGCCGGAGGCGGCCCCCGCGGCCTTAAACCCCAAGTATACCTTTGACACTTTCGTTGTCGGCAACGGCAATCGCTTCGCCCACGCCGCCTCCTTGGCCGTTGCGGAAGCCCCGGCCCGGGCTTACAACCCCTTGTTCCTCTATGGGGGCGTCGGCCTTGGCAAGACCCATCTGATGCAGGCCATCGGCCACTACGCCCACACCCATCATCCCCACCTGCGGGTAGTCTACGTCTCATCGGAGACTTTCACTAATGACCTTATCAGCGCGATCGCCCGCAAGTCGATGCAAGAGTTTCGGGGCAAGTACAGAAACGCGGACATCCTCCTCATCGACGACATCCAATTCGTCGCCGGGAAAGAATCGACCCAGGAGGAGTTTTTCCATACCTTCAACTCGTTGTATGAGGCGAGCAAGCAGATCGTCATCACCAGCGATCGATCGCCCAAGGACATCCCCACCCTTGAGGAACGGCTCCGCTCCCGCTTCGAGTGGGGTCTGACCGCCGATATCCAGCCACCCGATGTGGAAACCCGCATCGCCATCCTGAAACAGAAAGCCCAAGCCGATGAGATCGCCATCGACGATGAAACCTTATCCTACATCGCATCTAAAGTCGAATCGAACATCCGGGAGCTGGAGGGCGCCTTGAATCGGGTGACGGCTTTCGCTTCCCTGCACGGCCAGGCCATCACCTTGGATCTTGCTCAAGATGCCTTGAAGGATATCCTGCCCTCCCACGAGAAGCGGCCCCCCACCATCGCCCGCATCCAAGAGGTCGTTGCGGAGTACTACGGCGCCACTACGGCGGATCTACAGAGCAAGAAAAGAACGAAAGCCGTCGTCTTTCCCCGTCAGGTGGCCATGTATCTTTGCCGCGAGCTGACCGACTCATCCCTCCCCCAAATTGGCGACCATTTTGGCGGCCGGGATCACAGCACGGTGATCCACGCCTGCGATAAGATTGCCAATGATTTGACGCAAGACCCTTCTTTAGCCGCGGAGGTGCAAGAACTGATCCGGATCCTAAGCAGCCCTTAAGCTGTGGATACCATGTGGGAGGGATGTGGACAGCCCAGGCGCAGCCCAAGACTTGTGGATGATGTGGAATAACGGACCTATTTTTCCACACCTTTTTCGACACGACTTACCCTTGCCATCTGTGGCGGCGAAGGCCTTTTCCACAAATCCACAGCCCTTACTACTGCGACTACTGCTCTTATCTATATATTTAAGGATGATGACTTGTCCACACTCCCCCGCAAAACCATGATCAGAAAGGGTGCTATTCCATGAAGGTGATTTGCAGGCAGGACGATTTGATGCGAGGGGTCAGCATCGTTGAGCGGGCCGTAAGCACCCGGGACATCCGGCCGGCGCTGATGGGCATTCAGCTCGAGGCGATGCCTGGGGAGCTGCGTCTTGCCGGGTGTGATCTGGAAATGAGGATAGAATATGTCATTCCCGCGGAGACTAGCCGCGAGGGGAAAGCCTTGGTGGAAGGGCGCTACTTTTCGGCCATTGCCCGCCGTCTGCCCGACGGAATGGTGGAGCTAGAGCAGGATGATCATGCCGGGGTCCTCCATGTGCGGGGCGGCCGGGCGGACATGACCCTCCATCTGATCGTCGGGGAGGAATTTCCCGAGCCGCCGGCCGGGGATTACCTCACAGGACTGACTTTGGATCAGGAACTGTTAAAGACGATGATCAAGCAGACGGCTTTTGCCACCGCGGATGCCGATGAACTGCGTGCCTTCATGCGGGGCATTCTCTTTGAGGTCCAAGATGGGCAGCTTCACTTGGTGGCCACGGACAGCAGCCGCTTGGCCGTCCGGCGGGCCAGTGCACCTGATCTGCCGCCCCTGCGGGTTTTGGTGCCGGCTCGGGCCTTGCAGGAGTTGGCCAGGTTCTTGCCCTTTGAGGGGGCGGAGGCGGTCGAGATCGCGGTGGGGGACAATCAAATAGCCATGAAGGTGGGCGGGGCAGCTTTCTACTCCCGACTGTTCGAGGCGACCTTCCCCGATTATCGGATGCTGCTCCCGAAGGATATGCCTACCAAAGTGGTGGTGGGCCGCAAAGCCTTGGAAGAGGCCATCGACAGGGTCAGTCTGGTGGTGCGCAAGGGGCCGGCGGTGGTGGATTTTGCCCTCAAGAGCGGCGTCATGGAGCTTCTTTGTCAAAGCAAAGACGTTGGCCGGGGATTTGATGAGCTTGCCGCGAGCCAAGAAGGGCCCGACATCGAGATCAGTTTCCAGGCAAGGCTCATCACGGAGGCCCTTAAGGCCTTAGACGACCATGATGAGGTGAGCATGGCCTTTACCAGCGAGACCGGGCCGATGGTGCTTAGCATTCCTGGGGAGGATGATTATCTTTATCTATTAATGCCGGTCCGGGGTTAGACGGGGGGAGATAGGCTTGGAGCCTGAGCGAGTCAGGATCAACACCGATAGGATCAAAGTCCAGCAGCTGCTGAAGTGGGTCGGGGCCGCCCAGACGGGGGGCCAGGCAAAGGAGATGATCGCGAGGGGAGAAGTGTCCGTCAACGGGGAGCGGGAATACCAACGGGGCCGACAGCTGCTTCCCGGGGACTTGGTGCAGCTGGCCGATGGGCGATCCTTCATCCTGGTCGGACGGGGAGAGGAATGGAGCTAAGTGCACATATCCACCCTGACGGCTAGGTCCTTTCGCAACTATGACTCCTTGCAGATAGACTTCTCCCCCGGGGTGAACATCATCGTTGGGGCCAATGCCCAGGGCAAGACTAATCTTCTGGAAGGCGTCCATTTCCTGGCCACCGGCCGCTCCCACCGGGTGAGCCGCGATGGGGAGCTGGTCAGGTGGGGGAGGGACTGGGCCTTCCTCCGGGGCGAGATAACTGCCGCGGGCGGGGAGCGCTCCATCGAAGCTCAAATTCCGACCGCGGGGAGAAAGAGCATCAAAGTCAACGGGACAGAGCTTCGGCGCCTTAGCGATCTTTTCGGCCTTTTCCAAATCGTCATGTTTACCCCCGATGATCTGCAGCTGATCAAAGGGTCCCCTGGTCTTCGGCGCCGTTATCTCGACATGCAGATCTGTCAGATCAGCCCCCTTTACCGCCACTACCTGCAGCGCTACAACCAGGTCCTGCGGCAAAGGAACAAGCTGCTTGAACGCAGGGACAAAAAGAGCCTTCCCGTTTGGGATGGGCAGCTGGTCCAATTGGGAAGTGCGGTGATCCGGTACCGGCGAAAGGCCGTCGAGGTCCTGTCTCGCTTTACCGCCGCCCATTACCGGACCATCGCCGGGGAGGGTGAAGAAATGGGCCTGGCCTACCAGCCCTTTTGGGCCAGGGAAGGGGAGCATCCTCCATGGAGGGAGGATGAGGTTGAAGGGATCTTCCATGGGCAGATAGAGCTCCTTCGGGAAGATGAGCTGCGTCGGGGGCAGACCCTTGTTGGACCCCAGCGGGATGACCTGGTCTTTACGGTCGCCGATCGTCCAGCCAAGTCCTTTGCTTCCCAGGGGCAGCAGCGAAGCTGCGTTCTGGCCTGCAAGCTGGCGGAGCTGGATTACATCCATCGGGAAAGCGGAGAGTACCCGGTCCTGCTGTTGGATGATGTGGCCTCGGAGCTGGATGATGAACGAAGGGCCCAACTCTTTGCCGGCGTGCCGGAAGGGGTTCAGCTCTTGCTGACGACCACGAGTCTTAGCCCATTAATGCCGATGCTGGCCCACGGCCAAGTGTTTTCCGTCGCCGATGGCATCATACGCAAAGAAGGAAAAGGAGGCGGACAGGATTGTTTTTGCATTTAGGCGGCTGCGTTGTTGTACCTTTGGATGAGGTGGTGGCCATCGTCCAAGTTGGACGGGACGCATCATCACCCGATACGAAGGCCTTTGTGAAGGCCGCGGAGGAAGAGGGATTGGTGATGAATATCTGTGAAGACCAGGCCAGCTCCGTCACCGTGACGACCAGGGGGGTATACCTCTCGTCCATCTCGGCGGCAACTTTGAGCAAGAGGGCTAAGGATCTCGCTCCCTTGAGGGGAGGACCCCTGGCCGCCGGAAGTTGACAGGGGAAGGGGCATATACTAAGATCGAATGGGATTTCACGGTGTGAAATCCCGTCTTGTTCAGCTTGCGCAGCAGGAATGGAGGCTCACTGCATGGACAAGGTTCAAGACCCGGGAAAATACGGTGCGGAACAGATTCAGGTGCTCGAAGGCCTCGAGGCCATCCGGCGCCGCCCGGGCATGTATATAGGCAGCACTGACAGTCGTGGCTTGCACCATCTATTCTTTGAAGTTTTGGACAACAGCATCGATGAAGCCCTGGCCGGCTTTTGCGATCATATCATCGTGACCATCAACGAGGATGGGAGTCTGACGGTGTGGGACAATGGCCGGGGCATACCTGTGGATCTCCATCCGAAGCTGAACCGTCCAGCGGTGGAAGTTGTGTTGACCACCCTCCACGCCGGCGGCAAGTTTGGCTTGGAAAACGGCGGCTATAAGGTCTCTGGCGGTCTGCACGGGGTGGGCATTGCTGTTGTCAACGCCCTCTCTTCCTTTCTTCAGGTGGAGGTTCGTCGGGACGGGAAGGTGTACCGGCAGGAGTTCAGCCGGGGCAAGAAGTTGACGGAACTCTCCGTCGTTGGCGAGGATGACTCCACCGGAACAACCACCACCTTCCGGCCCGATCCGGAGATCTTTGAGACCATCGTTTTTGACCCCGAAGTGGTGATTTACCGCTTGCGGGAACTGGCCTTTTTGAACAGAGGCGTGACCTTGGAGTTTCGGGATCAAAACACCGGCCGCAGTGGAATCTGGCAGTACCAAGGCGGCATCGTCTCCTTTGTGGAGCATTTGGTGAAAAACAAAGACCCGGTGAACCGGGAAGTCATTTACTATCAAAAAGATGTGGGTCAGGTCAATGTGGAAGTAGCCCTCCAGTACACCACGGGCTATGTGGAGACGGTGTTCAGCTATTGCAACAACATCCACACCCGGGAGGGGGGCACCCACCTGAGCGGGTTTCGGTCGGCCTTGACCCGGACGATAAATGATTATGCCAGGCGCAATGGACTGTTGAAGGAAAACGAAGACAACCTGTCCGGGGAAGATGTCCGGGAAGGCTGCATCGCCATCGTCAATGTTAAAATACCGGACCCCCAGTTCGAAGGCCAAACTAAGACCAAGTTGGGCAACAGCGAAGTGCGGGGAGTTGTGGAGTCGGTGGTGGCCGAGGGGCTCGGGCTGTACCTGGAGGAGAACCCCCAGGAGGCTCGGAAGATCATCGAGAAGGCCGTTGCGGCTGCTCGGGCCCGGGAGGCGGCCAGAAAAGCGCGGGAGCTCACCAGACGCAAGAACGCCCTGGAAGTAAGCTC
>JAAYLE010000108.1 GCA_012522085.1 Bacillota bacterium | reverse complement strand
GGTGCTTTGGAAATGGCCTGTTGTGGGGTAGCCGATGCGATTTTCTACGCGCCCGAATACTACATCGTTGAGCTTCCATATGTGATGAAGGATCGGGACCATGTCCGCAGGGTCTGGTCAGGGCCAGTCGGGCAGGAAGTCAACGAAGCGATCAGGGTGAAGAAGGGCATCCGCACCATCGCTGTCATGGATAGGGGACCACGCTATTTGACCTCCAATCGCCCCGTCTACAAGCCTGAAGATGTCAAGGGACTGCGGATGCGCCTGCCTGAGAACACCGTTTGGATGGAGACTTGGAAGGCCCTCGGCGCCCAGCCGATGCCCATCGCCTTCCCAGAGATTTTCACCGCGCTGCAGACGGGCATGGTCGAAGCCCAGGAAAACCCCTTGCAGACCATCTACAACGCCAAGTTCCACGAGGTGCAAAAATATCTTATCGGCACCCACCACGTCCTGTCCGTCTACAAGTTCCAAGCATCGGACAGTTGGTGGAATTCCCTCTCCCCCGAGGACCAGGAACTGATTCAACAGGCGATGGATGAGGCAGCCGAGTACGGCAACAAGCTCGTCGAAGAGGGCGAAGAGGAGCTGCTGCGCAAGCTGCAAGAGGAAGGCATCACCTACATCGAAGTCGACATCGATGAATTCAGAACCGCCTTGGCTCCGACCCTAGAGCGTTTGGGCCGAGAATTCTTTAAGGAAGGGCTCTATGAGAAGGTATTGGCCGAAGCAGAAAACCAGTAATTCGTGAGGGGGGCCTTGCCCCCCTTATCCCTTTGTTAGGAGGACGAATCATGATGCTTAGGAAACGGTTCGACGAACTAGTCGAAAACGCTGCCACAGCGGTGTTTGTCATCATGTTCATCGTCACCGCACTGCAGGTAATCCTCCGCTTCATCTTTCAACGGCCTTTGATGTGGACGGAAGAAGCGGCCCGTTTCCTTTACGTTTGGCTGACCTTCCTCGGTGCAGCGGTGATCATGCGGGACAATGAACACATAACCATCGATTTCGTGGTCAAGAAACTACCCGTCAAGCTGCAGCTGGCCATCTCCTTTTGCATCCAACTGGCGATTATTATCTATGCCGTAGTTGTTTTCATGGGATCGTTGATCATGATCCGCATCAACTGGGATGCTCCATCGTCCACCATGCCAAACGTGGTGACCATGGCCCACGTCTACCTGGCTTTGCCCGTCGGCATGACTTTGATGGTCTATTACGTCCTGCGGGGGCTCCCAGCCAGGACTAGGGCCCTATTCGGCAAGAAGCCCAGCAAGACTGCCAGGCTAGAGGAGGTGGGTTGACGTTGACTCTGTTCCTTTTCCTAGGTCTGCTCCTCATTCTCTTTCTACTCGGAGTGCCCGTTGCCTTTTCGCTGGGACTTACCTCCCTGGCTATCATGCTCTATGAAAGCGGCCTTAGCCTGCGGTATGAGATTATCGCCCAGCGCATGTTTTATGGTGTAAACAACTTCACCCTCTTGGCCGTCCCCTTCTTCATCTTTGCCGGCAAGCTGATGAACACCGGAGGCATCACCACTCGCATTTTCGGCTTTGCCAACGCCTTAGTTGGACACTGGCGGGGCGGTCTTGGCCACGTCAACGTATTGGCCAGCATCGTCTTTGCCGGCATGTCGGGAGCAGCCGTATCTGATGCGGCGGGCCTTGGCATCATCGAACTGAAAGCAATGCGGGATGCAGGCTACGATAATGAGTTCTCCTGCGCGATCACAGCCGCCTCGTCAACCATCGGCCCCATCATCCCGCCGAGCATTCCCATGGTCTTCTATGGGGTCGTCGGCGGGGTGTCCGTCGGTTCCCTGTTCCTTGCAGGCTTCATCCCCGGACTCATCATGGGTCTGACCTTGATGATCATGGTTTCCTTTTATGCCAAGAAGAGGGATTATCCGGCCGGCAAGAAGGCCACCCTGAAGGAAATCGCAATCGCCTTCCGCGAAGCTGTCCTTCCCCTGCTCACCCCTGTTATCATCCTGGGCGGCATTTACACGGGGGCTTTTACACCGACGGAGGCATCGGTGATCGCCGTCCTTTACGCGATGCTGGTGGGGGTAGTCATCTACCGGGAGCTGCCCTTAAGAGAGATCCCCGTCATCTTGCGGGAGACCATGCGGGATACGGCGGTGATGGCTTTCGTCGTATCTTGCGCCTTTGTCTATGGCTGGCTCCTAGTCCGATCGGGACTGCCCGCCCACTTCGCCAAATTGATGTTTGCCATCACCGATAATCCGAAGGTTTTCTTGCTCATCGTCAATGTTTTCTTGCTGGTGGTCGGCTGCTTCATGGAGCCGGTAGTGGCCATCTTAATCCTGACGCCGATCTTTAGCCCGATGCTGCGCCAGCTGGCCATCAATCCCATCCACTTTGGCGTCGTCATGGTCCTGAACTTGATGATCGGACTGCTAACCCCGCCCTTTGGACTGGTTCTTTACGTTATGGTCAGAATCGGCGACATCTCCTTTGACCGGATGGTCAAGGCGACCATGCCGTTCCTCATCCCTTTGCTCCTCACCTTGCTGCTCATCACATTGGTGCCGGAAATCGTCCTGTTCTTGCCCCGTTGGGCAATGAGGTGATCGAGGGGGCTTTGCCCCCTCTCAGACTGTCGAAAAACCTCCGCGTTCTCCCTGATTAAGGGGTCGCGGAGGTTTTTGCTTCGTGGTAAGATGTAGATGGTGATGGAAATGCTTGAAAGAACCGCTAATAGAAGGAAGTACATGCAG
>JAAYLE010000107.1 GCA_012522085.1 Bacillota bacterium | reverse complement strand
TATTGCTATCCCAACCCCATAGCAAGGCCAGCTGGACAGGAAATCCTCCCGATCCACTGATAGCAATCGTCTCCTTGACGTTGTGACCCCCTATGCCTCCGGTTAAAGGATCCGTGTGCCTCCTGGCACAACAAATTGCCTTACCCCTTAGTCCGTGTTATCATAATAACACTAGGGGTAGCTAGGAGGTTTAAAGATGATCACCCTGGACGACGTACGCCGAAACGAAAACTTCAGGCTGATGATCCACAAGGCCAACGCTTATCTGGCGGCTCGGGGCTACACCGAACACGGGCCTCGGCACGTTAATTACGTAGCTAAGACCACCGCTTACATCCTCGAGACCTTAGGTTACGATGAGCGCCTGGTGAACCTGGGTGCGATCGCCGGCTACCTCCATGACATCGGGAATATGCATAACCGCAAGTTCCACGGACCCACCGGTGCGAACATCGTTTTTTGCGAACTCCGCCTGTTAGGAGTACCCGTGGAAGACATTGTCGAGATCACCACCGCCATCGCCAATCACGAAGAGGAAATCGGCCTGCCCGTCACCCCCATCACCGCGGCATTGATCTTGGCTGACAAGAGCGACGCCCATCGAACCCGGGCCAGGAGGCGAAAGCCCAACCCCGATATCCACGACCGGGTCAACCTGGCCATCACCGATTCGGCCCTTACGGTCGACCCGGAGGAGCGGACCATCACCCTGGATATAACCTTCGACACCTCCCAATGCCAGGTGATGGACTTTTTTGAGATCTACCTCACCCGGATGGAAATGTCCAAACAGGCTGCGGAGATGCTAAACTGCCGCTTCCGCCTGGTCATCAACGGATTGGAGATGCTAGGCAAGATCCGGCCCGCCGAACGGCAAGCCAAGGCCGCCGGTGCTTAGAACTTCTCCCAGTGAAGCACATCCTCCAGGGAGCGCTTGCGGGGCTTGGGAGCCATATCGCTGTAGCCGATGGGAATGAGCGCGACTAGCTTCATGTCATCGGGTGCGCCAAGGAGGCTCCCCACTTCCCTGGCATAGTGCTTTTTGTCACCCGCCACCCAACAGGCGGCAAGGCCCAGCGCGTGCGCGGCCAGGAGGATGCTCATCGTTGCTGCACTGCCATCTTCAATGTAGTACTTGCAATCCCGGCAAAAGACAGCAACACAGACCGGCGCTTCGGCGATGAAGCGGCCAAAGTCGGTAAGGTCAGCTATCCCGCGGCGACTTTGCTCCTCGGTCACCACCACAAACTCCCACGGCTGTGCATTGCGGGCCGTTGGCGAAAGCCTAGCGCAGTCGATGATCTTTTCGATCAACTCCCTCGGCACCGGCTCCGGCCGGAATGTCCGGATGCTCCGTCGACTCTGCAACGCGGCAATCGCGTCCATGCATCATACCTCCTTTTGTGCCGGACCCCGGCAAGCCGCCAGGAAGTTGGCGACCAATCCGGGCTCCTGGGCAAAATGGATATGTATTTGACTCGCTAACAGATTTCCCTGAACATAGCCCTCCATCCTTCCCCCTGGCAGTTCATAAGCATAGGGGAAAGGCTCTTCCTCGGGCAGGAGGTAGGAATACCGGAATTCATGGCCCCGGACCCGCTCACCCTGCCTAAGGAGCAAGCTGTCCCGCCGGGCAACAGGCTCCACATACCCCAAGGCCGCGAGCCTATCCCCAAAGCAGGCTTGCGCGGGAATGAGTCCCACTCCAGGGTGTTCTTGGCCATCGGCCCCGATCATCTGGCGGCAAAGATAAACGCAGCCCCCATCCTCGGCGTAAATCGGCATCCCCCTGGCGAAGGCCTCCCGTATTGCCTCGTACATAGCCCCATTGGC